>DASYJK010000065.1:0-11767 GCA_035996525.1 Solirubrobacterales bacterium
AGTACGAGAGGACCGGGATGAACGTGCCGCTGGTGTATCTGTTGTCCTGCCAAGGGCATCGCAGGTTAGCTACGCACGGAACGGATAACCGCTGAAAGCATCTAAGCGGGAAGCCGTCCTCGAGATGAACTCTCCCATCCCCTTGAGGGAGTAAGACCCCTGGTAGACCACCAGGTTGATAGGCCGGCGGTGTAAGCGCAGTAATGCGTTCAGCCGACCGGTACTAATGGGTCGAGGGCTTGACGGATATTTGATTATTTTACTCTGAAGGCCTTGTGCAGTTTTCAAGCTCCACCGAGCGTCTCGCAAAATTCCGGTGGCGCATAGCGAGTGGGAAACACCTCTTCCCATTCCGAACAGAGCAGTTAAGCCACTCTGCGCCGATGGTACTTGGGGGGCAACCCCCTGGGAGAGTAGGTCGCCGCCGGTTCTTCGTGACGCCCGGGCCGCGCTTAGCCGCGGCCCGGCTGCGTCCTATTAGCAGCGCGCTAAGCCGCCGGCCCGCGGCTTGCGTGGCGCTGCCACGCGGCGCCACGTGTCGTCAGCTTCCCGCTCGCTACTAGAACGCCCCGGACTCGCGTCTAATCACGGCCCGGGCGTCGTTTAGGGACGAAGAAGAAAGGGGCCTTCGATCTGATGGCGACGACGTGACTGCTTCTCGGTCGCCAGGACCAGGGTGGGAGCTCCGAGGCGGCGAGGACGGGCCGCGGGTGCGGGCAGGGGCCGGCGGTGGCGGGTCTCGCAGTTTGGGGCTGCCTTGGCGGTGGGCTCGAGGCCGTACTCGCCGAGGGTCGCGAAGTCGATCAGGAGGTCGGCGGCGTCGGCCAGCCGGGTGCTTATGTTTTTGCTTGAGTCGAACATAGGTTCGTAAGGTACGGAGGTCTCCGGACGGCAACCCGGAGATGCAACCGGCCTTGCATTCTGTGCCTGGAAAGCGCTATTCAGAGCCGAATTCGAGGATCAGGTGGGCGGTCTCGGCGGGCTTCTCGACTTCCGGGGAGTGGCCGGCGCCGGCGATCAGACGGGTGATCGCGTCTGGGTCTCCGGCGCGGTAGGCGGCCAGCGCTACCCGTGGGTCCTTGGCGATCTGCTCCTCGGCGCCCATGATCGCCAGAACCGGCTTCCCCGTGGCGGCCGCTCGCTCGGGGATCGGCCTGTCGCCGGTGTATTCGCCGAAGGCGTCGTGGGATCCCGTATAGGCGCTGTAGGTCATTCGCTTGACGTCGTCTACAAAGGCATCGGGAACGTCGAATCCAGGCGCGAAGGCGACGCCGAGGCCGTCACGGATCGTCGCGTCGGGCTTGACTCTCCAGAGCAGCTGTCCGAGCACAGGCTTGAAGGGCAGTTCGCCGATGATGCCGACGTTGCCGTAGGAGTCGTCAGGAATGCTGTCGATCAGGACCAGGCGGTTGACCAGCCGCGGCGATTGTTCGGCCAGGGCGACGGAGATCGGGCCTCCGAGTGAGTGGCCCACGACCTCGGCATCGTGGACTCCGAGCCTGGTGAGTGCCGCGGCGACGATCCTCGCCTGATTTTCGATCGAGTACCCGGACCCCGGCTTTTCGGAGCCTCCGTGGCCGAGCAGATCGACGACGATGACGCGGTGGCGGCGTTCCAGCGCCGGCCTGACGCCGTCCCACCAGTCGATCGCGCAGGTGAAACAGTGGATGAGGACGATCGGGCTACCTTTCGCCGGCCCTCCTTCGACGACCTGAATTTCTCCTCCGGGGAGGTCCAGGAGCTTGCCGCCGGGCACGGTGATGGCGGCTGACTTCGTTTCGCCGTCGATCAGGAGCGCATTGATTCCAAGCAGCGCGATCAGCGCCACGAGCGCTCCGATGCCGATCTTCCAGCCTCTCCCCATGCCGGTCGTTACCCTAGCCGTCGTGAGTGAGAAATTCGTCATCGAGGGCGGCGTGCCGCTCTCTGGAGAGCTGACAGTCGCCGGCAACAAGAACGCGGCGCTGCCGATCCTCGCCGCCTGCCTGCTGACCGAGGAGGAGCTGTTGCTGCACCGGGTGCCGCGGATCCGCGATACCGAGGCCCAGATCGCCCTGCTCGAGCAGCTCGGCGTCGAGGTTGCCTGGGTCGGCGACAACAGCGTCCGCCTTTGCGCCCGCGGCGTCACCGAGACCACCGTCGACGAGGAGCTCTCGAGCCGGATTCGCGCCTCCTTCCTGCTCGCGGGACCGCTGCTGGCGCGCTTCGGCGAGGCGCGGATGCCGCCGCCGGGGGGCGACTTCATCGGCCGCCGCCGGCTCGACGCCCACCTAGACGCCTTCAAGGACCTCGGCGCCCGCGTCGACGGCAATCGCTGGATCGAGCTGCGGGCCCCCGGCGGGCTCTGCGCCTGCGAGATCTTCATGGACGAGCCCTCGGTGATGGGGACCGAGAACGCGCTGATGGCGGCGGCGCTGACCCCCGGGCAGACGAAGATCTCCAACGCCGCCTCCGAGCCCCACGTCCAGGACCTGGCGCGGTTGCTGACCGAGATGGGCGCCCCGGTCGACGGGATCGGCTCCAACGTGATGGTCGTCAACGGCGCCGAGAGCCTCGGCGGCGCCGAGTTCACGATCTGCCCCGACCACATCGAAGTCGGCAGCTTCATGGCGCTGGCCGCCGCGACCGGAGGCGAGGTGCGGATTCGCGACGTCGTCGCCGCCGATCTGATGATGGTCCGCCGCCAGTTCCGCCGGCTCGGCCTGCGCTCGGACATCGACGGCGATGACATGGTCGTCCCCGCCGGGCAGAGCCTGCAGATCGAATCCGACCTCGGCGACGCGATCCCGAAGATCGAGGACGGGCCCTGGCCGGCCTTCCCGGCCGACCTGACCTCGATCGCGCTGGCCCTGGCGACCCAGGCCGAGGGCGAGATCCTGATCTTCGAGAAGATGTTCGAGAACCGCCTCTTCTTCGTCGACAAGCTGGTCGCGATGGGCGCTCGGATCACGCTCTGCGATCCTCACCGGGCGATCGTCAGCGGTCCGAGCCGGCTTCACGGCGAGCGCGTCGAGAGCCCCGACATCCGCGCCGGGATGGCGATCCTCATCGCCGCCCTGGCGGCCGACGGGACCTCCCACATCGGCAACATCCGCCAGATCGATCGCGGCTACGAGCGGATCGACGAGCGCCTGCGCGGGCTCGGCGCCCAGATCGAGCGCGTCTCCGCCGAGGTCCCTGCCTAGCAGGGCTTTCGCTCCGCCCCTCGTAAGGTCAACAGGCCGATGATTCATCCGATCCCGCCCGGAACCCGTGACGTGCTCCCCGATGAGATGCGGGAGCTGCGACGCCTGCAGCGCGCCCTGCTCGAGGTCTTCGAAGCCCGCGGCTACGGCGAGGTGGTGACGCCGGCGATCGAATACGACGAGGTCCTGGCCCGCGGCGAAGGCCGCACCGGCGGCGGCTCCTACCGCTTCTTCGACGAGAGCGGCGACCTGCTGGCGCTGCGCTCGGACATGACCGTGCCGATCGCCCGCCTGGTCGCCGGCCGCCTCGCCGGCGCCGAGCCGCCGCACCGCTTCAGCTACATGGCGAGCACCTATCGCGCGGTACGCCCGCAGCGCGGCCAGATGCGCGAGTTCATCCAGGCCGGGGTCGAGCTGATCGGCCTGCCGGCGCCGCAGGGCACGGCCGAGATCGTCGAGGTGCTGGAAGCGGCGCTGAACGCCGCCGGGCTCGACCGCGCCGTGATCGGGCTCGGCGACGCCGACCTCTACCGCCAGCTGCTGACCGAGTTCGGGGTCGAGGGCGAGGCCCGCGACTCGATCATCAACCGCCTGGCGACACACGACCTGGTCGGCCTCGAGGCCGAGCTCTCCGCCGTCGAGGGCATCGACGACGATCAGTGCGCCACCTGCGTCGCGCTCTCGCAGATGCGCGGCGGCAGCGAGATCCTCGAGCAGGCGCGCGGGCTCGGCGGCGTCGCGGTCGAGCGAGCGACGGCGCGACTGCAGGAGACCTTCGAGGAGCTCGAGCGTCGCGGCGTCGCCGACCGGGTCCAGATCGATCTGGGCCTGCTGCGCGACCTCGGCTACTACAGCGGCGCCATCCTCGAGGTCTACGACCCGGCGGTCGGGCACGTGCTCGGCGGCGGCGGTCGCTACGACCGCCTGCTCGAGCGCTTCGGCGTCGACCTGCCCGCGGCCGGCTTCGCCCTCTACCTGGAGCGCGTCCACGTCGCCCAGATGGAGGAGGAGTCGCGGCGCGAAACGGTGGGGGATCGATGAACTTCCAGGTCGCCGGGTTGAGCCCGGCCAAGCCCGACGGGCCGCTGAAGCTGGCGGTGCCGCGTGGCGCCCTCTTCGGTGAGACCCTCGACATCCTCGACGGCGCCGGGATCGACACCTCCGAGGTGCGCGGCGACTCGCGCTCGCTGATCTTCGAGACCGAGGGGATGACGCTGGTGACGATGCGCCCCTCCGATGTCCCCACCTACGTCGAGGCCGGCGCCGCCGACGTCGGCATCACCGGCAAGGACGTGCTGCTGGAGCAGGCCGACCGCATGGTCTACGAGCTGCTCGACCTCGGCTTCGGCCGCTGCCGCATGGTCCTCGCCGGCCGTAAGGGCGACGAGCGCATGGGCGAGTCCCAGCGGCGCCTGGGGATGATGCGGATCGCGACCAAGTACCCGCGCATCGCTACCGAGTACTTCGAGCGGACCGGGCGCCAAATCGAACTGATCGAGGTCAAGGGCTCGGTCGAGCTGGCGCCGCTGATCGGGCTCGGCGACGGCATCGTCGACCTCGTCGCCACCGGCCGAACCCTGGAGGAGAACGACCTCGAGGTGCGCGAGGAGATCCTCGAATGCACCGCCCGCTTCGTCGCCAACCGGGTCGCCCACAAGCTGCGCGCCGCCGAGGTCGACGAGCTGACGGCGAAATTGAGAGAAGCGGCGGCGAAGTGAGGGTTCGCCGCTTCGAGTGGGAGGGAGCGGCGGAGACGGCCGCGGCGCTGCGCTCCTGGGCGGCCGAGTCGGCGCCCGCGGTCGATGTGCGCCCGATCGAGCGCGAGGTGATCGACGGCGGCGACGCGACCCTGCTGCAGCTGACCGCACTCTACGACGCGACCGAGCGGGCGCCGGCGGCGCTGCGGGTCGAGCCGGGGGCCGGGGAGGCGGCCCTGGCCGCGGTCGAGCCGGCCCTGCGCGAGGCGCTGGAGATGGCGGCGGCCAACGTCCGCTCCGTCGCCGAGGCCCAGCTCGGCTCCGAGACCAGCGTCGAGCTTCCGCAGGGACAGGCGGTGACGGTCCGCGAGGTCGCGGTCGGCGCCGCCGGCATCTACGCCCCCGGTGGGCGTGCCGCCTACCCGTCGAGCGTGCTGATGTGCGCGATCCCGGCTCAGGTGGCCGGGGTGGAGCGGATCGCGCTCGCCTCGCCGCCGGGGACGGACGGTCGCGTGCACCCGTTGGTGCTCGCGGCGGCGGCCCTCTGCGGGGTCGAGGAGATCTACGCGATGGGCGGGGCGCAGGCGATCTTCGCGCTCGTCCACGGCACCGAGACGATCGCCCCCGTCGACGTCATCGCCGGCCCCGGCAACGCCTGGGTGCGGGAGGCGAAGCGGGCGGTCTCCGGCACGGTCGGGATCGACTCGCTGGCCGGGCCTTCGGAGCTGATGCTGGTCGCCGGCCACGACACCGACGTCGAGTGGGCCGCGCTGGACCTCTGCGCTCAGGCCGAGCACGGGCCCGAAAGCCCGCTGGTCGCGGTCGCGGTCGAGGAGCACGTGCTCGACGCGATCGCCGCCGCGACCGAGGCCGCGGCGGCTTCGCGCCCGTCGGTCACCGACGCGCCCCTGGCCCTGGTCCAGGTCCCCGAGCTGGAGGCCGCGATCGAGCTGGCGAACGCCTACGCCCCCGAGCACCTGGAGCTGCTGGAGGAGGACGCCGCCCTGGCGGCGGGGCGGGTGAGCACCGCCGGCTGCGTCTTCGTCGGCCGCCTCGGCGCCACCGCCTTCGGCGACTACGTCGCCGGCTCCAACCACGTGCTGCCGACCGGCGGCGCCGGGCGCTTCTCGGGCCCGCTCGGGCCCGCGACCTTCCGCCGCCGGATCTCCCAGGTCGAGATCGGCGCCGAGGCCGCCAGGGCGCTGGCGCCGCAAGCCGACGCCCTCGCCCGGGCCGAGGGCTTCCCCGTTCACGGCGAGTCAGCGATGATTAGGCGATGATCAGAACTTCCAGCAGAGAGCGCAGCACGGCTGAGACCCAGATCAGGCTCTCGCTCGATCTCGACGGGGGGGAGGCGAGTGCCGCGACCGGCGTCGGCTTCCTCGACCACATGCTCGACCTGCTCGCCCGTCACGGCCGGCTCGGCCTGCTGGTCGAGGCCAACGGCGACCTCGAGACCGGTGCTCACCACACGGTCGAGGATGTCGGCATCGTGCTCGGACAGGCGCTCGACGAGGCGCTGGGGGACCGCGCCGGGATCCGCCGCTACGGCTCCGCCGTGGTGCCGATGGACGAGTCGCTGGCCGAGTGTGCGATCGACATCTCCGGCCGTCCCTTCTGTCACTTCGACGCCGACCTGCCGACGACCTCGATCGCCGGCTTCGACACCGAGCTGGCGGAGGAGTTCTTCCGCGCCGTCGCCAACAGCGCCAAGCTGACCCTGCACGTCTCCGTCCGTTACGGCACCAACGCCCACCACATGATCGAGGGCTGCTTCAAGGCCTTCGCCCGCGCTCTGCGGGTCGCCGTCTCGATCGACCCCGAGGAGAGCGGCGTGCCCTCGACCAAGGGGACGCTGAGCGAGTGACCACTCGGATCGCGATCCTCAACTACGGGATGGGCAACCTGCGCTCGGTCGAGAAGGCGCTGGAGCACGTCGGCGTCACCGCCACGATCACGGCCGATCCCGAACAGGTGCGCGCCGCCGACGGCCTCGTCCTGCCCGGCGTCGGCGCCTTCCCGCGGGCGATGGAACGGGTCCGCGAGCTCGGCCTCGACGAGCTGATCGAGGAGCGTCGCGGCGCCGGAATCCCGATCCTCGGCATCTGCCTCGGCCTGCAGCTGCTCTTCGACTCGACCACCGAGCTCGGCGGCGCCGCCGGCCTGGGGCTGCTCGAGGGCGAGGTCGACGGCCTCGACGCCGCCGGCCTCAAGGTCCCCCACATCGGCTGGTCGCCGGTGCGTTGGGAGCACGACTCGCGCCTGGTCGAGGGGATCGACTCCGAGACCCCCTTCTACTTCGTCCACTCCTTTGCTCCACGGGCGCGGCCGGCCGAGCTGCTCGGCAGTGCTGCCTACGGCTCGCGCTTCAGCTGCGCGGCCGAGCGCGACAACGTCTTCGGCGTCCAGTTCCACCCCGAGAAGTCGAGCGCCGCCGGGCTGAGGCTGCTCTCCAACTTCGCCGGGATCTGCGCCTCCGTCCCGGCGTGATCCTCTATCCCGCCATCGACATCCGCGGCGGCCAGGCGGTGCGGCTGCTGCAGGGCGACTACGAGCGCGAGACGACTTACGACGCCGACCCGGTCGACGCCGCCGCCCGCTGGGCGGGCGAAGGGGCCGAGTTCCTGCACGTGGTCGACCTCGACGGCGCCAAGACGGGCGAGCCGCGCAACCTGGAGGCGGTGCGGCGGATCGCCGCCGCGGTCGAGTGCCCGATCCAGGTCGGCGGCGGCCTGCGGAACGACGAAGCCGTGGCGGCGGTGCTCAACGCCGGTGCGGAGCGGGCGGTGATCGGAACGGCTGCGATTCGAGATCCCGAGTTCCTGCAGACGATGGTCAACGCCTACGGGGATCGGATTGTCGTGTCTGTGGACACTCGTGGCGGGCAGGTGTCACTGGCGGGGTGGACCGAGGGCAGCGGAGTCGATTTCTCAGACGCCATCGCTGAACTCTCGCGTCGGGGCGTCGCTCGCTTCCTTTGCACCGCGATTGAGGTCGACGGCACGATGGAAGGGCCGGCGCTGGATCAGCTCAACGAGATCGCGGCGGCCACGGACTCGAAGATCATCGCCTCCGGCGGCGTCGGCGATCTCACCCATCTCGAAGATCTGGCCCGCGATGCCGCTCCCAACCTCGAAGGCGCGATCGTCGGCCGCGCCCTCTACGAGCGCAGGTTCAGCGTCGCCGAGGGCATCGCTGCCCTAGCCTGAGCTGATGGTTCTGAAACGGGTCATCCCCTGTCTCGACGTCGACGCCGGGCGCGTCGTCAAGGGGACCAACTTCGTCGGCCTGCGCGATGCCGGCGACCCGGTCGAGCTGGCCGAGCGCTATGACGCCGAGGGCGCCGACGAGCTCGTCTTCCTCGACATCACCGCCTCGCATGAGAAGCGCGAGACGATCGTCGAGTTGGCCCGGCGCACCGCCGACAACGTCTTCATCCCGTTCACGATCGGCGGCGGCATCCGCTCGGTCGCGGACGCGCAGGCGGTGCTCGACGCCGGCGCCGACAAGGTCTCGGTCAACTCCGCCGCCCTGGCCCGGCCGGAGCTACTGACCGAGCTGGCCGACCACTTCGGCGCCCAGTGCGTGGTGATTGCGATCGACGCCAAGCGCGACGGCGAGGAGTGGGGGGTCTACGTCAATGGCGGCCGCAAGCGGGTCGAGGGCCTCGACGCGGTCGGCTGGGCCCGGGAAGCGGTCGAGCGCGGGGCGGGGGAGGTGCTGCTGACCAGCATGGACCGCGACGGCACCAACGACGGCTACGACATCGAGCTGACCCGGGCGGTTGCCGACGCGGTCTCGGTCCCGGTGATCGCTTCCGGCGGCGCCGGCGAGCTGGCGCACCTGAGCGAGGCGATCTCGGCCGGTGGTGCCGACGCCGTCCTCTGCGCCTCGATCTTCCACTACGGCCAGTACCGCGTGCGCGAGGCCAAGGAGCGGTTGGCGGCTGACGGCATTCCGGTCAGGCTTTGAGGGCTATCCGGGCAGGGATTCCACTTAACTTTTTCGAGTCGCGTCTTTGGCTGTCGCCCGATGGTCGGCCGCGAAAAAGTACAAGACGTTCCATCCCTGCCGGGATAGCCCTCAGTGCGAGGCGAGGTCTGCTGCCAGGCCGGTGACGCCAGAGGAGCCGAGGATCTCGAAGCGGGCCAGTTCGTAAGGGGATTCGCGGTCGGCTTCGCCGGCGATCTCGGTCGTCGCGGTGACGTAGCCGGCGGCTTCGACGGCGGCGATCACGGTCGCGTCGAACTGGCCCGCCGGGTAGCAGAAGTCCTTGACCGGGACGCCGTACTCGCGGCGCAGGATCGCCCGCGCACCGGCGGTTTCGCGCTGCAGTTCGGCGGCGCCCAGAGTGGTCAGGTCGGAGTGGTCGATCGTGTGCGAGGCCAGCTCCCAGCCGGCGGCGATCATCGCCTTGACGTTGCTTTCGTAGAGGTCGGAGCCTTCGGCCTTGAGGTTGAGGACTCCCGGCCAGCCGTGCTTGCGCAGCTCCGGCAGGGCATAGGTGAACTGCGGCCGGTAGCCGTCGTCGAAGGAGATCACCACCGGTTTCGCCGGCAGGGTGCCGCCGTGGTACCAGGCCCGCTCGACCTGTTCCAGCGTCACCGCTTCGTACCCGTGCTGGTCGAGCCAGCCCATCTGCTGGTGGAAGTCGGGCCGGCTGACGTAGAGCTCCGGATAGGGCGCGTCGGCGGCTGGGGCGCCGAGCACGTGGTACTCGAGGATCGGCACCGGACCGGTGTGCGGTTCCCAGCCCGGCTGCGGGGTGGCGTTGCGGACGAGGGTGGATCCGGTTGCGGCGGCTGGGGGGTTCGCCTTGCCTCCGGTTCCCGGGTGCGAAGCGGCGGAGTCGTGCTGGGCGCCGCCGGAATCGCCGCCGCCGCTGGCCAGGGCGATGGCGACGATCGCGGCTGCCGCGAGACCGAGGGTGCCGATCGCGAGCAGGCGCCGCCGCCTGGTCTGGCGCCCCCTTTCGCGTTGTCGCGCCTGCCGCCGTGCCAGCAGCTCGCGCTGTCGCGCCTCCGGCCCGTCGGCCCCACCTGTGTCTCGACTGGCCATCCGTGCTGGCGATCATGGTAGGGAAGGGACCTATGTCAAGCGCCGGAAAGCCGATCGAGGATCTCGCCGGGGCGCTGCGCGGCGCCTATCCGGAGCTGGAGGCGATCGGCTCGGCGAGTGCCGAGCCGGTCTACGTCGTCGGCGGCGCCGTCCGCGATCTGCTGCTCGGCCGCGGTCGCGCCGACCTCGATGTCGTCGTCGAGGGCGACGCCGCGGCGCTGGCGGCAAAGCTCGGTGCCGAGCCGGTCTCCCACGAGCGCTTCGCCACCGCCAAGGTCATCGTCGACGGCCATGAGCTGGACATCGCCAGCGCCCGCTCTGAGTCCTATCCGCACCCCGGCGCTCTGCCCGTGGTGGAGCCGGCGCCATCGATCAAGGCCGACCTGGGGCGGCGCGACTTCAGCGTCAACGCGATGGCGATCCCGTTGCGGGAGGAGACCCACCTGATCGACCCCCACGGCGGCCGCGCCGATCTCGGGGCGGGCCTGCTGCGGGTACTGCACTCGCGCTCCTTCACCGACGACCCGACCAGGGCGATCCGAGCCGCCCGTTACGCGGCCCGCTTCGGATTCGCGCTCGAGCCGGAGACCGCGGCGCTGCTGCGGGCGGCCGATCTCGCCACCGTCTCGCCCGAGCGCCGCCGGGCCGAGCTGCTGCGACTGGCCGCCGAAGCGTCCGCCGTGAGCGGGCTGGGCCTGCTGGTCGAGTGGGGTCTGCTGGCCCCGCGCGAGGGCGGGGTCGAGCTGGCGGCGCGGGTCGAGGAGCTGCTCGCCTCGCCGCTCTGGGCCGGCGAGGCGCCGCGCCCGGAGGCGCTGCTCGCGGCGGTCGCCGGCCCTCCCGGCAGCGAGATCGAGCTCGTCGTGGCGGCGCCGGAGCGGCCCTCGGACGCGGTCGAGCTCGCCCGCGGCCACGACCCTGTGGCGCTGGCCCTGGCCCGTGCCCTGGGTACGGAGTGGCTCGACGACTACGTCGCCCGCTGGCGCGCGGTCGAGCTGGAGATCGACGGCGCCGACCTGATCGCGGCCGGGATCCCGCAGGGCCCCGCCCTCGGCCGCGGCCTGCGGGCCGCCCAGCGGGCCAAGCTCGACGGCGAAATCGCCGATCGCGAGCAGGAGCTGACCACGGCCCTGGTGGCCGCGCGAGGCCCCGCATCTGCTTAGTTAGGCGGATGGAGTGGCGTGAGAGCGAAGGCGTGCGCTGGTTGGAGGCTGACCTGGGTGGTGCGCGGGCCGCGTTCGCGACCCGGGTCGGGGGAGTGAGCGAGGCTCCCTTCGACCGCCTCAACCTTGGCGTGCTCACCGAGGACGACAACGATGCCGTGGTCGGGAACCGGCAGCGGCTCGCGGCGGCCCTGGGCCTCGATCCGGCCCAGATTCCGATCGGCCTCCAGGTCCACGGCGCCGAGCTCGCCTTCCACGCGGGGCCGCAGGAGCCAAGCCCGTTCGCGTCGCCGGGGAGCGCTGTCCCCGAGGTCGACGGCCACGTCGTCGCCACGCCCGGCCTGGCGCCCCTCGTCTTCACCGCCGACTGCCTGCCGGTCGCCCTCTCCGGTCCCGGCGGGGTGGCGATGCTGCACTGCGGCTGGCGCGGTCTCGCCGCTGGGATCGTCGCCGCCGGTGCTGGGGCGGTCGGCGCCACCGACGCCGCGATCGGACCCGGGATCGGCCCCTGCTGCTACGAGGTCGGCCCCGAAGTCCTCACCGCTTTCTCAAGGCTCGGCGAAGAGATCACTTCCCCGGCCGATGGGCCGAAAAGCCACGCAGGCGGTGGGAAATCGGCCCACCGGCGGCTCGACCTGTCGGAGGTTGCCCGGCGGTTGCTACGAGA
>DASYJK010000066.1:0-5275 GCA_035996525.1 Solirubrobacterales bacterium
CACGTGTTACTCACCCGTTCGCGGCTTAGCCCCAGGGCAAGCCCTGGTTCGTCGCACCACTTGCATGTGTTAAGCACGCCGCCAGCGTTCGTCCTGAGCCAGGATCAAACTCTCCGTGAAAGGTACTCACAAAGAGCTGTCATGCCTTGATGGCCGCCGAGTACACAAGTACGACGGCCGGTATGACGGGTAAATCAGACCATCCAGTGCGCTGGCGCGCCGGATGGATCGGGCTCAAACATTCCGCAGACCTGTTGATGGGTCCGCGGAGTGCACGCTGCTCAGTTTTCAAAGACCGCTGCGCCTCAACGCCGGGTTTCGACGCTCTTCACGCATGGGGCTCCAAACAGGCAGCCCCAGAAGGACGCGGGAGTATAGCGCTCTGACGGAGGTTTGCCTAGTGCCTGGCCGCGAGGCTCAGGCGGCGCTGTCGTAGAGCTCGAGGAAGCGCCGCTTCCCGACCTGCAGAACCCTGCCGTCAAGCGCCTTGCGGGGTAGCTCGAGGATATCGGGCGCGACCGTCTCGCCGTCGATCTTGACCCCGCCCTGCTTGATCAGGCGCCGCGCCTCGCTCGAGCTGAGCTCGAAGCCGGAGCCAATCAGCTTCGGCAACAGGACCACGCCGGGCTCGCTGCCGGCAGCGGGATCGATATCCCAGCGGGGGATCTCGGCGGGAACGCCGTGGTCGCGGATGACGCGGTTGAAGTGCTCCTCCGCCCCGGCCCCGGCACCCTCGCCGTGGAAGCGGTCGACGATCCGCCGCGCCAGCTCGCGCTTGGCCTCGTTCGGTGGGCTGGCGGGTGGCTCGGCGCTGAGCAGCAGCCGGTAGTACTCGACCATCGCCGCGTCGGGGATGCTCATCAGCTTGCCGAACATCTCCTCCGGCGCGTCGGTGACGCCGACGTAGTTGCCGAGCGACTTGCTCATCTTCTTGACGCCGTCGGTGCCGACCAGGATCGGCATCGTCAGGATCGACTGCGGCTTCCGGCCGTAGGCGCCCTGGATGTCGCGGCCGAAGAGCAGGTTGAACTTCTGGTCGGTGCCGCCGAGCTCGAGGTCGGCCTCGACGGCGACGGAGTCGTAGC
This sequence comes from Solirubrobacterales bacterium, assembly GCA_035996525.1. Taxonomy (GTDB): domain Bacteria; phylum Actinomycetota; class Thermoleophilia; order Solirubrobacterales; family 70-9; genus VAYN01. Next base: position 1,086 of record DASYJK010000066.1, read on the forward strand.
CCTGCAGCAGCGGGTAGAGCAGCTCCAAGGCGGCGATCGGCTGCCCGGCCGCGAGCCGCTTCTGGAAGTCGTCGCGCTCGAGCAGGCGGGCCACGGTCGTCTGCGCCAACAGGCCGAGCAGCGCCTCCGGCTCCATCCGCAGCCACTCGCTGTTGAAGCGGACCTCGGTGCGCTCGCGGTCGAGAAGTTTGAACGCCTGCTCCTGGTAGGTCGCCGCGTTGGCCTCGATCTCCTCCGCCGAGGGCAGTGGCCGGGTGCTGGAGCGCCCGCTCGGGTCGCCGACGCGGGCGGTGAAGTCGCCGATGATGAGGACGACGGTGTGGCCGGCGTCCTGGAACTCACGCAGCTTCTGCAGCACCACCGTGTGGCCGAGGTGGATGTCGGCGGTGGTCGGGTCGATCCCCAGCTTCACGCGCAGCGGCCTGCCCCCGGAGAGCTGCTCGGCGAGCCGCCCCTCCGGCAGCACGTCGACCGCGTTGCCCGTCAAATCCGCCATTTGCCGAATGCTAGACTGCCGCCTCCGCTCGGCGGGTTGAGCCACGCCGAGCCGTGACCCCTCTTGATGGCGCCCCTAGGAATAAAGCGCCGGCGGCGTGGCGAGGAAGTACCGCCCGCTCCCCCGGCCTCCCCGACCAAGCCAGCCAAGCCCCGGCTGAAGAAGCTGCGCGTGCTCTTCGTCCTGCTCGGACTCGGGGTCCTGGCCCTGGTCTCGATGGTCTTCGGGATGATGGCCGCGGTCTCCCAGGACCTCCCGGCGATCTACAACTTCGCCCAGTACAAGGCGTCGAAAAACAGCGAGCTCTACGACGCCACCGGCCAGCCGATCGGCACCCTGACCAGCGATCAGAACAAAATCCTGCTCAGCTCGGGCCAGATCTCCCCCAACATCAAGAACGCGGTGGTCTCGATCGAGGACTCGCGCTTCTACGAACACAACGGGGTCGACTTCCAGGGGATCGCCCGCGCCTTGGTCAAGGACGTGCTCAGCCAGAGCGCCCAGCAGGGCGCCTCGACGATCACCGAGCAGTTCGTCAAGAACGCACTCGAAGCGCAGGGCACCCGGACCCTCTTCGTCAAGTTCAAGGAGGCGGCGCTGGCCTACCGGCTGGAGCGCCACTGGAGCAAGGACAAGATCCTCACCGAGTATCTGAACACGATCTACTTCGGCGAGGGGGCCTACGGGATCGAGGCCGCCGCCCGCACCTACTTCGGCCAAGCCCATCCGGGCTGCGGCACCTCGACCGAGCCCTGCGCCTCGGTGCTCGAGCCCTGGGAGGCGGCGACGCTGGCGGCGATCATCGCCTCGCCCTCGGCCTTCGACCCCAAGGTCTATCCCGAAAACAGCCTCGGCCGGCGCAACCTGGTGCTGGAAAAAATGGTCGAACAGGGCTACATCTCCCAGGAACAGTACGAGGAAGGGATCAAGCAGGCGCTGCCCTCGCCGAGCGACATCGAACCGCCGACGCTCGACTCCAAGGCGCCCTACTTCACCGCCTACCTGCGCCAGCAGCTGGTCGAACGCTACGGCGCCTCGAAAGCCTTCTTCGGCGGCCTCAAAGTCAAGTCGACGCTCGACCTCGGCCTCCAGGAAGCGGCCGAAGAAGCGGTCAACTCCTACCTCGGCTACTCGCCGGCGACCGCCTCGGTGGTCGTGATCGACAACCACAACGCCGGCATCAAGGCGATGGTCGGCGGCCCCGACTTCGACACGGCACCCTTCAACCTCGCCACCCAGGGCCACCGCCAGCCCGGCTCCTCGATCAAGCCGTTCACGCTGCTGACCGCGCTGGAAGAGGGGATCTCGCCGGAAACGGTCTACGAATCGGCGCCGCAGGAATTCCATTTCGGCAAGCACGGACAGGAAACCTTCACGGTCAGCAACGACGAGGACTCCTATCTGGGCTCCTGCTCGATCATCTGCGCGACCACCTACTCCGACAACTCGATCTACGCCCAGCTGGCGCTCGAGGGCCTGGAAGGCAAGACGATCCACGACCGCACCAGCTCGATCGCGACGACGATCCACAAGATGGGCTACGAGGACCCGATCTCGACCAACCCGGCGATGGTGCTCGGCGGGCTCACGCTCGGCGTCACCCCGGTCGGCTGGACCTACGCCTACAGCACGATCGGCAACAACGGCGACCGGGTCAGCGGCACGCTCGCCCCCCGCCCCGGCGACAGCCCCGTCTCCTACACCCAGGTGACCGACAAGGACGGCAAGACGATCAAGGGCGGCGACAACGACTCCACCCACAAGCAGGTCCTCGACCAGGGCAACGCCGAAGAGGCGAAGAGCATCCTTGAAACGGTCGTCTCCAGCGGCACCGGCACCCACGCCCAGACCGGCGCCGAAGGCGAGTGGGGCAAGACCGGCACCACCTCCGAAGAGGTCGACGCCTGGTTCTGCGGTGGCGTCAGCGACGAAGTCACCGCCTGCGTCTGGGTCGGCTACCCCAACTCGGCGACGTCGATGGCCACGCTCTACAACGGCGGCCCGGTGATGGGCGGCACCTTCCCGGCCCTGATCTGGGCCGGCGTGATCTCCGCCTGGGAAGAAATCAAGGCCGAAAACCTGGCGGCAAAGCAAGCGCGAAAGGAAGGCCGGGAAGCGAGCGAAGGCGGCGAAAGCGGCTCCGGGGAAACCGAAACCTACGTGCCGGAAGAAACCGAAGCCGCGCCCGAAGCCGAAGAAGCGCCGGAAGAAGAAGCGACCCCGGAAGAAGAAGCCGCGCCGGAAGCGACTCCCGAAGCAACCCCCGAAGCCGCGCCCGAATCCAGCGGCGGTGGTGGTGGCGTCACCGCGGGCTAAGCGGGTCGCGGGCGCGAGACGAAGCGGCTGCCGGCGGCGCTGAAGCGCCAGGGGCGCTCGACCGCTTTGGTGATGCCGATTCGCGGGCCGGTGACGACCGCGGGTGCCTCGTCCTCGGGCCCGAGGAGCAGGAACGGCTCGCGGCCGAGGTCGGCGCCGTTGAGCTCGAGCCCGATCCCCAGCGCCTCGGTCAGCTTGCCGGGGCCCGAGCAGAGCTCGCCGTCGGGCCGCTCGCCGCGGCGCTCGCGCATCGCCTCCAGGCCCGCGGTCGGCTCCAGCGCCCGGATCAGCACCGCCGCCGCCTCCCCCTCGGGTTCGCAGACGAAGTTGAGCAGGCTGTGGATCCCGTAGGAGAGGTAGACGTAGGCCAGTCCGGGCGGGCCGAAGAGGATCTCGGTGCGGTCGGTGAGGCCGACGTAGGCGTGGCAGGCGGGGTCGTCGCGCTCATAGCTCTCGGTCTCGACGATGGTGCCGCCGACGCCGTCGAAGAGGAGCCGGCAGCCGACCAGCTCGCGTGCCACCTCATGCACCGAGCGGTCGAAGAAGGAGCGCTCGAGCCTCAAGAACGCTCGTCGAGGACCCGGGCCCTGACCGCGGCCAGTGTCTCCGCCGCCTCGCCGAGCTGGGCGGCGAGCGGCACCGAGCCGGTGCCGCCGGCGATCCGCTTCGACTCCAGCCAGCTGCCGCGCTCCAGCACCTCGTAGAAGGAGTCGTCGAGATGCTCGGAACGGGCGCGGATCTGCTCCGGGGTCAGGTCGGAGAGCTTGCCGCCCTGCTCGACCGCGTCGCGGACCAGGCCGCCGACGATCCCATGCGCCTCGCGGAAGGGCACGCCGCGGCGGACCAGGAGGTCGGCGACCTCGGTCGCGGCCAGCATCTCGTCGCCAGAGGCGTCCTCCATGCGCTCGCGGTCGAACTCGATCCCGGCCAGCATCCCGGCGGTCGCATCGAGGCAGAGCTCGACGGTTTCGATCGCGTCGAAGAGCGGCTCCTTGTCCTCCTGCATGTCCTTGCCGTAGGTCAGCGGCAGCGCGTGCATCACCCCGAGCAGGGTCGCGTAGCTGGCCGCGACCCGCGGGCTCTTCGCCCGCAGCAGCTCGGCCGAGTCGGGGTTGACCTTCTGCGGCATGATCGAGGAGCCCGAGGAGAAGGACTCGTCGAGCTCGCAGAAGCCGAACTCGGTGCTCGACCAGATCACGATTTCCGAGCCGAAGCGGGAGAGGTGCATCGAGCAGGCCGAGGCGGCGGCCAGGTAGTCGAGGACGAAGTCGCGGTTGGAGGCGCCGTCGATCGAGTTGTGGCTGACGTGCTCGAAGCCGAGGTCGCCGGCAACCGCCTCGCGGTCGATCTCCCAGTTGACCCCGGCCAGGGCACCGGA
>DASYJK010000067.1:0-14031 GCA_035996525.1 Solirubrobacterales bacterium
GGTCGCGGCCGTGAGCAGCGCCGTCTCCGGGTCGATGTCGACGATCACCGGGGTGGCGCCGACGGTGCTGACCGCCTCGGCGGTGGCGATGAAGCTGTAGGTGGGGACGATCACCTCGTCGCCGGGGCCGATCTCCAGCGCTCGCAGGGCGATCTCCAGGGCCGCGGTGCCGGAGGAGACGCCGGCGGCGTGGGTGGTGCCGCAGAACTCGGCGAAGGCACCCTCGAAGCGCTCCAGTTCGGGGCCGAGCGTGAAGGCGGAGTCGCGGGCGATCCGCTCGACCGTCGCCATCAGCTCCCCGAAGAGCTCGGGGAAGGCGGAGTCGAGGCGGATGAAGGGCACGCGCGTGCCCTCGGTCGCAGCCTGCGGAAGGGTGTTTGGTGCGGCTACGGCGCTCACGTTTTGACCTCGCTTGGGGTGGGGGTGATCAGTTCATGGGCTTCGCCCGGCAGGCTGACTCGGGTCGTCTGTTCGAGCTCGAGGAAGAGTGCGGCGGCCTCGCGGCGCGAACGCACGCCGAACTTGGCGAAGGCGGAAGAGAGGTGGCTCTTGATCGTGCTCTCGGAGAGGAAGAGCTCGTCGGCGATCTGGGCGTTGGTCAGGCCCTGGGAGACGTAGGTGAGGACCTGACGCTCGCGGTGGGAGAAGGTCGGGCGCTCGACGCTGGCCCGCATCGTGCGGGGAACCACCGACTGGCCGGATCCGACGGCGCTGACGGCGACCGCCAGGGTCGACTCCAGCAGCGGCTCGAAGACGACGGCGTCGGCGCCGGCGTCGAGGGCACGGCGGACGCCGGTCCCGGTCGCGGTCGGCGAGACGGCGATCACCGCCGGCTTCGGCACCTCACGATGGAGGCGGCGCAGGGCGGCCATCTCGGCGGGACGGTCGACGTCGCAGACGAGGATCACGATCGCCTCCTCGCCGGGCGCGAGCTCGACCAGCTCGGCGGCGTCGCCGACGATCACCAGCGCGATCTCGGCGGCGGCGCCTTCGAGCACCGCGGCGATCCGCCGCAGCGTCGTCGGCGCTTCAGGGCCCAGGACCAGGCAAAGCTGGCCGGACGCGGCCCGGATGCTCTCGATTGGCTCGCTCAGTACCGCCACGGACCAACAACGGCGCGGGGACGGGAAAGTTTGCGCGACTCGCCGTTTGCGCAAGTCCCCCGCGTGCGGGTCGTTGATGGGGCGATGAGCAAAGAGACGATCACCTCACCCAGTAACGAGGCGGCGCACCGCCTCCTCGACGACGTCCGCTTCGGCGAGGACGCCGTCGTCCACTCCTTCACCAATATCTACGGCTGTGAGATCGGCGCCCGGACCCGGGTCGGCACCTTCGTCGAGATCCAGCGCGGCGCCGTGATCGGTTCCGCCTGCAAGATCCAGAGCCACACCTTCATCTGCGACGGAGTGACGATCGAGGACGAGGCCTTCGTCGGCCACGGGGTCATGTTCGTCAACGACAAGCGCCCGCGGGCGACGAACCCGGGCGGGGCGCTGCAGAGCGAGGCCGACTGGGAGCTGTTGACGACCACGGTCGAGCGCGGCGCCACGATCGGCTCCGGGGCGACGATCCTCGGCGGCGTGCGGATTGGCGCCGGCGCCACGGTCGGGGCGGGCGCGGTCGTGACCAGGGACGTGGCGCCGGGCGCGACCGTGGTCGGCAATCCGGCGCGGCCGCTCTAAGTAGGAGGGCTAACGCGCCGCGGGACGGCTCAGCGCCAGCGCTCGAGCAGGTCCTCGTCCGGCACCTGGCGCAGCACCCGCGCCGGCACGCCGACGACCACGGCGCGTGGAGCGACGTCGACCGTGACCACGGCGCCTGCGGCGACGAACGCCTCTTCGCCGATCTCGACCCCCGGGCAGATGGTCGAGCCGCCGCCGACCCGGCAGGCACGGCGCAGCAGCGGTCCCTCGAACTCCCTGTCGGGGCCGTGGCGGTCCATCGTGTTGTCGTTGGTGAGGGTGACGCCGGGGCCGACGAAGACGTCGTCCTCGATCACGGTGCCGCCGGTGACGTAGCAGCGGGTCTGCACGCTGACCCGGGCCCCGATCGTGACCCCGGGGTCGACTGAGCTGAAGCTGCCGATCGTGGTGCCGGCCCCGATCCGGGCGCCGTCGCGGATCTGGGCATGATCGCCGATCCTGGCCCCGTCGCCGATCCGCACGCCGCCGTGGATCACCGCGTTGCCGCCGATCAGGACGCCGGCGCCGATCTCCACGTCCGCGCCGAGCAGCAGGCCGGGAGCGAGATCGGATGGTTGGAGGGCCGGGGGGGTCAAGGGGCGGGATCGTAGCGGCGGTCGCCGCGGGTGCGACCGATCACAAGCTGCGCCCCCATCCAGACGTTGGTTCCCCGTGCACGACGTCTGCGTGATCATCGTCTCCCACAACGGCAAGCGCTGGCTGGACGGCGCGTTGTCCAGTCTCTTCGCCGGTGCCGATGGCGTCGATCTCGACGTCGTCGTCGTCGACAACGGCACTGACGACGCCGCCGCCTACGTCGAGGAGCGCTTCCCCGCCGCCCGCACGCTCCGCTGCGAGAACCGCGGCTTCGGCCACGCCAACAACCGCGGCCTGGAGACCGCCGAGGCCCGCTACGTGCTCTTCCTCAATCCCGACACCGAAGTCCTCAGCGGCAGCTTGGGCGAGCTGGTCGCGGCGCTGGACCGCCGGCCCGGGACCGGTCTGGCGGGAGTGCGCCAGGTCGACAGCCACGGCGCGCTGGCGCCGAGCATCCGCCGCTTCCCCTCGACCGCGAACATGCTGGCCGAAGCGCTCTGGGTCGAGCGGGTGCCGGGCCTGCGCCTCTGGCTCGGCGAGCGTGAACTCGACCCGCGCCAGTACGCGCGTGAGACCGCCTGCGATTGGACCTCGGGCTCGTGCATGATCGCCCGCCGCGAGGCGCTCGCCGCCAGCGGCGGTTTCGACGAGCGCTTCTTCCTCTTCTCCGAGGAGACCGACCTCTGCTGGCGGATCAAGGGGGCCGGCTGGGAGGTCGCGCATCTGCCGGAGCTGACGATCCGCCACTACGAGCACGAGGGCGGCCTCGGCGCCCAGCTGGAGGCGCAGTCCGCCTACGGGCGCCTGCAGTTCGCCCGCGAGCACCTCTCCCGTCCCAGCGCCTACCGCGCGGCGATGGCGCTGCGCTACGGGCTCCGGGTCGCCCTCTACGGGCTGCTGGGGGAGAGCAAGCACGACCGGCGTGAGGCCGCGCGGCAGGCGCTGGCGACGACCCTCAGCGGCCGGCCGCCGCTCGGCGAGCGGCTCGAGGCCGCGGCGGCGCCGTCAGGCGACGATCGTCAACGCACCGGGGTCGGCGCGTAGCTCGACCCTGGTGTGCTCGCCGATGTAGTCGCCGTCGACCTGTAGCGGGAAGGGGCGTAGAGCCCCGTCCTTGGCCTCGGAGACGGAGCTGATCGTGCCCGCGGTGACGTCTTCGAAGTGCTCGACCTGGCGGTGCCGCGCCGCCGGTTTCTCCTCGCTGAAGAGGCGCCGGATCAGGGTCGGCATGTCGCGCTGGGTAGCGCGCTTGAGGACCCCGACCGAGAGCGTGCCGTCGTCGATCCCGATCCCCTCGCAGACCCGGATCGGGCTGCTGGCGAAGTAGGTGAAGGGATCGGAGTTCTGAACGATCGCGGTCACTCCCTCGGCCGACTCGGCGCCGCTCTCGAAGCGCACGCGGACGGCGTTGTGGAGGTACTTGCGGTAGAAGGCCGAGATCCCGCACCAGCTGTAGTAGTAGGGGCCGGCGCGCGACTTCAGCCGCGGATGGGCGTCGACCCGCTCGACCACCGAGGCGTCGATCCCGACCCCGCAGGCGAAGACGAAGCGGCGCTTGTCGACGATCCCGAGGTCGATCTTGCGCGGCGCCCAGTCGTCGGCCAGCGCCAGCAGGTGCTCGGTCGCGTCGACGACGTCGTTCGGCATCCCGAGCGAGCGCGCGACCACGTTGGTCGATCCGCCAGGCAGCACCGAGACCGGCACATCCGTCCCCGCCAGCCCGTTGGCGACCTCGTTCAGCGTCCCGTCGCCGCCGAAGGCGACGACGATGTCGTAACCGTGATCGGCCACCTCGCGCCCGATCTCGGTCGCGTGGTTCTGCGCCTCGGTCGAGACCGCCTCGACCTCGAAGCGCCCCTGCAGCGCGTAGACGACCAGATTCCGCAGCCGATCCGAAACCGTCGTCGCCACCGGGTTGACGATGATCAGCATCCGCTTCTTGGCGGGCTTTTTCGACTTGCGGTGGGGAAGTTTGGGGGTCATTCAGCGGCGGCGCGCCGACCGGGCTCCCGGGGCGCCCGTGCAGCGTATTGCGATTGAGGCGCGCGGACCTCAGTGGCCGTGGCCGCGAACCGTGCGCCAGGAATCCCAGGTGATCTTGAGGATCACCACGGTGATCGCGAGCCCGATCAGCGGGTCGGCGACCGGCAGGCCCAGCGCGACGACGATCGCGGTGGCGACGACCGCGAGGCTGACGTAGGAGTCGGCGCGGGCGTGGTTGCCATCGGCGACCAGCGCTGGACTGTCGAGGCGGTCTCCGGCGCGAGTGCGGATCCCCGCGGCTATCCGATTGCCCGCGAATCCGATCAACCCGGCGGCGGCCAGGGCGAAGAGATGGGTCGGCGCCTGCGGATGGATCAGGCGCGAGACCGCCTCGACCCCGGCGACGCAGGCCGAGACGAAGATCGTTGCGACGACGAACAAGCCGGCCCAGCGCTCCGCCCGAGCCGAGCGCAGCAGGAAGGCGGCGCCGAGCGGGATCGCGGTGCTGGCGTCACCGAAGTTGTGGATCAGGTCGGCGAGCAGGGCGACGCTGCCGCTGGCGATGAAGATCGCCAACTGAGCGCACGCGGTGACCGCGAGAACGGCCAGCGAGAGGCCGACCGCCCGCACTCCCTCCCGCGAGCGTTTGATGCTCTCGTCCACCAGGCCGTGCGAGTGTCCGTGACCGCCGTGGTGATGGTCATGGTCCTCGGCGTGGTTGTGGGAATGAGGCGCCGGCTCGTGGGTGTGCGGGCCGTGGTGATGGTGAGAATGAGTCAGCCCGCCGCTATGGCGGTGGCGATCACCATCGATCAGCTCGTAGGGGAGGGCGGCCATCTTTTCCAGATGCTACGCAGGGTTCTCCGCGACGCTGGGTGCCTCCATCTTCGTAACGGCGCTGACGTAGAAGAAGCCCAGCAGGAAGCGCTTGGTCTCGACCGGCCCGTATTTGGCGAGGTCGCCCCAGGGGTCTGAGTAAGCGTCGCCCGGCGCGTACTTGACGAGAAGACGGGCGATTGGATCAAGTAGGCGGTAAGGCCCGCCTTGGGTCAGCCCCATGTCCAAAATGACGACACGCGAAGAGGGGCGCAGGCGCTCCCACGCCCGCGCCAACGCGGGCCGAGGTTCGGGCATCGCCGAGTAGCTGAGGCTGAAAAGCACGCCGTCGACGTCGCGGCCGACTTCGAGCTGAGTGGCGTCCTGTTGGAGCAACTCGACATTCGACCAGCCATTGCGCTCGATCAGCTTTCGCGCCTCGGCCAGCATCCCGGGTGAGGCGTCGACGCCGATGACGGTCCCGCTCGGGCCAACCGCCTCGACCAGATAAGGGAAGTTCCGCCCGGTGCCGGCGCCCATCTCCAAAACGGTGTCGCCGGGCTTCAGTCCGAGCGCGGCAACGGCCCTGCGGCGGGCCGGTGGGAAGATGAGGTACAGCGGCTCAAGCACGCTGTAGGTGCGAGCGATACGGTCGTAGCGCCTGGTGTTGGCGCTCTGGGATCTGCGGGTCGGGTGGTCTTCGGGGGCGTTCATGAGGCCGACCTTATACTACGTGTCTGTAGTAGATTGCAATCAGGATGGATGGCGAAAAGCTCAGCCGCAAGGACTTCGGCCCGCTGGAGAGCGAGGTCATGGATGCGGTGTGGCGAGCCGGCCGCCCTGTGGCGGTGCGAGAGGTCGTTGGCGACCTAAACGAGTTCCGCACCGAGCCCCTTGCCTACACGACCGTGATGACGGTGATGAGCCGCTTGGCCGAGAAGGATGCGCTGAGCCGCCGCAAGGCTGGACGCGGCTACGTCTACGAGGCCAGCGCCCCGGATGCCGCTGGCATCGCGGTCAAAGACGTGTTGCGCGCCTATGGCGACGTGGCGGTGGCTCACTTCGTAGGCGAGGCCCGGGCCGACCCATCTCTCCGGCGCCGTCTGCAACGGTTGTTGGACGAGGACGATGGATAGCGCCACTCGCAACATCCTCGGCCTGGTTGGCATCTCCGCGGCGCTGGCCGCCTACCCGGTCTGTGGGTTCGTCGCCTACGTCCTGGTTCCGCTGCTCGCCCTCTCCCCGAGTACCCTGGCGCACCTCGGTCCCGTCTGTCTCTTACCGGCGGTCGCACTCACCGCTTCGATCGGCGCCTCCGCCGGCCTCGCGGCGAGGACGCTGGGACGCCAGATGTCGGCCTCCCGCCGTCTTTCGCGTCGAGTTCGGGCCCTTGCGCTGCCGCCCCCGCCCGAGCTGTTGGTCGAGGCAAAGGCGACCGGGCTGGACGGTCGGGTGGCGATGCTGGATTCCCCCGAGCAGTTCTCCTTTGTCTACGGCCTCCTCGTTCCCCGCGTCGCCATCGGTCGGGGATTCCTCAAGAGCCTTACGGCTGAGGAGCTTCGAGCCGCGCTTGAGCATGAGCGTTACCACGTCCGGCACCTGGACCCGCTTCGCGCCCTGCTCGGAAAGACGTTGACCGTCGGGTTCTTCCTGCTGCCTTCTCTTGAGGTGCTGCGCCTTCGCTACGAGGCCGGTCGCGAGCTGGCGGCTGACCGCAGCGCCGAGCAGGCCTGTGGTCGCCGGCCCCTTCTCGGAGCGCTCTTGAAGGCCCTTGAGGAGCCCGATCGCGACGCGATTATAAGGGCCTCCCTTGCGGACCCTGGACTTCTGGATGCGCGAATCTCTCGCCTCGAAACGGGTCGAGCACCTGCGCTCGCCCCCGTTGGCATCCCAAGCCTGTTCACGTCGGCTCTAGGCGCGGCCTCGTTTCTTCTCCTGTTCATCGCCGCGGTCGTCGGCCTTGGTGGCACCTCGGCACTTGCCGGCATGGCGGCCGACGAACTCAGCGCAAGCGGCACTCTTCTGGGCGCCCTGTGTGCCGCGCCCGTCATCGCCGTGGGCGGCTTGGCCTATTGGCGCTTAATGCGGTGGGCGGGCAAACCTCTGCCTCCGGGTAGTCGCATATGAGCAGGGGCGTGTATGTCTCTAATTCCGACGCGATCCGCAGGATGCTGACCGGGGACCATTTCAGCGACCAGGGTATTTGGGGGTAGCCTTTTCCGGGTGTCTCGTCTCCGGCCCGTAGCCCTCCTCGCCCTCGTGGGTCTCGCCCTCATGTCCGCCGCCGCGCGGGCGGCCGGAAATAGTCAACGCGCCGGTGAGTGACATCCGCAACCGGGAGGCGACCGTGCACTTCTCGGTCGATCCCGGCGAACTCGATACCGAGTGGTACATCCAGTTCTGGCCGAGTGGCAACTGGGAAAACCTGGGCAGCTTCAACCACAGCCTCGCCGCTGGCTCCGAACCGGTCGATCTGAAGGAAACGATCGTCCACAGTCCCTTCGGGGGTTTGCTGCCGGGCCGTGAATACAGTTATCGCGTGGCCGCCTCCAACGGGGATGGCACCACTTACGGGGACAAACAGTCCTTCGTCACCACGGACGGGCTGCCGCCCACCGTCGCCAGCGGTGTGGCTACCGACCTCGGCGCGGACTCGGCGATGCTGACCGGCACGGTGAACCCGGAAGGAAGCCAGGTCAGCGCGTGCCGACTTCACTACGTCGGGCTCGGCCTCTTTCAGGCCAAGGGCTTCTCGGTCTTCAACAACTCGTCTTATCAGTTCGAACCGCTCGGCTCCTCGGTTCCCTGCGTGGAGAGCTCGGCTGAGATCGGGTCCGGCACCGAGCCGGTGCCGGTTCATGCCGAGGTCTCCGGTCTGACGCCCGACCTCTACCACTTCCGCATCGAGGCCGCGAATGCGTACGAAAGCGCGATCGCGGGCCTGCCGGTCGCCTTCAGCCTGCCAGTAGCGGTGGCGGCTGTTGAGCCTTCCGGGGTGTCGTCGCCCCCGTTCGGGCTCGGTGCTCCCACCGAAATCGCGCCAGCCGTCTCCCCGCCGGCGGCTGCCAAGCGTAAGAAGCCTCACCACAAGAAGCACTACCGGGGCAAGCACAGGCGCTCTCGGCATCAGACCTCCTAGGAGGCTTTCGCGAAACGACTAGCGAAAGTCTTGCGCCGAGTCGCTGAGTAGTTCACGTTCCGCCGAAATGAAAACGGCGGGGGCGCCGCGCAAACGGCCCCCCGCCCGGCAAAGGAGCGTTAACTCCCGTGCTCGACCAAGGTAACCCAGACGCTGCCACGCAGCGAGCAGTTCTCAGCCTCGTCCTCAACGAACACCCCGCCCTGCTCGCAGCGAGCGAGGTAGAGCGCGAGGTCGGCACTGGTGACGCGACCGAGCGCGCCATGCTCGACCTCACCGGAGCGGGCTTGATCCGCAGGGAGGGCGTCACCGTCCTACCGACCCGCGCCGCCCTTCACTTCGACCGGCTCGCGGCATGAACGTTGCGGAGCAGTTCGGAGACAACCTCGCTCGGGTCCGACGCGAAGCCGACCTCTCTCAGGACGAGCTATCGGTCAGAGCCTCAGTGCATCGCACCGAGATTTCTCAGCTTGAGCGCGGACTGCGGGTGGCGAGGATCGACACCCTCATCAAGCTCGCGGCTTCGCTCGAAGCTACTCCCGCCGAGTTGCTGGTCGGACTCTCATGGGAGCCGGGCGAGCAGCGGCGCGGGAGCTTCCGCGCTGGCGACGAGGCGGAGCCGTAGAGGCTCGCGCCCGCGACAGGGCGCAGGCCAGCTTGGTCAAGATCGTCAGGTCGGCATGGAGCCGGACGCGGTCGAGGCCGCGACAGCGCAGCGGCTTCAAGCCCCACTGATTCTTTAGGCGCCCGAACTCGCGCTCGACGGCAGCGCGCTTTCGGTAGCCCGCCTTCCACCGCTTCGTCTCTCGCGGGATCAGCGGGTGCAGGCGACTCGCCTTCCGCCACATCGAAGCCGGGGCGCACTCGCCAGTGGGACACCGCCACTTGGCAGCGCCGCGCTTGCGGTCTGACCCGGCGAACTTCCAAGTGCCATGCGAGCAAGTCGGCGGCAGATGGTCACCGTTCTTGACTGAGGTGGTCTTCCGCAGCGGGATCAGCGGCAGGCAGTCGCGCTCGGCGCACTCCGCATAGACGCGGTTGTTGTCGTAGCCCTTGTCGAGCGCGGCCGTGGCGACCATCGCGCCCCGGCGTCGCGCAGTCTCGATCAGCGGCGCCACGGACAGGGTTTCGTGGTCGCGCGCCGTCTCGACCGCCCAGGCCACCGGCAGATCGGTCGCGACACAGACCGCCGCATGGAGGCGGTAGCCGTAGAAGCCGCCCCCCTTGCGAGTGGACACCGCCGAGCGGTGCCCCCAGGTCGCGTCGGGATCGGAGAAGTGCTCGCGTTCCGGCCCGCCGTTGGAGAGGTAGCGCTGGCCGTTCGCGTAAGCGGGCATGTCGCTCGCGTCGATGGCGAGGTCGGTTCCGTAGCTGGGCAACTTGTCCTTTAGCCCGGCGACGACGGAGTCGATGCAGCGCTCCAGCATGTCGCCGTTGGCCCGCATCTTTTCCGCGAAGCGATAGGCGGCGTAGACGCTCGGCGGGTTGCCTTCGCAGCCCAACGCCCGCTGCAAAGCCCAGTGCTCGCGGACCAGGGCAACAGTCTTGGTCCACGTCGGGTGCGCGTATCGAGCCTTTACGAGACACAGCCCGACCATCGTTCGGATCGGGTAACCCGGCCGTCCAGTCCACCGCGTCGCTTCCAACTCCAAAATCAGCCGCCCAATCTCGGGCGAATCGAGGAGTTCTGCGACCTCGGCAAATGCCGGGCGCGGTGCTACCTTGGGAACTGCCATGCGAGGTTACCTCTCGAATGGTCAGGCCCTCGGACGCGTCAACGTCGCGGGGGCCGTTTTTCTGCTGGATAGAGTGGGATACTACGTGCTGGATCGGACGGAAAACCGCTCTAGCATGGGAAAAACAACGAAATGAGCGACACCGTAACGCTGGCTTTGCAGGGCACCGTCTCACTGGCGGAGTTTTCAGCTGCGGTAACCCGATTCAACGCGCTAATCGCCGCCTTGGCTGCTGATTCGCACGTTGAGGACGTGGACTGGCAGATCGACGCACTTGACTACAGCAGCGCAATCACGACCGCTCGCGGGATCTCGCTGAATGGCGGCGATCCCGATCGCATCGAACGCGTCGTGCATGCCTATCTTGAAGTAGGAGAAGCGCTGGAGCAGGGAACGACTATTCCTTTCCCGCAACCCGTCCAGCAAGAGGCCCAAGGGATTGCAGAACTTCTGAAGGGCTCCTCAGAGATCGAGGCTGTCCGCTTCGAGACGGCAGAGTCCGATGCAACGATTCGGATGCCCGCTACGGACCTGCCGCCTGCCTTGGCGTTGGTAGCGCAGGCTCAGCGTGAGGCGTCCTATGGATCGGTGACGGGAAGGGTCCAAACGCTCAGCAGCCGCAACGCCCTTCGCTTTGTCGTCTACGACCACATCCATGATCGCGCTGTGTCCTGTTACTTGGTCAAAGGCCGGGAGTCGATGATGCGCCAAATGTGGGATCGCGTGGCCACGGTTGAGGGCTGGGTCAGCCGCGACCCTGCCACCGGCCGACCGCTGACGGTTCGCCGTGTTTCTGAGGTGACGCCATTGACTGAGGTCGAGCCTTGGGACTACCAGAAAGCGCGGGGCGCGATCCCGCGTGGTGACGATGATCTTTCTCCCGAGGCAGAAATTAGGCGCCTACGCGATGCCTGACGAAGCCCGCCGCATCTATTGGGACTCGTGCGTCCCGCTCTCCTATCTCAACGATGATCCCGAGCGGGTTCCAACCATCGAAGAGCTGTTCAAACAGGCGCGAGCAGAAGAGATCGAGCTTCTGACTTCGTCGGTCAGTCGGGTGGAGGTCGCTTTCGTCCAGAGCGAGAAGGCGAGCGGTGTTTTGGACGCTGAGGCGGAGAAAGCAATCGAGGCGTTCTGGTCACCCGGCTCCCCGATTAAAACCGTCGAGTTCTACGACTTGATCGGTGATAGCGCCAAGGCATTGATTCGGAAAGGCATTGAGCAGGGTTGGGGCAACCTCAAGCCGATGGACGCAATCCACCTCGCGACGGCTCAGCGCCTCGCCGTCTCGGAGATGCACTCTTACGACGAACGGATCAAAAAATGGTCCGGCCACCTTGGGTTTCCGATCACGGACGCGGGAACCGCGCAAGGCATTCTTGCCCCGGAGACCAGTTCAGAAGGATCTGCGAGCGGGTAGTCAAATAAGACGGGACGAGAGCTTGTGACTCTCGCCCCGCAGTACAGCCCGTCAGGGCTTACTTCTCTTTGCGGATGCCCTTAAAGGGCTCGCCTCCCAGCTTCTGGTCCATGATGAGACCCGTATCCGTGTCTCGCTTGGCCCAGTTACCGCTCGGCGCCAGGAACTGGGAGCGACCTCTGACCGCTCCAATCCGTCCCGGTCCTTTTGGTGGGTTGGTGGCTATTGCCCTCACCCCCTTCCGCCGCCATAGATTTGACGACGGCTACCCCGTCGCCAGGGCGGCCAGAAAAGTGAACCAGTCAGGGCGGCGGCATTTAGTCCCTTCGCCTCGGTATAGGGTCGCCTGAATGGCCGATCCCAACTTGACCGAAAGCGCCTGGCAGCGGGCGAAGGTGGAGTCCGCTGGCGTCTACCGCACCACGACCTTTCAGTTGGGGGGAGCGCTGTTGACTGCCATTTTCTCTTCGCTGGCCTTAATCGCTCAGGAGGGTCAGCCCACTACGACGCAAGTGGCAGTCCCCATCTTGGCCGCTGCCGTAGCGATCCTTCTCTCGGTCGTCATCGTCTTCGTCTGCCAGCTTGCCGCCGCCCCGATCCGTCAGCGGGATGCGCTGAGGGCGGCCTGGGAGGCTCCTGTCATCGAGACGGTCAATATCGATCTGACGCTAAGGAACGCCCATCGAAAAGGGAATGACCTAGCTAAGACGTTGGAGCGTAAGCAAGGCACCACGAGAACCGACCGAGATGCAGCCGAACAGTGGGCAGATGAGGTTGTCGCCCTGATGGCCGGGAAGGTCCCGGACGAGGCCACCCGCGACTTTCTCGACGCGGGGAAAGACGAGCTGGCCCCTGTTCGTCGGCTTCGTCTTCGCGTTGATGCGCTTCAGAGCGTCATCAACCTCTTGGGGTAAATCACCCCCGAAAGCGAGGTATCGCCAATGACCCTGACTCCCCGATCCCGCACCACTACTGGGCTAGCGAGTTTCGCTAGCCCCTCCTAGGCGACTGCCTCGTAGCGAACCACGGTCCCGTCCTCCACTTCCCGCACCCGCCCCTCGTTGACCAGCAGGTCGGTGTGGCCGATCACCTCTGACAGGGTGAGGAAGGCCTGGGTGACGGCGACGTTGCCCCAGATCGACTGGGCCAGCTCGTAGCCGGTGCGCGGCTGCTCGGCGATCAGCTTGTAGATCTTCTCCTTGCGGCGCTCGTGCTTGGCGAAGCGCTCATCGATCAGGGCGACGTGGTCGACGACGGGGTCGCCGTGGCCGGGGAGGACGATCTCGGCGGGCATCTCGCGGGTCTTGCGCAGTGAGTCGATGTAGGCGACCAGGGCCTGATCGCGCCCGGAGGAACCGTCGAGCGGGCGCGAGATCAGCGGGTTGGACGAGATCTTCGGGAGCAGGTGATCGGCGGCGATCAGGATCTTCCGCTCCTCGTCCCAGAAGACGGTGTCGGAGGGGCTGTGGCCGGGGCGGTGCAGCACTTCCAGGGTGCGGTCGCCGAACATCATCTCCTCGCCGTCGGCGAGCGGGCGGGTCACCGCTACATGCGAGCCCCAGCCGCGGAAACTGCGGGAGACGCTGCGCAGCGCCGCCGTCACTTCCTCCGGGATGCCGTTGCGCAGCATCAGCTCGACCGCGAAACGGTCGTCGGCCTCGGCGTCCTCGTCGAAGTTGGCGAGGCGGTTGGTGGCGGCACCGAGTGCCGCCACCTCAGCCCCGGAGTGCTCGGCGACGATCTCGACCAGGCCGAGGTGGTCGATGTGCTGGTGGGTGACGATGATCAGCTCGAGGTCATCGATCGAGTGGCCGCGGGCGCCGAGCTGGGTGGTCAGCTCGTCCAGCGCCTTGCCCGAGTTGGGGCCGGTGTCGACCAGGGTCAGCGGCCCGTCCTCGATCAGGTAGCAGTTGACCCGCCCGACCGCGAACGGAGTCGGTATCTGCAGCCGGTGGATCCCGGCCAGCGCCGCCTGCTCGAGCGCCTCCTCGGGAGTCAGCCCGCTCACGCCCGGATCAGTCCGAGGACCTCGTCGCGCCGCCGCTCCATGTCCTCGCGCGAAATCAGCGACTCGAGGTTGAGCCGCAGCAGCGGCTCGGTGTTGGACGGGCGCACGTTGAAGTGCCAGTCCTCGTAATCGACCGAGATCCCGTCGAGGTGGGTCTGGGTGCCGTCGGCGTAGCGCTCGGCGATCTCCGCCATCTTCCCCTCCGGGTCGTCGACTTCGGAGTTGATCTCACCGGAGATGAAGTACCTGGAGCGGAACTCGTCGATCAGCTCACCGAGCCCGCGGCCGTCGAGCGAGAGCAGCTCCAGCATCAGCAGCGCCGGGATCGTGCCCGAGTCGGCGTTCCAGAAATCGCGGAAGTAGTAGTGGCCGGAGACCTCACCGCCGAAGGCCGCCCGCTCCTCGCGCATCCGCGCCTTGAAGAAGGCGTGGCCGACCCGCGAGAGGTCCGAGCGCCCGCCCTCGGCCGCGACCAGGTCCGGCACGGCACGGCTGGAGCGGGGGTCGTAGAGGATCGTCGCGCCTGGGTTCTTGGCCAGCGCCGCCCGCGCCAGCAGGGCGCAGATGAAGTCGCCGTCGCAGAACTCGCCGCTGGCGTCGATGAAGAAGCAGCGGTCGGCGTCGCCGTCCCAGGCGATCCCGAGGTCGGC
>DASYJK010000068.1:0-3366 GCA_035996525.1 Solirubrobacterales bacterium
CCGAAGATGCCGGCGACCATCAGCGCCTGGACGACGTTGGCGCCGGAGACGTTGCGGGAGCGGAAGATGTGCAGCGACATCAGCGGGTTGGCGGCGAGGTGCTCACGCAGGACGAAGGCGGCGAGCAGGGCGGCGGAGATGCCGCCGAGGCCGATGGTGTGGAGCGAGCCCCAGCCGTAGTTGCCGGCTTCGACGATCGTGTAGACGCCCAGCATCAGGGCCCCGACCAGCAGCAGCGCGCCGAGCGCGTCCGCGCCCTCGCGGATGCCGATTCCCTCGGCGCCGTCGACCAGCCGCGAGGCCGCGACCGCGGTGGCGACGCCGATCGGCAGGTTGACGAAGAAGATCCAGTGCCAGTTGATCGCCTCGGTGATGACGCCGCCGAGCAGCAGCCCCAGCGAGCCGCCGGCGGCGGCGACGAAGCTGTAGACGCCGATCGCCTTCGCCCGCTCGGCGGGGTGGGGGAACATGGTCACGATCATCCCCAGGATCACGGCCGAGGTGAGGGCGCCGCCGATCCCCTGGACGAAGCGGGCGGCGACCAGGGTCGACTCGCTGTCGGCGATGCCGCAGAGCAGCGAGGCGCCGACAAAGATCCCGAGCCCGGCCATGAAGACGCGCTTGGGCCCGACCAGGTCGCCGATCCGCCCGGCCAGCAGCAGCAGCCCGCCGAAGGCGATCAGGTAGGCGTTGATGACCCAGGCCAGGCTCGACTGGCTGAAGCCGAGGTCGTCCTGGATCGAGGGCAGGGCGACGTTGACGATCGTCTGGTCGAGGATGATCATCAACATCCCGGCGCAGAGCACGACCAGCGCGGTCCAGCGCCTGTCGTTTGGTTGTGCGTCGAGGTGGGGAAGGGCCGCTGGGGTGGTCATGTCGCCTCCTGCAAGGGTTCGTCCGATCGGAGACGTGACCGTAGCAGATCGTCCGATATCAGACGATCTGGTGTGAGATCAGCGTTAGTTGACGCGGTAGAAGAGGCAGCGGTAGCCGAGGATCGTCGTCAGCGAGCCAGCGGTGGCGCTGGCCGCCTCGGCCCTGGTGAAGACGAGCTCTTCGTTGCCGGGACCGATGCCGGAGACCTCACCGGTCCAGGTCTCGCCGTCGATCCCGGTGTTCCCGAGGACGTACGCGACCAGCTCGCTGAGCGACGGCAGGCGGCCGCCCGCGTCCCCGCAGGCGCGTGACGCCGCGATCCAGTTCTTGCCTGACTGCACGGCTTCGTCCCAGCACATGCCGCCGAACAGTTCGGTTTCGGCAGGGCAGGCGACTTTCAGTTCTTCGGCGCTGAGCCCTTCGACCGTGTCGGCGTTCGCCGCGGTCGTGGCGCTGTCGGCGCTGGTCGCGGTCGTGGCGCTGGTGGCCGTGTCGGCGGAGAGGGCGTGCTCTGCGCTGGCCGCGGTTTTCGCCGTATCGGCGGTGTCGGCGCTCTGCGCCGTGGTCGCACTCTTCGCGGTGTCGGCGCTGCCCGCCGTGGTGGCGGTCGTCGCGCTGTTTGCGGTCTGCGCGGAGGGCACGATCGTCAGCGTCGACTCGTCGATGACGCCGCCGGTCAGCGAGTTCGCCTTCACCTGGGTGCTGGTCAGGGTGCCGTTCTTCAGCTTGCCGGCGCCGACGGTTCCCTTGATCAGCTTGTTGCCGCTGATCGTCGCGGCGGCATAGCTGACGCCGCCGAGGGCGACGAAGACGGCGATCGTCGCCATCACGTTGGCGTAGGAGAGGTGGCGGCGGAGACGGCGGGAAGTTTTCATGCTTCCCGCATCGACCGGCGCTCGTCGGGCCTTGAACTTGGCCCGCTTCGATCAGGCGCGGGGCTCGCGGCGGCGCGGGGCGCCCGAGCACTCGGGCAGATCGGTCATCAGGCCCTGGACGACGGTGCCGAGCGTGTCCATCAGCTCCTTGCGCTCGGCGGCGGGGAGAGCGTCGAGGGCGTCGGCCTGAACCTGCTCCTTGATCGCCTCGGCCTTGGCCAGCTTGCGTTCGCCCGCCCTGGTCACCGCGATCGCGTGGGCGCGGCGGTCGCTGGGGGAGGGGCGCCGCTCGGCCAGGCCGGCGGACTCGAGCTCGTCGACGGTGACGACCATCGTCGTCTTGTCGATCCCGACCATCTCCGCCAGTGCCTTCTGGGTGTACTCGCCGCTGGTCGCGGCGCGCAGCACGTGGTAGGCGCGGCCGGAGATCCCGAGCGGGGCCAGGGCCGCCGTCATCGCCGTCGCCAGCGCCCAGTTGGCGTTGGAGAGCAGCCAGCCGAGGTCGCCCGTGAAGCACTGCGGGCACTCCGCCTCAGGGCTGGCTTTGGTGGCTACGGCGTTGGCGGCCATGCACGGATGGTAGCGCTAGTAGGTCCGCGGACAAATAGTCCGCTACCGAACTACTCGCGACAGCGACGCGATTCCACGGTCGTTGGCTCAGTTCGCCGCCGCGGTGGCGCAGCGATAGGCACGGTTGACGCCGGTTTCGTAGTAGTAGGCGCTGTATTCGATTTCCCCGTTGACCCTGGTGGCGCCGATCACGAGACCTTTGAACCCACCTTCAGCGACGATTTCCGGTTCCACCCACTCCAGGATCGAGGAGTCGACGTACTGGTTCGCGTAGGCGAGCAGCTCACCCTCGGTCGGAAGCCTGAAGTTGCCTTCGCCGCAGGCCTGGAAGGCCAGGTAGAGCGGGGCCGCCGCGCTCGGCGCTTCGTCGAGGCAGATGCCGGCGGCGAGTTTCATCCCGGCCGGGCAGTGGATCTTCGATTCCTGAATGAGTTCGGCGGCGGTTTTCCCGCCCAGCGTCTGGGCGTTCGTCGCATTCGTGGCGTTGGCGGCCGTCGTCGCCGAGCCCGCCGTGGTTGCCGCGTCGGCGGTCGCGGCCGAATCTGCCCTGCCCGCGGTCTCGGCCCGGGTCGCGGTGCCAGCCGTGGTCGCCGAGCCCGCGGTCGTCGCGCTGTCGGCCGTCCGTGCCGAGTCGGCGCTGCCGGCGGTACCGGCCCGGCCAGCGGTCTGGGCCGAGCTCGCCTGGTTCGCCGAGGCGGCGGCCGGGACCGTGCCCAGGGTGGCGACGTCGATGTCGGTCCCGCCAAGGGAGCCGTCCTTGACCTTCGCCCCGGTGACCGCGTTCTTCTTCAGCTGCGCGGTGCCGACGCTGTTCTTCGGCAACTGGGTGATCGCGTAGCTGGTGCCACCGAGGGCGACGAACAGCGCCAGGATCGAGATCGCCAGCGCCGGCGAGGGGCGCCTCAAAGCTGGAGGTGGGTCGGGTCCATGTGCCTTTGTCATTCGACCGGCACGGCCTTCTCCCTCCAGGGCGACTCAGGCTGCCTGCGCGCCGCGGTCGGGCCGGCGCGACGAAAGGGCAACGGCGCGCGAGGGGGAGGGCGCG
>DASYJK010000069.1:0-10941 GCA_035996525.1 Solirubrobacterales bacterium
GGAGACTGCGAGCAGACAAGCCGAACCCTTGAGCTGGATCAGCTGCGCGACGGTCTCCGGGGAAGGGGCACACAACCCCGCCAGACCAACCCTCAGTAGGAAGCGACCAAGGCGGCGATGCGGTCTTGCTCGAGATGGGCATAGCCGGTATCGCCGACCCCGTTCATCAGGATCGAGAAGGCCATGATCCGGCCGCTCTTGTTGAAGCAGTAGCCGGAGAGGTTGCTGACGCCGGTGATGGTGCCGGTCTTGGTCCGGCAGCGGCCGTAGGCGGCGGTGCCGTGCATGCGGTCGGCGACCGTTCCTTCCTTGCCGGCCAGGGCCAGATCCTGGATGAATTCGTCACCGGCCGGGTCGTTCCGCATGCCGAGAAGCAGGTCGACGATCTCCTGTGGCGAGGCGCGGTTGGAGCGGGTCAGCCCGGAGCCGTCGACGGCGTGGACGCCGGACCCGAGCGACTGGGCGAACGACTCGACCACGGCTGCGCCCGCGGCCGTGGTGCCACCATTGCCGAGGCGGGCGCCGATCAGCTTCATCAGCGTCTCGGCGAAGAAGTTGTCGGAGTAGACATCGGTGGTGTTGACGATCTGGGTCAGGGTGGGGGAGCGGATGACGGCGATCTGCTCGGCGTCGCTCGGCGTCTTCGCCAGCGCCACCTGCGGCGGCACGGCCACTCCGGCGGCGCCGAGCGAGCGAGCCAGCTTCGAGGCCGCCAGCTTGGCCGGGTCGGCGGAGAAGCCACTGGAGCTGGTGGCGCCGCTGAAGCCGGAGTTGAAGGCGAGACCGGAGAGCGGGCCGATGTAGGAGCTGGTCGCGTAGCCGGAATCGGCGACGCCGCGGCGGCGGTCGAAGATCGTGTCGTCGGCGTAGACGCGGCCGGTGATCGAGCGAATCCCGGCGGCCCGGATCTGGGGGACCAGCGAGAAGAGGTTGGTCCCAAGTCCGGCCAGGTAGCCGTTGTAGAAGGTCGGGGTGCCGAGCGCCGGGTCGCCGCCGCCCTCCAGGTAGAGGCTGCCGTGGAGGATGCCACCGGGGTCGAGCCGGCCGTCGCTCAGCACCTTGGTCGCGATCCGGCTCCGCGGGCCGAGACGAGAGAGCGCGGTCGCGGTCGTGAACAGCTTCATGTTCGAGGCCAACGATCGCGGGCTTCCGGCGGCCTTGGCGCAGACCACGTCGCCGCTTTCGGCCTCGACGACGAGCAGGCCGCTGGGCGTTCCCCCGCCGCTGGTCAACAACCCCCGCATCTGGTCGCAGGCAGAGCTCGCCTGAGCGCTGCCCGCGAGCAAAAAGACGGCCACGCAGGCAGCCGCCAGCAGAATCGCCCCTCGTCTCATCCTCGATACCAACACCAGAGCCAGCCACGGTAGCGGCTTCTCCGGTGGGACAGCGGGGAGGGAGGGGGTCCGAGAACGGAGCCAGTTTGCCCCGCCCGCAGGACCCCCTCCCTCCCCGCTGATGCTCGGCCGCCCGACCCTCCTGAGATACTCCGTGTTCCTGATGGGCAAAGTCGTCGACATCGAGTCCAAGCCCCGCCGTAAATCCCGCGGCCGCAAAAAGCCGTCGAAGACGGCTCTGGTCCTCGGTGGCGGCGGCTTCACCGGCGGCGTCTATGAGATCGGGGCGCTGCGCGCCCTCGACCTGCTCGCCGTCAACAGCAGCGTCAACAACTTCGACGTCTACGTCGGCACCAGCGCCGGCTCCTTCGTCGCCGGGATGCTGGCCAACGGCGTCAGCCCGGACGAGATGATGCAGGTGCTCAACTCGCGGGTCCCGTCTGACCTCGAAGACCTCGACCTCAACCGGGTTCTCAAACCCAACTACCTCGGTTTTCTCTCGAAGGCGGCGAAGCTGCCGCTGCGCACGCTGGAGCTGTTGGGCTCGCTGGCGCGGATCGGCGAGCTCTCGGCTATCGACATCGGCGTCGGCCTGGCCGAGGCGCTGCCGACCGGGCTCTACTCGGGCTCGGGACTGGCCGACTACGTCGAGGAAGCGCTCTCCGAAGCCGGCCGCGTCAACGACTTCCGCCTGCTCGATCGCGAGCTCTACCTGACCGCCACCGATCTCGACACCTGCGAGCGCATCGTTTTCGGCGAGGAGGGCTGGCGCGACGTGCCGATCTCCAAGGCCGTCCAGTGCTCGACCTGCCTGCCGATCGTCTACAAGCCGGTCGATCTCAAGGGCCGGCAGCTGATCGACGGCGGCATCCGCTCGACCACCAACGTCGACATCGCGGTCGAGAAGGGCGCCAAATTCATCGTTGTCGTCAACCCGCTGGTGCCCTACGTCAACGATTTCGAGAAGACAATCCCCACCGTCTTCGGCGATCGCGCCCGCCGCGTCTCCGACATGGGACTGCCGGCGATCGCCAACCAGACCTTCCGCCTGATCGCCCACCAGCGCCTGCACCAGGCAGTCGGGATGTGGCAGGAGAAATACCCCGGCGTGGACATCGTCCTGGTCGAGCCGGAGCCGACCGACGAGCTGATGTTCGGCACGCCGATCATGGATTACTCGCGGCGCCTGGAGATCGCCCGCCACGGTTTCGAATCCGTTACCGCCACCCTTGCCAAGGACTATGAGCGCTTCGAGGAGATCGCCGGCCGTCACGGCCTCGAAATCTCCGCCCGCCGCGTCCGCCGTGTGGTCGAGCGCGCCGGCGAGGAGGAGCCGGAGCAGACCTCAGCCTGGCGGAGGGTGCTGGAGCAGACGACTTCGGTACTGCTGCGGCAGTCCGGCGAGGCTTCCTGAGTTCGGCGGCAGACGCTCAGCGCTCCCGTCCGAATTTGGGCCTTGCCTGAGTGGAGAATGCAGTTGATACTTCTCCATTACTTATGAAGATTTTGGGGGGGCCGATGATCGAGCTCACGGATACCTGGACCACCGTCGTGATGCTTTTGGTCGCCGCCGGCGTCGGCCTGATCGGCGGGGCCGGCGCGGCCTTCATCGAATGGAGGAGCAGGTGCGCCCTGCCCGCCGACCCCGATGCCTCCTGTGGAAAACCCTGGACTGTCGTCTCATGCGTGGCCCTGGGGGGAATCGCCGCGGTCGCGGCTCTGTACTTCTTCCCGCCAACCACCGAAGTCGTCGAAACGGGCAAAGAGCCGGCGACCAGGACGTTCTACGACCTGATCAGGCTGGTGGCCCTCTCGCTCATCATCGGTTCGGCGGGTTCCGCCTTCCTCCAGGCCTTTCAGGCGCGTGCCATGAGCGCTGTCAATCAGCTGCGTGCGACCACCGCGGAGTCGGAGCGGGACACGGTCATCGCGGTCGCGCGAGAGACTCCGGAATTGGCTCGGACGGGAATCGAAGCGGCGGCGCCCCAGATTCAGGAAACGTTGCGTGGGGTGGGCCTGAAAACCAAGAAAGTGAACGAGGTCATCGGTCAGCTCACCGATCAGGCGTCCGCCGCGGTCGAGCAGGGAATCAGGCCATACGTGGAGATGGTTGGCTCGAACCCGAGCCAGGGCAGCAACAGCGACTTCTAGCCCGCGTAGAGGTGCTCGATCTCCGACTCGTGCTTAGCGGTAACGACGGCCCGCTTCACCTTCAGCGTCGGCGTCAGCTCGCCGGTCTCCTGTGAGAGGTCCTGCTTGAGGATGGCGATCTTCTTCACCTGCTCGACCCGGGCGTAGTTCTTGTTGATCTCCTCGACGTGGGCCTCGATCGAGGCCTTGACCTCGGGGTTGGCGGCAAGCTCTTCGGGGCTCGCCGAGAGGCTGTGCTCCTTGGCATAGGCGGCGGCCTCTTCCGGGTCGAGGGTGACCAGGGCGACCAGGTAAGGCTGGCGGTCGCCGACGACGACGCACTGGGAGACCAGCGGGTGCTGCTTGATGTCGGCCTCGAGGTTGGCGGGGGTGATGTTCTTGCCACCGGCGGTGATGATGATGTCCTTTTTGCGGCCGGTGATCTTGATGAAGCCCTCGGAGTCGATCTCGCCGATGTCGCCGGTGTGCAGCCAGCCGTCGACGATCGCCTCCTTCGTCGCCTCCTCGTTCTTGTGGTACCCCTGGAAGACGTTGGGGCCCTTGACGAGGATCTCGCCGTCCTCGGCGATCCTCACCTCACAGCCGGGGAAGGGTTTGCCGATCGTGCCGACCTTGAAGTCCTCGGGCGAGGAGATCGTCGCCGCGGTCGAGGTCTCGGTCATCCCCCAGCCCTCGAGCACGAGGACGCCGGCGGCGTCGAAGAAGCGCAGGATCTCGGGGTTGATCGGGGCGGCGCCGGAGACGGCCAGGCGCAGCTTGCCGCCGAAGAGGTTGCGGATTTTCGAGAGCACCTTGTCGTCGGCGAAGGCGTACTGGCGGGCGAGCAGGAAGCCGGGGTTGCGGCCGCCGCGTTCGACCTCGCGCATCTTCGCGCCGACGCCGATCGCCCAGTTGAAGACCTTTTGTTTGAGGCCGCCCTCTTTTTCGACGCCGCTGTTGGCGGCGGTGTAGATCTTCTCGAAGATGCGCGGCACCGAGGGAAAGTAGGTCGGTTTCAGTTCGGCCAGGTTGGGCAGGATCTTCAGCGGGTCCCGCTCCCAGTAGGCGAGGGTGGCGCCGAGGTCGAAGCTGCCGAGCTGGATCAGCAGCGCGAAGGAGTGGGCCAGCGGCAGGTAGAGATAGCTGACGTCTTCGCCCTCGATGACGCTGGTCTCGT
This sequence comes from Solirubrobacterales bacterium, assembly GCA_035996525.1. Classification (GTDB taxonomy): domain Bacteria; phylum Actinomycetota; class Thermoleophilia; order Solirubrobacterales; family 70-9; genus VAYN01. The sequence continues at coordinate 4,642 of DASYJK010000069.1, forward strand.
TGACCATGTCCAACATCGAGCGGTAGTTGCCGTGGCTGATGATGCAGCCCTTGGGCGGGCCGGTAGTGCCGGAGGTGTAGATGAAGGTGCAGATATCGGCGGGCGTGACCGCCGAGTAGAGCGACTCCCAGCGGGCCTGGTCGCCGCCGGCGCCCTTGGCGGCCAGGTCCGCCATCGAGAGGGCGTCGTCGCTGGCACCGGTCATCCGCACGATCTGCTCGAGCTGCGGCAGCTGGTCGCGGACTTCGCGGATCTTCCCCAGCTGTTCGTCGTCCTCGACGACGACGACCTTGGCGTCGGAGTTCTCGAGTACGTAGCGGCACTCCTCCGGCGAGTTGGTCTGGTAGATCGGGACCACGGTGGCGCCGATCGAGAGCGCCGCGAAGTCGAAGTAGGTCCACTCGGGGCGGGTGTTGCCGAGGATCGAGACCCGATCCCCTTTGACGACACCGAGCTCGGCCAGGCCAAGCGCCAGCGGGCGGACGATCTCCAGCACCTCGGCGAAGCTGCGGTCGACCCACCCCTCGCCGTCCTTGTAGCGGACCGCGGGCATATCGCCGTATGCCTGCGCCGCGAGCGGCAACAGGTCAGCGAGCGTTTTCGACTTGGTTCCCCGCCCCATTGCGGGGAGTCTAGTTCAGCCTCAATTGGTGGCGGCGTGTCGCGGTTCGCGACGGGGGGAGCGGCTGCGCAACGAGGTCTCGAAGAGGGTCCTGTCGATCCGTCCGTGGAAGATCGGAACACCCATCTCAACGCACTTTCCGATCACCTCCTGCCGCTTCATCTGCAGCTGGTCGGCGAGCTCGCTCGGCGTCACGTGATGGGCCATTGAGACCTCCCATGTAGTTGAAAGTGGGTAGGACCAAAGTTATCGCTCGCAGCGGTCATGTCAACCGTGGCGCCCGCACGTTGCGGCTTCCCCGGCGCGCGGGCCGCGATAATGGGGCGCGTGACCGAAGTCGCCGCCAAAGCGATGCCCCGTCGCGGCCGGCTCTGGGTCGCCGTCGTCCTCGCACTCTTCCTCTTCGGGTTGGGCTACCTGGTGGTCCAGATCTCGACCCAGAAGCCCGGCGCGGACGTCGTCCACGTCGCCGGCATCGCCGACGCCCAGGAGATCTTCGGCGGCATCCCCCAGGAAGGCGACCGGCTCGGCTCCTCCGACGCGCCGGTGACGATCCAGATCTTCAACGACATGCAGTGCTCGGAATGCCAGGAAGACTTCCTCAACACGATTCCGGCCCTGGCCGAAGACTTCGCCCGGCCCGGCGACGTGCAGCTGCTCTATCGCCACTACTCGAATGCCGAAAGCCCGGAGGAGCTCAGCTTCTATGGGGCCGAGGCGGCGGCGGACCAGGGCTACGGCTGGCAGTACATCTACCTCTTCTTCCGCAACCAGGACGAAGCCAAACGCTTCGGCGTCGACCAGGACTTCCTCGACTCGATCGCCGGCGGCGTCGAGGAACTCAACGCGCCGGAATGGGAAGAAGACCTGGAAGACAACGGCACCGCCGGCGGAGAAATCGCCAAGCGTCTCGAAGGCTACGAGGAAACCGGCCGCGATCTCGGCATCCGCGTCCGCCAGGCCGCGATCGTCACCGGCCCCAGCGGGACCGAAACGCTCCAGGACGGCCCGTCGCTGGGTCAGATCGAAGCGGCCATCGAAGCAGTGCAGTAATCAAAGGCCGAGTACCAGGGCAAGGGCATCGTCCACAGCGCGAAGCTCATTCGCGTCGAGGCGTCCAGCCGAGCGTCCAAGGCGCTGTGGATCTACCACCGTGCTCTGCTCGACGAGAACCTGTGTCTCATTCCCGTCCAGGGTGATTACGGGCCGGAAAGTGGCCGGATGCGCACTCGTCGAGGTGGGCGAGACCAGGGTCGTACTCAGCCCCATGAACTCATCGGCCTGGACAACCACTGCATAACGAGTGTCGCGCTGCTCACGCCCGCGCGCACCTCGTGGGGATGGCAGCCGAAAGACCTCGCCGCGAACCACGTCAGTCGGACACTTCGGGCACGAGTTCCGACATCTGCTCCCGAATGATGCGCATCTCGGTTCGATCCGCCTCGTTGGCAGCCAGTCGCTCGACCTCCTCAGCGATGGAAGATCGTGATCGGCGCCTCGCCGCCGCCTCTTGAAGCGCAGTTCGGACGGCCTCTGAGTCACTGCTCGCATCGCCCCGCACGACTCTCAGCGCGGCAGCCGCACTGTCATCCAGGCGGACGTGAAGGGATCGGCTCACAGGCTGAGCGTAGCACATATCGTGCTACAGATATCGGGGCGCCCGGATTTGAACCGGGGACCTCACCGACCCGAACGGTGCGCGCTACCAGGCTGCGCCACGCCCCGAGAGCGGCGATTATCTCAGAGCGGCGGCCGAACGCCCTTCCGGTCTCTTCAGGCGGCGGCGCTACTTTGCCTTTTGGACCTGTTCCAGTAATGCGATGACCCGCAAGACCCCCCTGATTCTGGCCCTGCTGCTGGCGGCGATCGCGCCGGGGACGGCGCACGCCTATCTGCCGCAGGGCTTCATCGGGGTCTCGCCGCAGAGCCCGGCCAACAGCGCCGACTTCGAGCTGATGCGAAAGGCGGACGTCGAAAGCGTGCGGCTGCCGCTGAACTGGAGCTCGATCCAGCCGCAGAGCCCCCTGCTCGCGAAGCCGGACTGGAGCGGCTTCGACCACGAGGTCAGCCTCGCCGCCGAAGCGGGGATTCGGATCATGCCCTTCGTCACCGCCTCGCCGGAATGGGTGGCGCCGCGGCCGCTGCTGCTGCCGGTGAACAGCGCCCTGCAGCGCTCGGCTTGGGGTTCGTTCCTGCGCGAAGCGGTCGAACGCTACGGGCCCGAAGGCTCGCTCTGGGAAGAAGACCCCGGCCTGCCCTTCCTGCCGATCCACCGCTGGGAGATCTGGAACGAGGAGAACATCGTCAGCTTCGCCGAACGTCCGGACCCGGTCGGCTTTGCCAGCCTGATCCGGATCTCGGGGCGGGTCCTGCACCGGGCCGATCCCGACGCCCAGGTGATCCTCGGCGGGCTCTTCGGGCGGCCGCTGCAGATCCCGCCGAACGTGGCCTCGGGCGACTATCTCTCCCGCGTCTACCGGGCGCGCGACGTGAAGCGCTACTTCGACGGGGTCGCGCTGCACCCCTACGTCGCCCGGGCGACGGCGATGGGGGCGCAGATCAAGAACCTGCGGCGGATCATGCGCGCCCACCACGACGCCGCCACCCCGATCTACGTGACTGAGCTCGGCTGGGGATCCGACAGCGGCCCGACCCGCTGGGAGCGCGGTCTCTACGGACAGGCCCATCAGCTCTCCCAGTCCTTCGCGATGCTCTCCGCGCACCGTCTCGACTGGCGGATCGGCGGCGCCTGGTGGTTCACCTGGACCGACGAAGGGGGGAGCTGCCAGTTCTGCCGCTCGGCCGGGCTGCTGACCGCGAAGCGCCGGGCCAAGCCGGCCTGGTACCGCTTCAACGCCTGGACCGGCGGCGATGCCGACGCGGTGCCGCGGGCGGTCTTCGGCGCCGCCGGCGAAGAACTCGAACCGAGCGAAGAACTCGGGCAGGACGGCGAATCCAAGCCGGCTGAAGCGCCCGCCTCGTCCGGCGACTAGCTCCGGGACGACGTCCGGCGGATCGGCGCCGCTAGGCTCCGTGGCTTACTTCGCGAAATCGACCGAGGAGTCACCAGATGCCTTTCTCCGTTCCCGATCTTCCCTACGCCTACGACGCCCTGGAGCCGCACATCGACGAGGCGACGATGGTGGTCCACCACGACAAGCACCACCAGGCCTACGTCGACAAAGCCAACGCCGCCCTCGAGGGCACCGAGTGGGCCGACCGCGACGTCGAGGACGTGCTCAAGAGCCTCGACAGCCTGCCCGCCGACAAGCAGGGCCCGGTCCGCAACAACGACGGCGGCCACTACAACCACTCGCTGTTCTGGCAGATGCTCAGCCCCGACGGCGGTGGCGCCCCGAGCGGTGACCTCGGCGCCGCGATCGACGCCAAGTTCGGCTCCTTCGACGCCTTCAAGGACGAGTTCAAAAACGCCGGGATCGGCCAGTTCGGCTCCGGCTGGGCCTGGCTGATCCACGACGGCTCCGGCCTCGCCGTCGCCAAAACGCCGAACCAGGACTCGCCGGTCTCCGACGGCAACACGGCGCTGCTCGGCTGCGATGTCTGGGAGCACGCCTACTACCTCAAGTACCAGAACAAACGGCCCGACTACATCGACGCCTTCTGGAACGTCGTCAACTGGGACTACGTCGCCCAGCGCTTCGCCGACGCCAGCTAGACCGGGTCGCTAGCGAGCGACGGGAGTCGCAGGCCGCGCCGCCTCGGGCAGGTGGCGCGGCGCCTCGCCCGCTTTGGGCGGGACCAGGCTCATCGCGTGCTCGGCCTTGGCGGTGATCGTCAGGCTCGGGTTGACGCCGGGGTTGGCCGGGATCGAGGCCCCGTCGGTGACCAGCAGGTTCTCGTAGCCGTAGACGCGGTTGGCGGCGTCGACGACGCCGGTCTCCGGGCCGGCGCCGATCACGGCGCCGCCGAGGATGTGGGCGGTGGTCGGGGTGTTGCGGAGCGACTCGGTCAGGGCGCTCTGGGCCATGCCCCCGGTCCGCTTCGCGAACCAGCGGGTCACCTGCTCGGCGGCGGGGATGAAGGTCGGGTTCGGCCGGTTCGGGTCCTGCTGGGTCTGTAGACGGACTCCGCGGCCGAACAGCTTGCGCTTCGGCTGCAGGTGCATCGCCGCGTCGACGGTCTGCATCACCAACAGGATCACCGTGCGCCTCGACCACTTGAAGGGGACCAAGCCGCGCAGGGTCTGTAGCGGGTTGCTCGCCATCGCCCCCAGCCACTTCAGCGGCCGGGTCAGCTTGGTGCCGTTGCCGGTCATCGTGGTGAAGGTGCCGTTCATCGCGTCGCCCGCCTGTCCGTAGGTGACGACCTCGATGTGAGTGTCGGGATCGGGGTAGATGCTGGAGGTGATCGCGACCGAACGGCTGAAGTCGCGCTCGTCGTCGGGCGCGGTGACCGCCTGGATCGACTCCGAGTTGGTGCGGACGACGGCGCCGACCTGGTCCGAGAGCCGCGGTAGGGAGCCATTGTGCTTGCAGTTGGCCAGCAGCTGGTTGGTGCCGAGGGCACCGGCGGCGACGACGACGGACCGCGCCGTCAGCGTCTTGCGCCCGCGGCCGAGCCAGGAGCCGGAGCGCTCGACGGTCAACGTGTAGCCGTCGGAGCCGTCGGCCGCTCCCAGCGGCCGGATCTCGGTCACCTGTTTTTCCGGCTGGATCTCGACGCCGAGCTTCTCGGCGAACCAGAGGTAGTTCTTGACCAGCGTGTTCTTGGCGCCGTGGCGGCAGCCGACCATGCAGCTGCCGCAGCGCATGCAGCCGGTCCGCTCCGGGCCCTCGCCTTCGAAGTACGGATCGGCCACCGTCTTGCCGGGCTCGTCGAAGAAGACGCCGACGCGGGTGTTGGTGAAGGTCTCGCCGACGCCGATGTCCTCGCCGTATTCCTTCAGCAGGGTGTCGGCCGGGCCCATCCCTTCGTACTCGGCCACGCCCAGCATCCGTTCGGCGGTGTCGTAGTGGGGGGAGAGGGCCAGCTCCCAGTTGCCCATCTCCGCCCACTGGGGATCCTCGAAGAACGACGGCCGTGCCCGGTAGAGCGTGTTCGCGTAGCCGAGGCTGCCGCCGCCGACGCCACTGCCGGAGACGACGAAGACGTCCTTGAAGAAGGTCATCCGCAACACCCCCCGCATCCCCAGCTTCGGGGCGAAGAAGTAGCGCCGGGGTTCGCGCAGGGTGGACTCGGCGAAGTCGTCGTCCTCGAAGCGGCTGCCGCACTCGAGGACGGCGACGCTGTAGCCCTTCTCGGCCAGGCGCAGGGCGGCGACGGAGCCTCCGAAGCCCGAGCCGACGACGATCCAGTCGTAGTCGTAGTTCACGGGGGTGTGGGGCTGAGCCTAGGCCTCGCCCGGCTCGAGCGGGCGGAAGTCCGAGGTGCGGGCGCCGCAGACCGGGCAGAACCAGTCCTTCGGAATGTCCTCGAAGGCGGTGCCGGGCGGGATGCCCCCGTCCGGGTCGCCGATCGCGGGGTCATAGATGAACCCGCAGCTGTCGCAGATCCAGAGGGTGACTTCTTGGGTCGTTGTCATAGCCAAATTCTAGAGCGCGTTATTTGGTGTCGAAGTCGACTGCGACCGGTTCGCGGTCGGCTTTGTCCTCGATCTCGAAGAACTCGCGTTTGGTGAAGTTGCCCTGGTTGGCGACGATCGAGCCCGGGAACTGTTC
>DASYJK010000070.1:0-1636 GCA_035996525.1 Solirubrobacterales bacterium
GCTCCAGTTCCTGATGTCGACGAAATGTCCCTCGATGGCCGCCGCGGCCGCCATCTTCGGGCTGACCAGGTGGGTGCGCCCACCCTTGCCCTGCCGTCCCTCGAAATTGCGGTTCGAGGTCGAGGCGCAGCGCTCGCCCTCCGAGAGCGTGTCCGGGTTCATCCCCAGGCACATCGAGCAGCCCGCCTCGCGCCATTCGAAGCCGGCGCCGCGGAAGACGTCGTCCAGCCCCTCCGCCTCGGCGGCCGCTTTGACCTGCTGGGAGCCGGGGACGACCATCGCCCGTACCGAGCCGGCGACCTGGCGGCCGTCGACTACAGCGGCGGCCTCACGCAGGTCCTCGATCCGCGAGTTGGTGCAGGAGCCGATGAAGACCCGTTCGGGGGCGACCTCGGTCATCGGGGTCCCGGCGGTCAGGCCCATGTAGGCCAGCGCCCGTTCGGCCGATTCGCGATCGCCGGGCGAGTCCATCGCGGCCGGGTCGGGGACGGTGTCGGTGACCTCGCAGACCATGCCCGGGTTGGTGCCCCAGGTGACCATCGGCGAGATCGCGCCGGCATCGACCTCGATCTCGGTGTCGAAGCCGGCGCCCTCGTCGCTCGGCAGTTGGCGCCAGCGCTCGGCGGCGGCGTCGAAGTCGGCGGGGGCGCCGGGACGTCCGCGGACCCACTCGACCGTCTTCTCGTCGGGGGCGATCATCCCGGCTCTCCCCCCGCCCTCGATCGTCATGTTGCAGATCGTCATCCGGCCCGGCATCTCCAGGGCCTCGATCGCCGGACCCGCGTACTCGACCGCGTAGCCGGTCATGCCGCCGGTGCCGAGACGGCCGATCGTCGCCAGGATCAGGTCCTTGGGGGTGACGCCCGAGCCCAGCTCGCCCGCATAGGAGATCCGCATCGTCTTCGGCCGCTTCTGGACCAGGCACTGGGTCGCCAGCACGTGCTCGACCTCGGAGGTGCCGATCCCGAAGGCCAGCGAGCCGAAGGCGCCGTGGGTGGAGGTGTGGCTGTCGCCGCAGACGATCGTCATCCCCGGCTGGGTGACCCCCAGCTCCGGGCCGATCACGTGGACGATCCCCTGGCGGTCGGAGCCCAGCGAGTAGAGCGGGATCCCGAACTCCTCGCAGTTGCGCTCCAGCGTTTCGACCTGGACCCGGGAGAGCTCGTCGGCGATCAGGCGCGCCGCCATGGTGCCGTCGGTGGGCGTGTTGTGGTCGGCGGTGGCCAGGGTCTTGTCGGCGCGGCGGACCGGGCGTCCGGCCAGACGCAGGCCGTCGAAGGCCTGGGGCGAGGTGACCTCGTGGACCAGGTGCAGGTCGATGTAGATCAAGCCCTCGGAGACCTCGTGGGCCTCCCAGATCTTTTCGAACATGTTTCTCATATATGTCGCCTCCTCTGCTCTCGCTCGTTCGCACTCATAATTACCGGCTGTCTTGCTCTCTCGCTTCCGCGTCCGGGGGCGACTAGCCCCTCCTTAAACCGGCGGCGATGACGGCGAAGAACCGGGTCGGCTCCTCGCCATCGTTCTCAAAGTGGTGGGGCAGGTCGGCGTCGAAGGTGACGCTGTCGCCGGCGGCAAGGTCGTGGCGGGCGCCCTCGACGAACAGCGCCAGGGAGCCGTTCAGCACGACGGCGGT
>DASYJK010000071.1:0-28604 GCA_035996525.1 Solirubrobacterales bacterium
AATTCCTGCGCCAGTTCTACAAGTACCCCGGGATCAAGAGCCGCTTCGACGACGTCTCCCTGCACCCCTACGCGGTCGACGCGGAAACGCTCGAAGAATACGTCGAAGAATTCCACGAAGTCTCGGTCGAAAACCACGACCAGCCGGGCTTCTACATCACCGAGATGGGCTGGGGATCCCAGAACGACTTCCAGCACGACGCCTTTGAGCAGGGCGTCCAGGGACAGGTGAAGCAGCTGCGCGACTCCTACGAATTCCTGCTCGCCAACCAGCGCCGGCTCAACCTCAAGCAGGTCTACTGGTTCAGCTGGAAGGACCTCAAGGGCCTCTGTGACTTCTGCGACTCGGTCGGCCTCTTCCACGAAGGGCCGAAGTTCCACCCGAAGCCCTCTTGGCGCGCCTTCGTCGCGCTTACCGGCGGTCGCGTGCGGCCGTGAAGCGTGGCGCCGCGGCGGCGCTGCTGGGCCTGGCGCTGCTCGCCGCGGCGGCGGTGCTGCTCTCCTACGGCCACGGGCTGACCTGGTTCCAGGACAGCTGGGAGTTCCTGATGAACCGGCGCGGGTTCAGCGCCGACGCGATCTTCACGCCGCATAACGAGCACATCGTCCTGATCCCGGTGCTGATCACGCAGCTCTCGTTGCGGCTCTTCGGGATGGACTCGATGCTGCCCGAACAGGTGGTGCTGACGGTACTGCTGCTGGGCACGGCGGCGCTGGTCTTCATCTATGTGCGACGCCGGGTAGGGGCCTGGCCGGCGCTGATGGCGGCGGTGCTACTGGCCTTCCTCGGCCCGGCCTGGCAGGACCTGCTCTGGCCGTTCCAGGTCGGCTTCGTCGGCTCGGCCCTGACCGGGGTCGCGATGCTGCTGGCGTTGGAGGGCGAGGACCGGCGCTGGGACGTCGGCGCCTGCGCCCTGCTGGCACTCTCGATCGGCTTCTCCAGCCTCGGGCTCGCCTTCGCGGTCGCGGCCGCTGTCGACATCCTGCAGCGGCGGCGTAGCCTCGGCTGGCGCCGCGCCTACGTCGTCGTGGCGCCGCTGGCGCTGTACGCGCTCTGGTACCTGGGCTGGGGTCACGACGCCGAAAACCACCTCTCGGCGCACAACGTCCTGGTCTCGCCGCGCTACGTGGTCGAAGGGCTGAGCGCCGCGGTCGGCTCGCTGCTGGCGCTGGCGACGATCTTCGACGAAGCGGTCGGGCGCTCGGACTGGGGCTACGTCGTGCTCGTCGCCCTCGTCGGGCTCACCATCTACGCCCGGGTCCGCGGCCGCCGCTTCTCGCCCGGCCTCTGGCCGGTGCTGGCGGCGGGCGCCACCTTCTGGTTCCTGGCCGGGTTCAACGCGATCCCCGGCCGCGAGGCCTGGTCGAGCCGCTACCTCTACGTGGGGGCGCTGTTCGTGCTGCTGATCGGCGCCGAGCTGCTCAAGGGCGTGCGCTTCAGCCGCTGGGTGCTGCTGGCGGGGGGCGCGGTGACCCTGGTCGTGGTCGGCTTCAACCTGGTGCCGCTGCGCGAAGGGCGCGACTTCTTCAAGCAGCAGACGGTGCTGACCCGGGCCGACCTGGGCGCGATCGAGATCGCCGCGGGAAGCGTCGAACCCGGCTTCAGGCTGCCGCCGGAGATCGCCGGCACCAGCTTCCTCAACGAAATCGAAGCCGGCGAGTACCTCACCGCGGTGCGCGAATACGGCTCACCCGCCTACACGCCCGGCGAGCTCGCCAGCGCGCCCGAAGCCGGCCGCAAGCAGGCCGACCTCGTGCTCGCCAACGCGCTGCCGGTGAGCATCGAAGCCGACGCGCCGGCCGGCTCCGGCGCGGCTGGCAAGTGCGTCGATGTACCTGGTGGCGCCGGACCGGGGGCGCCGCCGCTGCCCCTGCGCCCGGGGGTGACCACGGTCGAGTTCGCCCCCGGCGGCCCCGGCACGATCCGCCTGCGCCGCTTCGCCGTCGCCGCCTACCCGCTGGTCAGCGAAGGCATCGCCGGCGGCTCGACGACCAGGCTCAGCGTCCCCCGCGACCGCTCGACGCAGCCGTGGTTGCTGCAGGCGGAAGCGGCGCAGGGAGCGACGGTCTGCCGCTAGTCCGGCTCGCCCCGGCTAGCGGTGCTTGTGCCGGTGGGCAAGCCGAATCGTCAGCTTGCGCGACTTGCCCGCCTCGTACTCGCGACCGCTGCGGGTGACGGCGCTGAAGGTCGTGCCGCCGCGGATCCGTGGCAGGAAGCGGGCGGTGCAGGCGCGGCTGAGGTAGCGCGTCCCGTTGGGCCTGCCGTTGCGCAGCAGCTCGACCGGGTCGCCTTTGCGCCCTTCGCAGGGGGAGACGAAGACGGTCAGCAGCGCCCGCTTGCCGCGTTCGACCCGACGGCGCTGGGCGGTGATGCCGATCTGGGTGGACTTGAGCTGGGCATTGCCGTTCGAGGGGGGCGGTACCGGGGGCGGGAGCGGGACCGGGCAGGAAGCGGGGGGCGCGCCGGTGAGCCGGTAGATCGTGCCCCCCTGCTCGATCGCGTAGAGATGCCCGTCCCCGCCTTCGCCGAAGGAGACCGGGCTGTTCAGGGTGAGACCCAGGGAGCAGTCGCCACTGGCTTTGCCGCTCGCGGTTTCCGGCAGCCGCAGCGAGCGCACCACGCCGGAGCAGAGGTCGCTGTAGACGTAGTTGCCGTCGAGGGCGCCGAGGCTGGGGTCGCGGACGACGTAGCCGCCGATGATCGCGCAGCGTTCGGGGCCGGGAATGTCGGGGTCGGGCGCGTGGGGGTAGTCGAAGACAGGGTTGGTGAAGGCCGAGGCGGGCGGGGTGGCGCACTCCGGGTCGGTCGCGGGCCCGGTGATGTATCCCTCGCGGCAGTTCCAGCCGTAGTTGGTGCCGCCCCCGCCGACTAGCCCGGGGAACGGGCTGGGCGCAAAGTCGACCTCCTCGCGAGTGTCCTGGCCGACATCGCCGATCACCATGTCGTCCTTGGCCCTGTCGAAGGAGAAGCGGTAGGGGTTGCGCAGGCCGTAGGACCAGATCGTGTTGGCGGGGAAGGTTGCGGCGGGGAACGGATTTCCGGCCGGGACCGTGAAAAAGGGTTCTGGACCGGTGGGATCCGGGTGGATCCTGAGGATCTTGCCGAGCAGTTTCGTCTTGTTCTGGGCGTTGTGGGACTGTTCGTTGTTTGACTGTTCGTCGTTTTTGCCACCGCCATCGCCGGTCGAGATGTAGAGGTCGCCGTCGGGTCCGAACTGGAGCTGGCCGCCGATGTGATTTTTTTCGGTCGGGTGGGGGATCGTCAGTAGGTTCCGCAGCGGCCCGGTCGGGCTCTGCATTTCGGCGACGTGGATCTCACCGGGCACTTCCTTGCCGGTGTAGTCGACGTAGAAGCGCCCGGTCGTGGCGAAGTCCGGCGGCAGGGCGATCGACTGCAGTCCCCCCTCGCCTTCGCAGCAGCTGACCACGGAACTGATGTCGGCGAACGGGGTGACGGTGCCGTCTTCGAGGGACTCGATCGGGCCCCGCCGCTCGACCACGAGCAGCTGGCCAGGATCGTCGGGGGAGGAGGTGACGTAGATCGGGTCTTCGAAGCCGGAGCCGACTTCCTGCAGCGACAGCGCCTGGGCGCCGCTCGCGCCGAGCAGGGCCAGCGCCAGGGCGGCGGCGAGAGTCCAGCGGAGTGCGCGAATTCGGCTCGTCAAGTCTCTGAAGGTAACCAAGAGCGAGCACCGAAGATGCGGCATGCCTCGGATGTCCGTCCGGCGGCGGCACGTTTTCCGGTCCGGTAGCGTGCCCCACTCTTGATGGACCGCCTCCTGATCACCGGCGGGGCCGGCTTCGTCGGCTCCAACCTGGCCGTGTCGCTTGCCTCAAGGCACCCCGACTGGGAGATCGTCGTGCTCGACAACCTCTACCGGCGCGGCTCGGAACTGAATCTGCCGCGCTTGCAAGAGGCCGGGGTCGAGTTTGTCCGCGGCGACGTCCGTGAGCCCGAAGACCTGGCCAAGCTGCCGCCGATTTCGGCCCTGATCGAGTGCTCGGCCGAGCCCTCGGTGATGAGCGGCGTCGATGGCGAGACCGGCTACCTCGTCCACACCAACCTCACCGGCGCCTACAACTGCCTCGAGCTGGCCCGTCGCGACGGGGCCTTTGTCGTTTTCCTCTCGACCAGCCGCGTCTACCCGGTGGCGCCACAGGTCGAGCTCAACCTCGACGAGGCCGAGACCCGCTTCGAGATCGCCGCCGAGCAGGCGGTCCCGGGGATCTCGCCCGCCGGTCTCTCGGAGGAATTCCCGCTGGGGGGTGCCCGCACCCTCTACGGCGCCACCAAGCTGGCGGCCGAGCTGCTGATCGAGGAGTACCGGGCCGGGCTCGGCGTCCCCGCAGTGATCGACCGCTGCGGCGTCATCGCCGGCCCCTGGCAGATGGGCAAGGTCGACCAAGGCGTCTTCACCCACTGGATGCTCGCCCACCACTTCGGCAACCCACTCTCCTACATCGGCTTCGGCGGCGGTGGCAAGCAGGTGCGCGACCTGCTCCACGTCGAGGACCTGGTCGACCTGGTCGAGCGCCAGCTGCTCGACCAGGGGGCCTGGGATGGGCGCACGGTCAACGTCGGCGGCGGCCGTGAGTGCAGCCTCTCGCTGCGGGAGACGACCGCGATCTGCCGCGAGCTGACCGGCAACGAGGTGCCGATGACCCCGGTTGCCGAGACTCGTGCCGGGGACGTGCCCATATACCTTTCCGACTGCACGAAGATCTTTGGCCTGGACGAGTGGCGGCCGCGGCGCAGCGCCCAGCAGGTGCTTACCGACATCTACGAGTGGGTAGCCGCCGACGGAGCGAGAATCGCCCAGGCACTCAACATCGACACCCCCGCGGGGGAGAGGGAGTAGGCGCGAATGCCGGTTGCGATCATCACTGGGGCGGGGGGCCTGATCGGCTCCGAGGCCGTCGAGCACTTCATCGCCGAGGGCTTCGACGTCGTCGGCATCGAGAACGACATGCGGGCCAGCTTCTTCGGCCCCGAGTCCTCGACCGCGCACGTGACCGAGCGCCTCGTCTCCGAGCACGCCGAGTTCCGCTGGGAGAACGCCGACATCCGCGACGGCGCCGCGATCGAGCGGATCTTCGGCGAGCACGCCGGCCAGATCGAGCTGGTCATCCACACCGCCGCCCAGCCCTCCCACGACTGGGCCGCCAGCGACCCCCAGACCGACTTCGGGGTCAACGCCAACGGCACCCTCAACCTGCTCGAGGCGGCCCGCGCCCACTGCCCGACCGCGCCCTTCGTCTTCTGCTCGACCAATAAGGTCTACGGCGACACGCCCAACCGGCTGCCGCTGGAAGACCTCGAGCGGCGGCTGGAGCTGCCCGAGTCCCACCCCTACTTCGGCGGCATCGACACCTCGATGTCGATCGACAACTGCACCCACTCGCTGTTCGGCGTCTCCAAGGCGGCGGCCGACCTGCTGGTGCAGGAGTACGGGCGCTACTTCGAGATGCCCACCGTCGCCTTCCGCGGCGGCTGCCTGACCGGGCCCCAGCATGCCGGCGCCAAGCTGCACGGGTTCCTCGCCTACCTGATGAAGTGCACCGTCACCGGCACCCCGTACACCGTCTTTGGCTACGCGGGCAAGCAGGTCCGCGACAACATCCACAGCGCCGACCTGATCGCCGCCTTCGACGCCTTCCGCAAGGCCCCGCGCGCCGCCGCGATCTACAACATCGGCGGCGGCCGCTTCTCCAACTGCTCGATGCTGGAGGCGATCGAGGTCTGCGAGCGGGTCTCCGGGCGCGAGCTGAGCTGGGAGATGGGCGAGGAGCCGCGGATCGGCGACCACCGCTGGTGGATCTCCGACCTGGCCCCGTTCGAAGCGGACTACCCGGACTGGAAGCTGCGCTACGGCGTCGAGGACATCCTCCGCGAGATGTACGAGCAGAACCTCGAGCGCTGGACGGCGACGCCGGCATGAAGCTCTCGGTGGTGATGCCGGCCCAGAACGAGGAGGGCTCGGTCGGGGCCACGGTCGAAGGCGTGGTCGCGGCGCTGGAGCGCGAGGGGATCGACTACGAGGTGATCGTCGTCAACGATGACAGCGAAGACACCACCGAAGCGGTCGTCAACGCGATCGGCGACGCCAATCCGCGGGTGCGCTGCCACCGCTCCCACTACGAGCGCGGCTTCGGGATGGCGATCCGGGCCGGCCTCGATGTCTTCGAGGGAGACTCGGTGGCAATCGTCATGGCCGACGCCTCCGACGACCCCGAGGACCTGGTCCGCTATCACCGCATCCTCGAAGACGGCTGGGACTGCGCCTTCGGCTCGCGCTTCGTCCCGGGCGCCCGGGTCCACGACTACCCGCGCCTCAAGTACACGATCAACCGGCTCGCCAATTGGTTCATCCGCATCCTCTTCCGCCACCGCTACAACGACACCACCAACGCCTTCAAGGCCTACCGGCGCGAGGTCATCGAGACGATCCAGCCGCTGCTCTCCAAGCACTTCAACCTGACCGTGGAGATCCCGCTGAAGGCGATCGTCCGCGGCCACACCTACGAGGTGATCCCGACCTCCTGGACCAACCGCACCAGCGGCGTGCCGAAGCTGGCGATGAAGGAGATGGGCAGCCGCTACCTCTTCATCGTCCTCTACGTCTGGCTCGAGAGCACGCTCAGCCGGGGGGATTACCGCGTGCACCAAGGCGAGCGCCGCCGCACGCCACGCGAACCGGTCTAGACCCTCCTAGGGCCGGCGGCCGATCACCAGGAACTGCTTGCCGAACAGCCTCCAGGCCAGGGGCATCTTCAAGTACAGGCGCACCAGCCCCGGCGCGGTGGGAAGGTTGCCGCTAAACGAGTAGGGCAGGTAGCGCGGGATCGTCCGGTCGACCTCGAAGCCGGCGGTGTAGAGGTGCTCGGCGATCGCCACGTGAGTGAGGGCGACGTAGTGGTCGGCGTAGTCCCAGTATTCGCTCGCGCAGTAGCGGTAGTTCGGCCCCATGATCGCGATCCGCCCGCCCGCCGCCATCGTCGCGAACATCTTTTCGAGGAAGGCCGAGATCGCCTCCTGGTCGGTCAGGTGCTCGAGGAAGTTGGAGACGAAGACCCCGTCGAAGTGGTCGGCCGGCAGCTCGGCGTCCATGATCGGCGAGGTGAGTACGGTCGTGTCCGGCGCATAGGTGGCGTCCTCGTAGCTGACCGCGTCGACTGCCCAGGTCTCGCGCGCCGGCACCGCGCCGATGAACTCACCGCGGCCGGCCGCCGGGTCGAGCACCCGCTCGGGGCTGCCCATCACGCTGTGCACGTGCGGGCTGATCTCCTTCCAAACGGCGATCCGGCTGGCTTGATCGACGTTGCGGAAGCGGTAGCTGTAGAGGCGTTTGTAGTTCACGGGTGGCGCGAAACCTAACCATCTTGTCGGCTGAACGTCTGTCCGGGCGGCACAGGGACTCCCACCCGTTTGTCCCGCTAGTGTTGCCCCAATGTCGCGCCGCGCACTGATCACCGGCATCACCGGCCAGGACGGCAGCTATCTGGCGGAGCTGCTTCTCGATAAGGGCTACGAGGTGCATGGGATGGTCCGCCGGCTTTCGAGTGAGAACCACCAGCGGCTGGAGGGCTTTCGGGACCGGATTACGCTCCACACCGGCGACCTTCTGGACCAGCGGTCGCTCGTCGACGTGATGCGCGCCTCCGAGCCGGACGAGATCTACAACTTGGCAGCGATGTCCTTCGTCGGTGCCTCCTGGAACCAGCCGACGCTGACCGCCGAGTTCACCGGCCTGGGCGTGACCCGGATGCTGGAGGCGATGCGTGAAGCCTGCCCCGAGGCCCGCTTCTACCAGGCCTCTTCGAGCGAGATGTTCGGCAAAGTGAGGGAAACCCCACAGAGCGAGCTGACCCCGTTCTACCCGCGCAGCCCCTACGGCGTCGCCAAGGTCTACGCCCACTTCATCACCGTCAACTATCGCGAGAGCTACGGCCTTTTCGCCAGCTCAGGGATCCTCTTCAACCACGAGAGCCCGCGCCGCAGCCTCGAGTTCGTCACTCGCAAGGTCACTCACACCGCGGCCGCGATCAAGCTCGGCCTGGCTCAGGAGCTGGCCCTCGGCAACCTCGACGCGCGCCGCGACTGGGGCTACGCGCCGGACTTCGTCGAGGCGATGTGGCGGATGCTGCAGCAGGACGAGCCCGAGGACTTCGTTGTCGGCACGGGGGCGGACAACTCGGTCCGCGACCTGGTTGAGATCGCCTTTGGCTACCTCGACCTCGACCCCTCTGACTATGTAAGGGAAGACCCCAAATTCATGCGCCCGGCCGAGGTCGACCTGCTGATCGCCGACCCGTCGAAGGCGCGGGAGCGGCTTGGCTGGCAGCCCAGCGTCGACTTCGAGCAGCTGGTCAAGCTGATGGTCGACGCCGACCTCGAGCTGTTGCGCGAAGGTCGCCCGGTCTCGACCGCCTAGGCGCCCTCGGGCGCCGTCGCGACCACCGCGTACTCGCCGACCTGGGTCCGGTCCAGACCCCACTCGCCGGTTCCGACCGGGGCGAAGACGTCGCCTGAGGCGTAGCCAGCGAGCGCGCATAGCGCCAGCATCGTCTCCGGGAAGAGCGGGTGCTGGTGGGTGGGATCGACCCAAAACGCCTTCAGCGCCGCCGCCGAGTGCGGGTTGACCGTCTCCGCGATCAGGAGGCCGCCTGGGCGCAGTCGCGAGACCCCGAGTTCGAGGAAGCGCTTGAGCCCGGGATAGGGGATGTGCTCGATCACCTGGGCGCTGAAGATCGCCCCGAGCGAGCCCTTGGGCGTGCGCTCGAGCACCTCGAGCAGGTCGCCCTCCTCGACCTCGTGGCCCCTCTTGCGGCAGCGGGCGACCTGATCGGGATCGAGATCGACGCCGCGCGCCTCGATCCCCTGCTCGCGCATCAAGTCGAGGAACTCACCGCGCCCGCAGCCGGCGTCGAGGACCGGGCCGCGGCCGGCGACGAGCTCCAGATAGACGCGCTGGCGGTCGCGGATCATCTCCTCCGAGCCGCGGAACAGGTCCTCAAAGCCGCTGTAGCCGTCGCTCGCCCCCTCGGCGCCGCTGCGAAAGCCGATCGTCGTCCCGAGGATCGGGTCGGTCCGGGTTCGCAGCCGGTCGTCGGCCATGTACGGCTTCGCCGCTGCGGCTTGGACCAACTCCTCGCTGCCGGCGAGGCGCTCTTCGATCTCGACTAGCCGCTGCAGGCGCTGCTCGACGCCGATCAGCCGGCGGTCGATTGCCGCTTCCATCTTCAGAGTCTCGCCCAGCATCTCGCGCAGCTCGTCCAGGGACTCGGCGGTGCTCGAGTTGACTCGCTGCTGGTAAGCGACGTAGGGGCGCAGCGCGCGCATGTAGAGGCGCTTTGCAGAGGCCCGCATGTTGTCGGCCCCGCCCTGGGGCGGCGGGTCGCTGACCTGGAGCAGGTGCTCGAGCTGGACGCGGCCGCCCGCGGCGGTGCCGGTTTGCGCCTGTTGCGGGTTCGGTGGCTGCAGGCGCGTGAAGACCTGCCCGCGCCGCACCTGGTCGAGCCGCAGCTCGAGCGCCTCCCGCGCAGCCTGGGGCGAGTGGGTGCGGCGGATGTCCTCGGCGGCGATGCGGCCGCGCTGAGACGCCTCGGCCGGCTCCTCGAAGACCTTTCGCATCAGCTCCGCGGCGACGTCGAGGTCAGGCTCGGCCCAGGTCTTGTCGGGCGGGTAGGGGGCGGCGTCGGGGCCGATCTCGGCCATCGTGTGGGGCACGACGTAGCTGTTGCGGCCGGTCATGAAGTCGAGGTTGCCCGAGTAGCCGGTGGCGATCACCGGCTTGGCGAAGTACATCGCCTCGGCCATCGTCAGCCCCAGCCCCTCGGAGCGATGCAGCGAGACAAAGCAGTCACAGTGGACGACCATCGCATTCTTGGCTCCGGCCGGGATCATCTCGTCAATCAGGTGGATTTCCGGGCGCTCGCGGATGGCGCTCTCCAACTGCTCGCGCTCGGCCGGGAATTCGTCGCCGCAGATCGACTTGATCACCAGCGAGGGCCCGGCTCCCGGTTCGAAGGCACGGCAGAACGCCTCGACGACCCCGAGCGGGTTCTTGCGGCGGAAGACGCTGCGGTAGTCGAAGACGAAGAGGAAGCAGAAGCCCTCCGGCATCCCCAGCTCTTTGCGGTCCATCTCGGTCGGCGGTGCGGGGGTGATCGGGATCCGGATCGTGTGCACCGGCTTCGCCGAGAGTGGCCGCAGCGCCGCTGCGATGTGCTCGGTGGCGACCCAGACTTCATCGACGTGGTCGAACGCCCCCCGCCACATCTCGGGAAAGTGTGAGACCTCCCAGAACCAGAGCCCGATCGAGTGACGCCCGTCGAAGAAGCGATTGCCGAGGGCCTGTGCGACCACCGGCAGCATGTCGGCGTTGACGCAGATCAAGTTGACGTCGTAGGGGTGGGCCTCGTCGGGGATGTCTTCGAGCTGGTTGCGGATCTTCTCCGGCGCCGTCGGGGAGTCGATCGTCGCGGCCGCGGTCGCGCCGCCCTCCAGCGCCGAGAGCAGCTGGCGTGCCGCCTCGCCGACCCCTCGCGGGTCGCTGAGGTAGCCGACCACGTTGACCCCCGGCTCGATCTGAGGCGGCTTCGCCGCTGGCCCGGGCGCCCCGCCGTTCGGTGCCGGCGGCGCGGGGGGGAGCAGCGCGGTCTCGACCCCGGCGTCGGGACTTACCCGCAGCCACTCGACGAAGGCGGGGGCACTGGCGCCGTGGATGTCGGGGAAATGGATCTGGAGGTCGGGTCGCGAGTCCCAGAACGCTTTCGTGTAGCGGCTCAGTGACGGCTTGCCGGTGCCGGTGCTCGTCCGCAGGTAGTCAGCGAAGCGGTCTGCGCCGGACCGGGTAAAGACCGACTCCTTGAACTCGTCCGCTTCGACCGCGTCGCGGAGCACGCTGCGCGCCGCCCGGTCGAGCTTGATTCCGTTCTCCATCTCCCCCCAGCCATAGGGCCAGGCGTTGGCCGTCTCGAAGCCTTTGCCGAGCAGGTCAAAGGCGTATTCGCCGCAGATCCGCGCCAGCGGCGTGCCGGGGGCGATCCCGACGCGATCCTGGTGCTTACTCAGCGTCTCCGGGGTGCGCGGGTCGAAGCCGCTGAAGTGGAAGAAGTGGAGCGGCTCACCATCGACCCGGTAGCCGCCGTCCTCGGCGTCTTCGAGCTGCCGGGTCGGCAGGTTCCAGTAGGCGATGTTGTAGCTCGGGTCGCGGAGCACGTCGATTCCCTGCCAGAGGCCCGGCGCCAGGTCGATCCAGCGCTGGTCGACGAAGCGCCCTTCGGCCGGTTCGTTGAGGCAGTGGGCCTCGAGCCGCTCCGACCACCAGTTCAGCAGGGCGGCGGCGGTCTCGCCAGGGCTGAGGGCGATGAAGCCGAGGTTGTAGGTCCCGGCGATGAGGATGTCCTCTTCGGCCGGCTTGCGGCCGTCGCGGGGGAGGGGCTTGGTGAAGTGCGGGGTCAGCACCACCCCGTGGTCCTGCGCCCGGCGGTCGATCTCGGCCAGCGAGGAGAAGACTTTGATGTCGGGGTCGAGATAGGCGACCGAGCCGATCCCGGGGCGCGCCAGAAGGGTGCGGAGCAACCATGGCTTGACCGCGGTCGAAAGCTCCATCACGTCGTAGGAGGCCGCCATCCGCTCCGGGTCGGGGAGCCCGATCTGGTCGATCGTCAGCAGCTCGAAGTGCTCCTCGGCGGCGTCGACGTAGCCGCTGGGATCGTCGATCACGAGAACGCTGCAGGTGCCCTCGGGGTGGTGCGCCTTGAAGCTCTCGGCGAGGACCCGGGCATGGGCAACGTAGTTCCTGGCGATGATCGTGCAGATGTTCACCGGGCAGGCGCCCCCTCGGCGCGCCGGATAGCGTCGTCCCGCATGCGCCGGGAGTCTAGCTTCGCGATTCGCGCGGCGATCGGGCTCAGTGGAAGACTCGCTCGATGCCGAGCGCGCGTTTGCGGCTGAGCGTTTCCTCGGCCAACCGTGAGGCGTCAATGGCGGCTGCGGGCACGCGGGCGACGAAGCGCTCAGCGCCTTGAATTAGAACCGCCCCGGCGCCGACCCGCCGCACGTACTCCGCATCCCACCCGAACGGGACCCAGACGAAATGCACCTCGCGGAAGACTTGGGCGAGGAACCACGAGAGCCCCTGGTAATAGGGGGCAGAGAAGCCGAAGGAGTCCCCGAAGATGACTACGACCCGGGGGTCAGGCGCGCTCTCGTTGCGGAACACGCGCCGCGTCCCGATGTGGCCTTCGACCGCTTCGATCTCGGCCCGGTTGTCCTCGACGATCTCGGCGCCGAGCAGCGAGTTGGGCTCGTGGACGATGCTGACCACCTGGGGCGCGAACTTGGCGCCGAGATCGCCGGCGATCGGGTAGGAGCGCATCGGCAGGTCCGCGAAGTCCGGCGCCCGCTCGACCCCGAGCCCGGCGAGCACCGAGTGGAAAAGCAGCTCGTTGCCACGGAAGGTGAGGTGCGTGTCGGTTCGCAGGTAGATCTCCTCGCTGTTCGCCGCCGCGGCCTGCAGCTCGGCCAGCGGGTAGACGAGCGGCAGCTCGCGCTCGCCCAGCAGTCGCTCGATCGGGCGAGGTCCCTGGCGCTCCAGCGGCTCCGGGTAGTAGTCCTCGTAGACCGCAAGCTTGTCTGGGACGACCAGCGTCGCCGCGGGCAGCCCGAGCTCCGCCAGCTCCGCCCCGCGGCGCTGGACCACCGCGACCCACTCCTCCAGCCAGTCCGGCTCCATTTGCACGGCGCCGACGTACTGGCCGAGGTTGGCGTTGGTGCCGCCGCAGAGGAAGAGCCAGCCATCGCGGCCGACGATCGCGACCCCGTCGTCCGAGCGGGTGCCGACTGGCAGCCCCCACTCGGCGAGGTCGGGATGGAAGACGTTGACGAGCGTAGGCGAGCGCGCCGCCTCCATCCCCCGCTCGCGCAGCAGTGCCGCGTACTCCTCGGAGTCGAGGGCGACCCGCAGCATCCCGTCCAGCGTTCCGACCCCGGCGATCTGGGCGTCGATCTCCTCCTCGCTCGGAGCCCGCCCCAGCACCTGCTGGTAGATGGAGACCACCTGCGGTCGCGTCAGTGGCGGCTCGCCGGCCATCTCCTCAGCCTACGTCTTCCCCAGCAGGCGCCGCCGTCGCAGCCGCGGGCGTTGGCAGGCCCAGAGGAACGGCGAGGCGGCGGTCGGCATTCCTTGGCGCAGGTGTGGGTGGGAGTAGGGGTCGGGATCGGTCAGCGCCGACCACTTCGCCAGCAACGCCCCCTTCTCCCACTCCGCGACGTCGGGGCTGCGACTGGAGGACTCGAAGTGGCGCATCACGAGATCGGGGTCGTAGACGACGCGCTGCCCATCGGCGCGCAGCTTCAGGCAGTAGTCGACATCGTTGTAGTTGACCGGCAGGGTGGGGCTGAGGCCGCCGAGCCGGTCGAAGAGGTCGCGGCGGGTCATCAGGCAGGCTCCGGTCACCGCCAGCAGGTTGCGGGCGATCTTCAGCGCGTTGGCGTAACCGGGGGCGTCGCCGCACCAGCCGTAGTAGGGGTGACCCGGGAGGCCGCCTTCGAAGCCCACCCCGCCGTGCTGGAGCCGGCCGTCTTCGAGCAGCAGGCGACCACCGACGGCGCCGATCCCCGGCAGCTGCGAGTACATCACCATCCGCTCGATCCAATCCGGCGTCCCGACCTCGATGTCGTCGTTGAGCAACAGCAGGTGTTCGCCGCGGCTCGCGACGACGCCGGCGTTGATCTTCTCCGAGAAGTTGAAGGGCCGGTCGTAGCGGACCAGGCGCAGGCGCTCTCCGGCCAGCGCCTGCAGCTCTTCGAGCACCGCCGCCGGCGTCTCCTCGTCGGCGACGACGACGATCTCGTAGTTCCCGTAGGTCGAGTCGGCGACGATGCTGCGCACGCAGTGGCTGACCAGCACGATCTGCTGGTAACGGACTTCGCGCATCTGGCCGCGGGTCGGGATCACGATGCTGACCAGCGGCTCGCTCTGCAGCTCCGGTTCGAGGTGGTAGACGCCTTGGTCCTCCTCGTCGCGCCGCACCCGGGCGGCGAGGCCGATCCGGGCGCAGTGGGCCTGGACGGCGCGGGCGCCGGCTTCGAATGCCCACGGTTTGACGTCTTCGCCGGAGGCCGCCGAGGTGGCGATCCCGCGCCAGTGGTAGAGCACGCGCGACACATGCGCGACCGCTCGCGCCCGCTCGGTCGCGCGCAGCACCAGGTCCCAGTCTTGGGCGCCCTCGTACTCGGGATCGAAGCCGCCGACCTCCGCCAGCAGCGAGCGGCGGAAGACGCTGAGGTGGCAGGTGTACATCTGGGTCCGCATCCGCTCCGGCGACCACTCGGGCTTGAGGAAGGGGCTGAGGTGGAATCCCGCTTCGTCGATCTTGTCTTCGTCGGTGTACACGTAGTCGACCTCGGGCTGGCGCCGGATCTCCTCGTCGACCAGGGCCAGGGCGTCGGGGTGGAGCTTGTCGTCGTGGTCGAGCAGGGCGACGAACTCGCCGGTGGCCAGCGCCAGGGCGTCGTTGGAGGCGGCGACGATGCCGCCGTTCCCGGCTCGGGTGGCGAGCTTGATCCGCGGCTCTTCGCCCGCCGCACGCTCCAGGACCCGCTGCAGTTGCGGCGAGCGGGAGGCGTCGTCGACGAGGCACAGCTCCCAGTCCCCGAAGCCCTGGCCGCGGACCGACTCGAGCATCGCCCAGAGGACCTTGACCGGCGTTTCGTAGACCGGGGTAACGATCGAGAAGCGGGGTGGGGTCACGCTAGCGGAGGACGCGCTGGAGCAATCGGATCATGCCTTGGAGCAGGCGCGTGGCGCCGGGAATCGGAATTCGCGCTGCCGCGTCGGCGAGCCGTTGCGACCCCTCCTCGATCATCGCCAAGCGCCCGCGGGCGGCGCCGAGTTCGGCATCCCTGGTGATCAACAGGTCCCGCAGCCGCAGCACCTCCTCCTTTTCCCGAGCCAACTCCGCCTCGAGTTGGTCGGGGCCGCTGGACTGGCGGAGTTGGGACACCTCGGCGGAGGTCGGACGGCTCGGCATCGCAGCCGAGTGTACTCAGAGATCCTCGGCGATCCGCGGTGCCTCGCGGTTGAAAATCCAGACGGCAAAGGCGCAGAGGCCGACGAAGATCGCCGCCGCCGGCAGCAGCCCGAGCCAGCCGCCGGCCGCCTCGACCGCGCTCGGCGCCTGCGGTTCGGCCAGGACCCAGACCCGCACCTGCTCGAGGATCACCGCCAGCGGGTTGATCATCAACAGGTGTTCGATCGTGCTGCCGTCCTCGGTGGTCTTGAAGGTAACCGGATAGAGGATCGGCGTTCCGTAGAACAGCACCTGCGCGACCACGACCCAGATGATCGCGACGTCGCGGAAGCGCACGTAGAGGACGGAGAGAGCACTGCTGACCGCGGCGGTGAGGGTGAAGAGGAAGACGAAGGCGACTGGGAACAGGAGCCAGGTCCAGGTCGGGTCGACGCCGAAGGCGAAGATAAAGACGACGACGATGACCAGGTTGAGGCCGAGGTTGAAGGCTCCGGTCAGCACCGTCGAGAGCGGGATTACCAGCCGCGGGAACTGGGTCTTGCGGACGACGCCCTCCTGGGCGACGACCGAGTTGACGGCGCTCGTCGTCGCTTCCTGGAAGAAGCCGAAGAGGACGATCCCCATCAGCAGCATGACCGGGTAGTGCTCAACTTCGTTGCTGCCGATTTTGAATACCTGGGTGAAGACGAAGAGGAGGACACCGAACAGCATCAGCGGCCGGATCAGCGACCAGAGATAGCCGAAGACGGTGCCGAAATAGACGCGCTTGAACTCGGTCGTCGCCATCAGCCAGAGCAGGTCGAAGAAGCGCTGCCAGCCGCCGGCGAGGGCGGAGGGGCCACGCACCTCCTGCAGCTCTTGATTGTCGGCAGCCGCTTCGCTCACGCGCTCTCCTCGATCGAGGTGGTCGTCGTCTCCTGCGGCAGCGAAACGACGCCACGTTCGTACTGGCTGCCGAAGACGACGAAGTCGAGGGCATTGTGGACGTCGAGGGCGACGCCGCCTTCGAGCAGCTGGTTGATGCCGGCGTGGACGAAGTAGTGGCCGGGACCGAGCACGTTCTCGACCTTGGTCACGATCCGCAGGCGTTCTCCGGCCTTGATCGCTTGCGGTGGGTCGCCGCCGATCGGCGCCCGCAGCTGGCAGACGTTGACGCCGTCGCCGTTGACGAGCAGGTAACCGACGGCGAGGGCAGCGAAGTCCCGCTTTGCTTCGATCTCGATCTGGATCCGGATCGGTTCGCCCTGCTCGACCGAGTTAATCCGCGCGCCGGCGGCGTCGACGAGGCCGGCGTCGAGCATCCGCACCGTCGCGCCTTCGACGGCGCCACCGGCGGCGCCGGGGCGTTCGAAGTTGAGGCGCAGGTAGCGGCTCCCGACCTCCGCCGGCTCGCCGAGGTGGGTGATGCGCCCGTCGTTGATCAGCATCGCGCGATCGCAGTACTCCTCGACCGAAGCCATCTCATGGGTGACGAGGACGATCGTCTTGCCCGCGGCCTTCATCTCGCGGAAGGAGTCCGCGCACTTCTGCTGGAAGGCGGCGTCGCCGACCGCCAGCACCTCGTCGATTAGGAGGACATCGGCGTCAACCTCCAGCATCAGTGAGAAGGCGAGCCGGACCAGCATCCCGGAGGAGTAGTTCTTCAGCTTCAGGTCGATGAATTCCCCTAGTTCGGCGAACTCGATCACCCCGTCGAGGCGGCGGCGGGTCTCCTGCGGGGAGAGCCCCATCATCACCCCGTTGAGGACGACGTTTTCGCGGGCACTTAGCTCCGGGTTGAAGCCGACCCCCAGCTCGATGAAGGGCGCCAGCCGCCCGGCCATCCGGATCGTTCCCGAGTCGGCCCGGTAGATGCTGGCGAGCAGCTTCAGCAAGGTGCTCTTGCCGGAGCCGTTGCGGCCGACGATGCCGAAGAACTCGCCCTTGTGGATCTCGAACGAGATCCCGTCGAGGGCGTGCAGCTCGCGGTAGTCGCGGCCGGAGAAAGGCCGCACGACGCGCTCCTTCAGCGAGTCGACGCGGTGGGTCGGGATCCGGAAGGACTTGTGCAGGTCTTCGACTTGGATCGCCAGCGGCGCCTCCGATGGGGACGGGCGGTTGCCCTCGCTGGGGCTGTGGTGAGCGGTTTCTTCTTCGACGGGCATCGGGATTCGGCGTCGCTGAGGCGGTCCTCGGGGAGGACGGGCGGAGAACGCTAGCGGTCCCTGTACGTGTCAGGCTTGCAGCGCGTGAGCGAGGACCTGTCCGTCGCGGTGGTCATTCCCAGCTGGAACTCGCTGGAGCTGCTGCCGCGCTGCCTCGCCTCGCTGGTGGATCAGGGTGAGGAGATTGAGTTGCTGGTCGTCGACAACGGCTCCGCTGACGGCTCGCTCGCCTATCTCGAGCGCGAGGGCGTGCCGCACTTGGCGCTGCCGCGCAACGTCGGCTTCGCCGCCGCGGTCAACCTCGGCGCGGCGCGGGTCACCGCCGCGGCGGTCCTCGCCCTCAACGCCGACACCGTGCTCGAGCCAGGGGCGGTGGCCGCACTGCGCGTGGCGCTCGCGGCCGACCCCTCGCTGGGCGGCGTCCAGCCACGGATTCTGCAGCTGGAGGAGGCCGGCCGGCCGGTCGATACCGCCCGCCTCTATAGCGCCGGCCAGGCCCTGGCCCGCGACGGTCGCGCCTTGGAGACCGGAGCCGGGGAGTCGCAGCGCCCGGAGTACCTGGCGCCGGCTGAGGTCTTCGGCGTCTGCGGTGCCGCCTGCCTGCTGCGTCGCGAGCTCTTCGATCGGCTCGGCGGCTACGACGAGCGCTACTTCGCTTTCTACGAGGACGTCGACCTCAACGTCAGGGCGCGGATCGCGGGCTGGCGCTTTGGCTACGTGCCCGAGGCGGTCATCTGGCATGTCGGCAACGCGTCCTGGCAGGCCGGATTTGACCGGCCGAGCGCTGAGAATGCGCGCCTGGTCGCGCGCAACCGACTCGCCACCCAGGCTAAGTTCATGCCACTCGGGACGTTGCCGCGGATCGCTGTGGTCGAGGTCGGCTCATTGCTGCGCGCTGCCCGCGAGCGCCGCTTCCTGGCGACTCTGCGCGGCAAGCTCGGCGTCCTGCCGTGGCTGCCGGCGTTGTTGCGTGAGCGCCGGCGCCTGCGCCGACGTGGGAGCCTGGCCGGTGCTCGCAGCTGGCTCGGCGGAGCGCGCCGGGCTACGTCCTAAGCGGCTCTCGGGGCTGGGTCCAGACCATCGCTCCGAGGGCGACCGAGAAGGCCGCCATCGCCACCAAGGCAATCGTGTCGGTCACCTGGAAGCTGTTGGCGACCAGCATCTGCCTGGTGGCAAGCGTTGGCACCACCACAACGGCTGCTACCTCGACGACGCGGAGGACGAGCACGACCCGCGCTGCGGTCGATCTGAGCCAGCCGAAGCCGGTACTCGCCTGCTCGCATGCGAGGACGACGATCAAGGTCAAGGTCCACGCCTGCAGGCCCTCCCGCATCATCCCGCTGGTCGAGGCACCCCAGTAGATGGTGAAAAGGGCAAAGGGGATGAGCACGGTCGCGACCACGGCCCAAGGCCAGAGCCGCAGCGCCCTCCAGAACCCCACCAGCAGCATCGGTAGGAAAACGATCGCCATTCCAAACGGAACCGTGTCCCAGTACTGGAAGAAGAAGTGGATCACCCCCGGAGATATGCCGCCGATGACGTTGATCGAGTAGTTGTGGGGGGAGCCGAGCGGCAGCAGCAGCGGCACCAGGGTGTCCGCCAACGAGTGCAGCCGGAACCCCAGCCAGGTGCCGAGGCTGGGATGGAGGTTGAGGCTGGCCGAGGTGAGGTATTCGACGAACTGGCCCTGGTCGTAGTGGGCGCCGTTGACGATTCGCCAGGCGACTGGGGCGATTGCGACTCCGCCGGCCAGCGAGAGCGCTGCCGGCAGCCGCGGCCGCTTCCACAGAGCCCCCCGCAGCGGCCATAGCGCCAGCAGTCCCAACGTCGGCAGTGAGAGCAGGGCCACGGGGTGAACCAGATACCCCAAACCGGCGAGCAGGCCGGCGAGGAAGAAGCGCCTGTCGACGACGCAGATCGCCGCGGTGAGGATTACGGCCGCCGCCAGCATCTTCGGCCAGGTGAACCAGACTTCGTGGACGAGGAACGGGGTGGTCGCCGCGAGGAGCACGGCGAACCGCGCCGCGGCGAGGCCGGCGAGGCGGCGGGTCAGGTCCCAGAGCGCGAGGAAGGCGGTGCAGGCGAAGGTCATCATCCCCAGCCGGTAGGCCGCGAACCCCTGGTGGTCAAACGGGGCCCAGGCTTCTTCCGGGAAATCCGCCGGCGGGTGGCCGCCGCCGATCAGTACCAGCGGCGTGCTCGCCAGGCCCGGGACCGGACCGCGGCTGGAGAAGTTATAGGGGAAGAACATCACCGTCCCCAGCGGTCCGAACGGCCGTTCGTGGTGGGCGACCAGCTGCGGGAGGATGAAGGGGATGCGGCTGTCGGGCCGATCACCGACCTCGAGCGTGCGCGAGATCGTGCCGCCATAAAGTTCGCCCTCGGGGCCGAGCGACCAGAGCGCCCTGGCCACTGCCAGCCCGAGTACACAGCCGACCACGACCAGCGCCCGCTGCTCCTCGCCGCTGAAGGTGTCCTCGGGTCCGCTGCCGAGCAGCGCCGCGAGGACCAGGCCGAGGACCGGCACCATCAGTGCCAGGCAGGTGAGGCGCGGGTCGACCGCGCCGCTAAGCACCCAGGCCGCGCCGCCGTCGGCGAACATCACAAGCAGCCCGGGAAGGAAGAGGAAACCGAGTGAGGGAGAGTCGGGGCGGCGACTCAGCCGGCGCCAGGCGACGCCGGGGCCGAGCAGCAGCGAGAGCGCGAGGGCGACCGTCGTCAGCACCCGCAGCAGGTCGAGCAGCTGTTCGCCCTTGCCGCCGTGGATGCCTTCCCCCGGTGGGCTCAGCAGTCCCAGCAGGCAACCCAGGACGGCCAGCCCGAGCACGGCCAGCATCGTCACCCGCTCCGGCCGCGGCCCCCCTTTCTCGGCGCTCGTCACGCGCCCCTTATAGCTTGTCGGTCGGTGATCGCCCCCGCTGACAGGGCCCAGCTGCGCCGCGAGGGTCCGACCGTCGGCTTGATCGTCGCTCTCGCCGGCTCCGCGATGCTGTTGCTCGCGCTCGGCTGGCAGTTGACCTTCTTCCAGGACACCTGGGCCTTCCTGATGGGACGCCAGCCCTGGTCGGCCGCCTCCCTGCTCAACCCTCACAACGAGCACCTCGTTGTTTTCCAAGTGGCCACCGAGAAGGCGCTGGTCGAGGTCTTTGGGACGGGCACGAACCATCCCGAAATGGTGGTGATGACCGCGACCCTGCTGGTCTCGGCGGCGCTCGTCTTTGTCTGGATTGGGCGCCGGGTGGACCGCTGGCTGGCGTTGATGGCGGCGGTCCTGCTGCTCTTCCTCGGCTCCGCCTGGCAGGTCCTGCTCTGGCCGTTCGAGATCGAGTTCACGGCGCCGATCGCGGCGGGGATGGGGATGCTGCTGGCGCTCGAACGCGAAGACCGGCACGGCGACCTGCTTGCCTGCCTGCTGCTCGTCGTCGGGATCGGCTTCGGCAGTCTCGGGCTCTCCTTCGCCGCCGCCGCGATCGTCGAGGTCTTTCTCAAGCGGCGCAGCCGGGGCTGGGGGCGTGCCTACGTGTTCGTCGTGCCGCTGGCGCTATACCTCGGCTGGTACGCCGGCTGGGGCCACGACGCCGAACACCACCTGACGCTCCACAACATCCTCGCCTCGCCGCTCTACGTGGCCGAAGGCATGGCCGCGGCGGTCGGCTCGCTGTCCGGCCTCAGTACCGCCCCGATCGTCGGCAGTGGGCCGCCGGAATGGGGACGACCGCTGCTGCTTGCCCTGGTCGGGCTCGCGATCTACCGGCTGTGGCGCCGGCCGGCTGTTTCACTCAGCTTCTGGCCGGTGGCCGCCGCCGCCCTCAGCTACTGGGTGCTCGGCGCCTTCAACTTCATCCCCGGTCGCGAGGCCGCCTCGAACCGCTACCAGTACGCGGGTGGGCTGTTCGTCCTCCTGATCGCGGCCGAGCTGTTGCGCGGGGTTCGATTGCGCCCGCGGGCGCTGATGGTCGCCGGCGCGGTGGTGGCGCTGGCCGTGTTCTCGAACCTGGCGCAGATGAAGGACGGCTACGACTGGCTGAAGGGGCAGACCGTGCTCACCCGGGCCGATACCGGCGCGATTGACATCGCCCGCGGCACCGTCCCGCCGTGGTTTGGCTTGACGCCGGAAATCGCCGGCACCCCCTCGCTGATCGACGTCAACGCCGCTGATTACCTGCCAATGGTCCGCGAGCACGGCTCACCGGGTTACTCACCGCGGGAACTGGCCTCGGCTCCCGAGGTCGGCCGCAGGCAGGCCGACATCGTCCTCAGCCAGGCGCTGCAGATCGGGGCCGTGGTCGAAGCCGGCGCGACGATCAGTGACGGCCGCGGTTGCACGAGGGTCGAGCCGGGCGCCGCCGGCGAGGTCCCGCTTGCGCCAGGCCGGACGCGGATCGGGGTTGACCCGGGTCCCCATGCTTCCTTCTCCCTGCGGCGCTTCGCCGAAGGCGAGTACCCGGTGGTGATGGCGGGTGCCCCCGGGCAGTCGGTGACGACGCTGGCGATTCCACGGGACCGGTCGACCCGGTCCTGGATCCTGCACGTGGAAGCGGCGCAGCCGGTTCTGGTCTGCGGCCGCTGAGTCGGCTCAGCGGCCGAGGGCGGCGCGCGCCTTGGCCTTGGCGCGAATCCAGGGCGTCCGCAGCGGTGGCGCCGGGGGTTGCAGCGGCTCGCCCTCCTTGCGCAGCACGACCATGAACTCGATCGCCTGCTTGGCCGCGACCTCGACATCGAAGGGAAAGCCGAGGCGCTCACGGCAGGCGAGGATCAGCCGCAGGAACTCCGCCTGGGTCCAGACGTGCATGTGGATCGAGTACGCGGCCGCTTCCAGCTCGCGGGCACGGCGCTCGACCCAGTCGGCGGGGATCTCCGCCGGCGCGGTTCCGGTCTCCTCCTCACCGATCACCAGCCGGGTCCAGTCGTCGTAATGCTCGGCGCGGGAGCGCTCGGGACCCTCCTCATAGTCGGCGATCATGTGCTCAAGCGGCGTCACCGGGCGGCGAAAGTCGAACGTGTAGCGCTTGTCCGGCACCGCGTAGAAGAGGACCCCGCCCGGTTTCAGTTTCCCGAGGTGGGTCTCGATCGTCCCGATCGGGTTCTCGCAATGCTCGAGGAAGTGGTTGGCGACGATGAAGTCCTGGCTTTCCGGCGTGACCGTCGTCAGTCGCTCGCCATCGTCGACGACGTCGACCTCGGTCAGGTTCCAATCGGCCAGCTCGGGGTACTCGCTGCGCAGCTCCGCCACCTTCATCCGGTCGACGTAGCGGGCGCGAGCGTGGCGGGGGAGGGCCAGCGGTTGGTGCAGTGGCCCGATCTCGAGACCCTCGCCGACGAGGAAGTTCGCCGCCAGCTCGGCCCGGGCGTTGAAGACGACCGGCGGCTGCTCGAGCTGGACCGGTGGAGCCGTTGCGGCCCTTGCGGGCTGTCCCGGAGTGCTCATCGGCTGCAGACTACCGGCCGGCCTGGGGCCGGACCTTGACTCGGTAGAAGTCGAACTCGAGGGTACGGTCAACCCCTTCGACCTTCATGTTCTTGACCTCCGGCAGCTGCTCGAAGCCATCGCTGCCGTCGAGTGTGGGGCCGCGCGAGACGATCAGCCCGTCGGCGGCGGTGCCGGGGACGAGGCGGTAGCTGACGAGGCCGTCGTTGAGGCTGGCGAACCGCTCCGCGGGCCGCCAGAGCTGCGTCATTAGTTTTTCGCCGATGCCTTCGATGGCGACGCCGTTGAGGCGAAGGAGCACCAGTTCGTTGCGGCCCGCTTGCGGGACCGTGACCGTTTTGCCGGGCTGGGCGCTGACCTGCCCCGCCGGCTGCTGCTCGCCGCAGCGGTCGGGAATCCGCGACAGCACCTGCCAGGTGCCGGCGGTTACGGTCGGGGTGAAGTTGCAGACGGTCGCGAAGCCCTGTTCCGGCGGATCCCAGGCGGGCTGTCGGGCTTCGAAGCTGCGGGCGCCGCCGAGCGGCAACAGCCCGCCCGGGTTGTTGCGGAGGATCACCTGCGGCCCTCCCGGGTCTTCGATCGCGGCGGCATTGAGGCGGTCGAGCTTCGAGGTGTAGGCAACGTAGTTCTGCGGGACCGGCAGTGGCGACCAGTCGAGTTCGTAGGCCCAGGCGACGCTTATTTCCCAGGGGTCGATCGCGACCCGCTTGCCCCGCACCGCGGCGAGGATCTTCGGGTCGAGTGCGAAGGCCGCCTGCATGCCGGCGCGGGCCTGATCGATGTGCCCCTGCCGCAGGCCCGGCCGGACCACCAGCTCGGCCGATTCCTTGAATCGCGTCAGGTTGGCGACGACATCGAGGCGGGCCGGGGTCGGGTAAGTGTGGAGGGCGAGCGCTCCCAGCACCACGCTGGCGGAGAGGAAGACCGCCGCTCGCCGCCGTGGCCAGGGGATCAGCAGGAAGATGCCGAGAAGGGCCGAGAGCGCGAGCGAGACCGGACTCGGGTGAAAGCGGGTGATGCCGTACTTGTAGATTACGTAGACGGCGACCGCGGTCAGTGCGGTGGCAAACCAGCGCGCCCGCCTGTCGCGCAGGTCCGCTCGGGGCACGAGTGCCACTAGGCCGAGCGCGAAGGCAACCATCAGCACCGCCTGCCAGGCCGGCGCCACGTCGATTCCCATCGCTTCGCTGTAGCCGCTGATGATCTGCTTGCCGTTGCTGAAGTAGTCCCAGAGGTTGCCCAGCCCCTGGCCGGTGAGGAACCAAAGGAAGAAGAAGCCGACGATCGCGATTGCGGCGTAGAGGGACCACTGCCGCCGGCTGGCCCGGGCGCCGGCGAGGCCGAGGATCACGACGAGGACGGTGGGGGGCCCAACCGAGAGCTTGACCAGGGGCTCGATCGCGCTCAGTAGGCCGCCGCCGACGACCAGCAGCGTCAGTCCCGCCGCGGGGCGGTCGCTGCGCAGGGCAGCCAGCGCCCAGGCAACGGCGAGCAGAAGTGGCAGCTCCTCCAGGTCGGGGATCGTGACGAGGAAGAGGAAGGTGACGACCGCGGCCGCGAGCAGGCCGACGCTTCGCCGCAGCATCCAGACCATAGTCAGGCAGAAGGCAACATAGATCGCCGACGAGTAGGCGTAGGAGAGGACGGCGAGCCAGCTGTACCAGAGCTCGGGCCAGGCGAGAAAGCCAAGCGGCCCGTAGGTAAAGATCAGTTCGGAGCCGAAGCCCCTGCCGTCGTGAACGCCCATGAACAGCCCGCTCATCCAGCTGTAGTCGAGCCCGGGCACGAAGGCCACGATCCCCAGCGGCCAGGCGAGCAGGGCGATGAGCAGGCCGGTCAGCCAGGTCGGCCTGCTCCCCGTCGAGAGGCGGTCGCGGATCGTCGTTACGGTCGACTCCAGCCGCGTCCAGGCCCCGTCGTGGATGTGATCACCGCCCAAGGGCGGCGCAGGATAGTCGCTGTCCCAGCTAGCCGGCGCCGCGTCGGCGCCGTCGCAGCGCCAGAGCTTTGCGGGCCGAGATATCGAGCAGCCTGGCATTGCCAACGTCCGGAGTCGCCACCCCGCCACCCTCACGCCACCCCCGCAGCCGCCCGCGCAGGCCGGCCGCGGTCCGATCCTGCAGTAGCTGGCCAGCACAGAGCGCGCCCTCCGTCGCCAGCACGCGCACCGCGTCACGAGGCCGCGACATCACCCCGTAGCGGCGCAGCATGTAGCCGCGGCTCCAGCCCGTGCGCTCGTACTTGGCGGCGCTGGCGGCGCCGAGGCCGGCCGAGTAGGCGTGCAGCGCCGTCGCCCCGGGGGCGAGCCGGCAGCGGCCGCCCTGGGCGGCCATCCGCAGGGCCAGATCGAGATCCTCGTAGTAGAGGAAGATGCGCTCGTCGAAGCCACCCACCGCCTCGAAGGCGGCGCGGTCATAGAGGGCGGCACCGCCGGTCGGGCCGAGCGGGTCAGCCGCCCCGGCCGCCGCCGCGCGCGGCTCCCCGTGCAGGTAGTCGAAGCCCATTAGGGTGCGGTCGGCGACGACGCCGGCGGAGTCGATCAGCTCCGCCGCCCGTTCCTGCAGCAACACCCCAGCCACCGACTGCACCCCCTCGGCGGCCGCGTCGAGCAGCGCCTCGACGAAGCGCGGCTCGCACTCGACGTCGCTGTTGAGGAAGATCAGCGGGTCGGCCCGGTGCTCGCGCACGGCGTGGTTGAGCGCCGGCCCGAAGCCGATGTTGCGGGCCAGCGCCAGCACCGTCACCTCCGGGTGCTCCTCTCCCAGCAGCTCCAGTGAGCCGTCGCCGGAGCCGTTGTCGACGACGACCACGTCGAGCGGCCGGCTCTGCTCGCGCAGGCTGCGCAGCGCCCGGCCGATGTGGTCGGCGCCGTTGAAGTTGGGGATGTAGACGGCCGGCCGACCCGGGACGCTCACCGGCCGACCTCCTGGGCGAAGAATTCGACCCGCAGGTCGCGGGAGGCACCGCCATCAACCTGGATCGAGAATTCGCGCGCGTCGGGGGCGAGCTGGAACGGCCGCGGGAAGTCGACGCCGGGCGCGGCGCGCATGATCAGGCCGTCGGCGGCCGTCGCCGGAACCAGGCGCCAGCTGCTCTTGCCGTCAAAGGTCACGGTGCGGTCGCGGGCCCGGTAGGCGAACGAGCGCAGCTTTTCCCAGCCGTCGACGCCGAGGCCGTGGATGCGGGCGAAGACGATGTCGCGGCGCCCTGGCGGCGCCGGCACGGCGATCCCTTCGCCGGTCTCAGCGCCGACGCCGCTGAGCGGCCGCGCTGGGCCGCAGCGATCGCCGCCGCGCCCCAGCACCTGCCAGCGCTCGGTCGTGCGCAGTGCCCGGTAGTTGCAGAGCATCGCCAGCTTCGCCGCCGGCGGGCTCCAGCCCGGGTAGCGGTCGTCGACCGCTTCCTCGCCGCCCGCCGAGCCGGTGTTCTGGCGCAGGATCCTCGCCGGGCCGGCGCTGCTGCTCAGCGCCTCGGCGTTGAGCCGGTCCAAGCTCGGCGTGTATGCCTGGTAGTCCTGGATCACGGGAAGAGGGTGCCAGTTCAGGCCGTAGGCCCAGGCCACGCCGATTTCCAGGGGGTCGACGTGGACGGGCCGCCGGCCGACCAGCCGTAGGGTGCGGCGGTCGAGCCCATAGGCCGCCACCATCGCCTCCCGGCCTTCGCTCTGGATCCGCTCGCGCTCCCCCGGGCTGAAGAAGGCATGGAGGTCGTCGCGCAGGAACGAGGCGTGGTCGCCCGGCTCCAGCGAGCGCCAGAAGGACGGGTTCGGCAGCGCCATCACGGTCAGAACCAGCAGCGGCGCGACCACGGCCACGGGGGCTGCCCAGGGCGGCAGGGCGGGCAGCCGCATCGGGAGGAGGGCGGCGAGCGCCAGCCCGCCGCCGAGCATGATCACGAAGAACTGGGCGCGGCTGTCGGGGCCTTGGCGCACGAATCCCTGCTTGAAGTTGACGAAAGCGAAGAGGGCGGTCAGCGCCAGCAGGGCGAGCCGCGGCGGCAGCGGCCGGTCCCGGGCCGCCAGCGCCGCCGCCGCCAGCAGCAGGGCGGCCGCGGCCGCGGCGCCCGGCAGCTCCCAGCCGAAGCCACCGAGGTCAGCGCCCATCGCCGCCGAGTAGCCGCCGATCACCTGGGCCATGTTCGAGACGAAGTCGGGAACGTTCGCGAGCGCCTGCCCGGAGGCGAGCCAGAGGACGGCCAGCCCGGCGACGGCGATTCCCGCGAAGGCCGGGATATTGCGGCGGCGATTCTCCAGCCCGGCCAGGGCGACCGCGCTGAAGGCGAGCACGGCGATCCCGAAGTTCGCCTTGCCGAGCAGCTCGATCGCCGCCACCGCGCCGCCGCCGCAGACGACCAGCGGCCTCGCGAAGCGCGGTGCCTCCTCGTCGAGGGCGACGACGCACCAGGTGAAGGCGAGCAGCACCACCGCCCCCTCGAGGTAGCCGACGACCAGCAGCACGTAGGTCGCGGCCAGTGCCAAGGCCAGCGGGAACGCGCGCCGCGCCACCCATAGCAGCGAGATCGCCAAGGCCACGTGAATCAGGCTCTGGTAGGCGAACGAGAGCATCCACAGGCCGCTGTCGTACAGCGCCGGTTCCTGCAGGAACCCGAGCGGGCCGTAGGCGAAGACAAACTCCTTTCCGAACTGGAGGCCCTGCGCCGCACCCATGTAAAGGCCCGCGACCCAGGAGGGATCGACCCCGGCCCGGGGGACGATCGCGTAGATCGGCCAGGTGAAGATCGCGATCGCGGCGCCGAGGAAGGGGGTCGAGAGGACCACCCGTTCGATCCGCCCGCCCGAAGACATTGGCGTCACTCTTTCAGAGCTTCGGGCGATTGCCACGCGCGCCCAGTAGCCTTCCGGCCGGTGCAAGACCTCAAGGGACTCATCCTCTCGGGCGGCGCCGGAACCCGGCTGCGCCCGATCACCCACACCTCGGCGAAGCAGCTGGTGCCCGTCGCCAACAAGCCCGTGCTCTTCTACGGGATCGAGGCGCTGGTCGACGCCGGGGTGAAGGAGATCGGGATCATCATCGCCCCGGAGACCGGGGACGAGATCCGGGAGGCGGCCGGCGACGGCTCCCAGTTCGGCGCCGAGATCACCTACATCGTCCAGGACAACCCGTCCGGGCTCGCCCACGCGGTCCTCACCGCTGCCGACTTCATCGGCGACTCGCCCTTCGTCATGTACCTCGGCGACAACCTCCTGCGTGACGGCCTGCGCGGCCTCGTCGCCACCTTCCGCGCCGACGAGCCGCACGCGCTGATCCTGCTCACCCCGGTCGACGACCCGCAGTCCTACGGCGTCGCCGAGCTCGACGACGGCGGCCACATCGTGCGCCTGATCGAGAAGCCGAAAGACCCGCCCTCGAACCTGGCCCTGGTTGGCGTCTACCTCTTCACCCCGGCGATCTTCGACGCCGCCCGCGGTCTCGAGCCCTCCTGGCGCGGCGAGTACGAGATCACCGAGGCGATCCAGGCGCTGATCGACGACGGCCACAAGGTCCAGTCCGAGGTCGTGAGCGGCTGGTGGAAGGACACCGGCCAGCTCGCCGACATGCTCGAGGCCAACCGCCTCGTCCTGGAGGAGCTGGAGACCAAGCTCGAGGGCGAGATCGACGAGGAGTCCCGGGTCGAGGGCCGCGTCGTGCTCGAGGAGGGCGCGTCGTTGACCCGCTCGGTCGTTCGCGGCCCGGCCGTGATCGGTGCCGGCGCCTGCATCGAGGACGCCTACATCGGCCCCTACACCTCGATCGGCGACGGCGTCCACGTGCGCCGCTCCGAGGTCGAGCACTCGATCGTCCTCGCCGACTCCGTGGTCGAGGACCTGGAAACGCGGATGGAGGCGAGCCTGCTCGGTCGCAACGTCAAGCTGACCCGCAGCGCCGGCCCGCCGAAGACGCTGCGGCTGCTGGTTGGCGACAACTGCGAGATCAAAATCGTCTAGTGGGGGCTTCGTCGTGAAGCTCCTGGTGACTGGCGCGGCGGGGATGCTCG
>DASYJK010000072.1:0-2385 GCA_035996525.1 Solirubrobacterales bacterium
CCGTGCCGAGGGCGCGGTCGATGAAGGGGCCGAGCAGCTCGGCCACCCGCTCGGCGGTCGCGTGGGGGTTCTCGCTGGGCGTCGTGATGTAGCTGATCGCGAGGCGGACGAGGGCCTCGGCGAGGAGGGCGACGTCGGCCTTGCGGGCCTGCGGCCAGCCCTGCTCGATCACGGCCGAGAGGCGGGTCGTCGCCCAGAG
The DNA here is from genome assembly GCA_035996525.1 of Solirubrobacterales bacterium. Lineage (GTDB taxonomy): Bacteria > Actinomycetota > Thermoleophilia > Solirubrobacterales > 70-9 > VAYN01. Next base: position 200 of record DASYJK010000072.1, read on the forward strand.
GACGACCGGGCGGCCCTCGGTGGTGACGAACGGGAGTAGGCCCTGGCTGCCGTCGTCGCTGAGCAGGATGCGGATCAGCGGGTCCTCGCCGGCGGTGCGCAGGAAGAGCTCGAGCGCGGCGCCGATCGCGGCGCGGGGGTCGTCGGTGTGGGCGAGGACGGCGGCCTCCACCTCGGCGAGGAAGCGCTCGCCCTCGTGGAGGACGAGGTTGAGGCCGAACTCGTTGCGGTTGCCGAACTCCTTGTAGAGGGTCTGGCGGCTGACACCGGCGCTGGCGGCGATGTCGGACATCGTGATCTCCGACCAGCCCCGCTGCTCGAGCTGATCCCGGGCCGCCCCGAACAAGGTCTGGCGCAGCAGCTCCCTGGCCGCCTCGGGGTATGGGGTTCGCGCGCTCGCCACAGTCCGCCCCATCGTCGCAGCGGGAACGGTCACGCGGCGTCCTGGTCGGGCACGAAATCGACCTTTTCGCGGACGCCGCAGTCCGGGCAGGCGTAGTCATCGGGCACCTCGCTCCATGGCGTCCCGGCGGGAAAGCCCTCGCGCGGGTGCCCCGCCTCCTCGTCGTAGACATAGCCGCAGCCGGGGCAGCGCCAGCGGCTCATCGAATCACCCGCGAGCGCGCTCACGACACCACTCCATGGCGGGCGAGGATCCGCTCGCGCTTGCGCGGCTGGATGTTGGCGCGGCTGACGTCGCCTTCGAAGTGGTCGAGCAGGCGCGGGTCCATCACCCGCCGCCACAGCGGCGGAAACCAGGCGAGCACGATCATCCCGGCGTAGCCGGTGGGCAGCTGCGGCGCTTCTTCGACGTGGCGCAGCGCCTGGTAGCGGCGGGTCGGGTTGGCGTGATGGTCGCTGTGGCGCTGCAGGTGGTAGAGCAGGACGTTGGAGGCGACGTTGTTGCTGTTCCAGCTGTGCTCGGGCAGGCAGCGCTCGTAACGGCCGTCCTCGCGTTTGTCGCGTCGCAGCCCGTAGTGCTCGAGGTAGTTGACGACCTCCAGTAGCGAGAAGCCGAGCACCGCCTGCAGCAGCAGGTAGGGCAGGACAACCGGGCCGAAGGCGATCGTCAGCGCCGCGAAGAGGCCGACGGTCATCGCCCAGGCACTGAGGATGTCGTTGTGGATGCTCCAGTGCGACTTGCCGAGGCGGTCCAGGCGGGCGGCCTCGATCCCCCAGGCCGAGCGCAGGCTGCCGGAGACCGTGCGCGGCAGGAAGGCCCAGAAGCTCTCCCCCAGGCGCGAGCTGGCCGGGTCCTCGGGGGTGGCGACGCGGACGTGGTGCCCGCGGTTGTGCTCGATGAAGAAGTGGCCGTAGCCGGTCTGGGCGAGGGCGACGCGGCTGAGCCAGCGCTCCGAGTTGGCGCGCTTGTGGCCGAGCTCGTGGGCGGTGTTGATCGCGATGCCGCCGACGACGCCGACGGTGAAGGCGAGCCCGAGGCTGTCGAGCACCGAGAGATCGCCGCTGGACCAGAGGTAGCAGGCCAGGATCAGCCCGGCGTACTGGATCGGGATGAAGACGTAGGTGCACCAGCGGTAATAGCGGTCCTGCTCGAGCCACTTGAGGACGCTGTCAGGCGGATTGGTGGGGTCGACCCCGACGGCGATGTCGAGGATCGGGAAGGCGACGAAGACGAGGATCGGACCGAGCAGCCAGAAGACGCCGAGCCCGGTCAGCGCGACCGAGCCCCAGGCGAGGAACGGCGCCATCGGCACGATGATCCCCAGCAGCCAGGCGTAGCGCTTGGGGTCGGTCCAGGTCGCCGGATTGACCTCGACCTCGTCGTGATGGTGGTGATGATGATGATGCGAGTCCGCGGCGGTGGCCTCCATGGGCCTCCTCCTTGTCAGAGTTTCAAAGAACGTCTGCAAGCTAGACAAAGCAAGACACTTTGTCAATCAAGCGAACAGTTAGGCACGACTTGCAAGCGAACTTGACCGCACAACGCAAAACGACCCCGGCCGGGGTCGCGGTCACTCCAGGACATCCCGCGGGCTAGATCTTCAGCAGGATGAAGGTGTTCAGCACCCAGACCAAGGCGATGGCAACCGTCGCGCGGGTGAGGTTGCGCTCGACCATCGAGCCACCGCCGAGCGAGCTGCCGCCACCGCCGACGCCGAAGGCGCCGGAGAGGCCCGCGTCTTTCCCCGAGTGCAGCAGGATCAGGAAGATCAGGACGACGGAGAG
>DASYJK010000073.1:0-14921 GCA_035996525.1 Solirubrobacterales bacterium
ACGTCTACCTGGGCCAGGCTGCGCACTGCTCGGGCACCGGCGGGCAGACCGAAACCAACGGCTGCACCAGCGGCTCACTGCCGCTCGGCACCCCGGTCGAAGTCACCGGCGCCGGCAAACCGGGCACGCTCGTCTACAACTCCTGGCTGACGATGCAGGCCAAGGGCGAGACCGACCCCGACACCTGCGCCTACAACGACCTGGCGCTGATCAGGCTCGACCCCGCCGACGTCGCCAAGGTCAATCCCTCGGTACCGGGCTTCGGCGGCCCGACCGGGGTCGGAAGCGTGGGCGGCCTCGGCGCGACGGTCTACTCCTACGGCAACTCATCGCTGCGCGCCGGCGTCACCAAGCTGAGCCCGAAGCAAGGCGTCGTGGCCCAGAACGAAGGTGGCGGCTGGAGTCACGTCGTCGCGACCCTGACGCCGGGCGTCCCAGGCGACTCCGGCAGCGGTTTCCTCAACGGCTCCGGCGAAGCGATCGGCGTGCTCAGCACCCTGCAGCTGGCGCCGCTGGCGGGCACCAACGGCGTCGGCGATCTCGGCAGGGAGCTGGCCTACCTGCGCGCCAACAGCTCCTTCACCGGGGTCCAGCTCGTGCACGGGACGGAGGCGTTCAAGCCCGACCTGGTGGGAGCGGTCCTCGGCTCCTGAGCGCCCTATGAGTCGAGCTCGGCCAGAAGGCCCGGGAGATCGAGCGGCCGCACGAACATCTCCACCTTCTGGCCGGGCTGCGGCTGCGGCCACTGCTCCTTCGGCCGATCCCAGTAGAGCTCGAGCCCGTTGCCGTCGGGGTCGGCGAGGTAGAGGGCCTCGCTGACGCCGTGGTCCGAGGCGCCGCCGAGAGGGACGCCGGCCTCGGTCAGCCGGCGCAGGGCGTCTGCCAGGGAGCGCCGGCTCGGGTAGCGGATCGCCACGTGGTAGAGCCCGGTCGTCCCCGGCGGCGGCGGCGAGCCGCCCTTCGACTCCCACGAGTTGAGGCCGATGTGGTGGTGGTAGCCGCCGGCCGAGACGAAGGCCGCGTCGGCGCCGTAGCGCTGCATCGGCTCGAAGCCGAGAACGCCGCAGTAGAAGTCGAGGGCGCGGTCGACGTCGGCCACCTTGAGGTGGACGTGGCCGATCTCGACGCCGGGATCGATCGGCTCAGCCATCGAGGACCTCGTTGACGAGCCGGTCGGCATCGGCGTTCTGCTCGCGACGCACGTGGCGGATCGACCAGCGCTCGAAGTCGCCCAGCGCCCGCTTGACCTCGGTGTGCAGCTCTTTCATCGTCGCATCCTTGACTTTGTATTTTCCTTCGACCTGACGCACGATCAGCTCCGAGTCGCCGATCAGCTCCAGCTCGCCGGCGCCGTGCGCGGCGGCCAGCTCGATCCCCCGCAGCAACGCCCTGTACTCGGCGACGTTGTTGGTGGCGCGGCCGATCCGCTCGCCCCGTTCCTCCAGCACCTCTCCGTCCGGCCCGCGTACGACGACTCCGACCGCCGCCGGCCCGGGGTTGCCGCGGGCGCCACCGTCGACGTTGACCGTCAGCTTGGGCATCGGTCAGCGGTGGGCCGGCGCGCCGGCGGCGTCCTTGGACGGAGCTACGAGGACGACGCGCCCACCCGCGACGGCGGAAGCGTTCCACTGGCGGGCGGCGGAATCGAGCTGATCGATCTCGTTGCCCTTGTCGATCTGGAAGACCGGCCTCAGCTCGTCGCCGAGGTCGACCCCCCACTGATACCACGACAGCTCCCAGGCGACGGTGATCCGGACCTCGTTCGCCGCCCCGGCCGAGGCGCCGACGGAGACCCACGGGGCGCCGAGCGTCCGCACCAGGCCGGCGACGGTGCGGCCCGCCTCGCTGGCGTTGAAGCGACTGGCCGCGCGCTCGAAGGGACTGAGCGGGGACGGTCCGGGCTGTGGGCGCTCAGCCCTCATGCCGGGCGCGGCCGGATCGGGGCTGGGGCGGGGCGACGGAGTCGGGTCCTCGGGCTGCACCCGCCTGGCGCGGCGGCGCCAGAGGGCGGCGATCCCGGTGCGCCGGCGCTTGCCCGCTGCCGCCGCGGGCTCCTCCACGTCGCCCTCCCGTCGCCATCCGAGTCGCTCGGCACGGCCGACGCAAAGCTCGCAGACGCCGCGGCGCCCGTCGGCGGTGAAATAGCCCTGGACCCGCTCGCCGGCGAGGATCGTCCGGCCGCATACCGCGCAGGTGTCCTCGGCGCTCACTCCGCCAAGTTACCAGCGGGCCGGCCCAGCCCAGGGGCGTCGGAAGCTAGGCCTGCTGCAGGTGCGACTTCAGCCGCATCACGGCCTTGGTGTGCAGCTGGGAGACGCGCGACTCGGTGACCCCGAGGACCTCGCCGATCTCTCGCAGAGTCAGGTTCTCGTAGTAGTAGAGGGCGACGACGAGCTGCTCGCGCTCGGGCAGCGAGCCGATCGCCTCGGTCAGGCGCTCCTTGACCTCGCTGGTGTCGAGCGCCTCCTGCGGGTCGGCGGCGCCGTCGTCGGCGATCGTGTCCAGCAGCGAGACCTGGTCGCCGGAGGAGTCGGAGACGGTCCAGAGCTCGTCGAGCGCATAGACGGAGGAGTTGGCGATCTCCAGCAGCGAGCTCTGCAGTTCCTCCTCGGTCATGTTCAGCTTCGAGGCGAGCTCGGCCTCGGTCGGGGCCCGCTGCAGCTCGTGCTCGAGTTTGGCCTGGGCCGCCTCGATCTCCCGCGCCCGCGAGCGCACCGAACGCGGCACCCAGTCGAGCGAGCGCAATTCGTCGATGATCGCGCCGCGGATGCGGGTCATCGCGAAGGTCTCGAACTTGATCCCGCGCTCGGGCTCGAAGCGCTCGATCGCGCCGATCAGGCCGACCAGGCCGTAGGAGATCAGGTCGGCGTCTTCGACGTGCGAGGGCAGCCCGGCGCCGAGGCGGCCGGCGACGAACTTGACCATCGGCGAGTAGGCGACGACCAGGCGCTCGCGCGCGGTCGCGTCGCCGTCGTCCTTGTAACGACGCCAAAGATCGCGAAGCTCTACCTCTTTTACGCCGGTTTCCATGCCTCTAGGCGATTCTACGTTCAGGAGTGGTCATTGGGTCACGCCCGGGGGTGGCTTGCGACGTAAGTGTCACGCAGGCGCGCCGCGTCGACTCGGGTGTAGACCTGGGTGGTCGAGATCGATGCGTGGCCAAGCAACTCCTGGATGGTACGCAGATCGGCACCGCCCTCGAGCAGATGCGTCGCAAAAGAATGTCTAAGCGAATGCGGCGAGACCCCGGCGGCCATCGCCGCTTCACGGGTCCAGAGGCCGAGCCGACGGGTCACGTCGGAGTTGGAGAGGCGGCGGCCGCTCTTGGATACGAACAGCGCCCGCTCACGCGGATCGCTCGCCAGCGCCCGCCGGCCGCGTTCGACGTAGCGCTCCAGCGCCCGCTGTGCGGGCTCGCCGACCGGCAGGATCCGCTCCTTCGACCCCTTGCCCATCACCCGCAGCTGCTCGCTCTCGAAGTCCATCGCGCCGAGGTCGAGATTGACGATCTCCTCGCAGCGCAGGCCGCAGGAGTAGGCCAGCTCCAGCATCGCCCGGTCGCGCAGCTCCAGCGACGTGTGGGCCGGGATCCGCTCCAGCAGCGAGCGCATCTGCTCGCTGGTCAGCACCTTCGGCAGCTTCTCGGCCCGCTTCGGGCTGGAGACCAGCTCGGCCGGGTTCTGCGCCGCCCGCTCGGTGCGGACGAGGAAGTTGTAGAGCCCGCGGATCGCCGCCAGCTTGCGCGCGACCGTCGCCGGCGCCGCCTCGGCCGAGGAGAGCCCCGCCCCGAAGCGGCGGACATCGCGATAGCGAACATCGTCGGGGCCCAGTCCCTGCGGCCCTACCCACGCAACGAACCCGGCCAGGTCGACCGCGTAGGCCCGCCGCGTCCGCTCCGCGGCGCCGCGGGCGCGCAGGTCGCGGTCGTAGTCGGCGAGCGCCGATTCCCAATTCACAAAATCAAATTCGTCCTATCTCCCGTTCGTCCTGCGCGAGGGCGAAAAACGGAGGGGCTAACCGATGTAGATGGGGGTCCCGACTTCGACGCGGTCGTAGAGTTCTTCGACGTCGGGGATCGCCATGCGAATGCAGCCGTGGGAGGCGGCCGAGCCGAGCGATTCGGTCTCTTCGGTGCCGTGGATGCCGGCCCCTTCGAAGATCGCCATCCAGCGTGCCTTGATCGGATCGTCGGGCCCCGGCGGAATCACCTGGCCGGCGAGATCCCCAGCCCAAGCGGAATCGGGGACGTGCCAGGAGGGGTTTTCTTCCTTTTCCTCGATTTCGTACTGGCCTTCCGGCGTTTCCAGGCCTTCCATCCCGACCGCGACGGTGTAGGTCTTGGCCAGCTTCAGGTGTTCCCAGAGTCGCAGGGTGAAGGTCGAGCGGTCGAGGGTGAGGTAAGAGGGGTACTTGGCGGCGACTTCCTGCTTGGTCACCTCCGGCTTGGTCGAGTGGACGACGGCGACGATCGCGTGCGGGGCGCTGGCATTGAGCACGGCGTCGTCGAGGTCCTTGGTCAGGCGGTTGTCACGCAGCTTGCGGCCGTCTTCGCCGGCGACGACCTCGAGCGAGTCGCCGCTCGCTTCGACGTCGGCGTTGCGCGGTTCGCGGTTGACTTCCTCGGCGACGTGGCGGACGAAGCGGTTGACCGCGCGCTTGGAGTAGGTCACCTGGGGCGAGATGCTCTCGCTGACGTCGCCGCCGGTCACATAGCGAACGAGGCGACCGGGGAAACCGCCGTCCTGGCTGTCGGCGACGGCTTCTTCGACCGCCTTGTCGACGTTGGCGCGAACCTTCAGCTTCGCCCCAGGCAGCTGCCAGCTTTCGCCATCGAGCTTGACGCGGAGCGAGTGGCGCAGCGGCGCCAGCAGGCGGTGCCGGACGAGCGCCGCGGCTTCCTCTTCGTTGAGGCCGCCGACGTCGACGCCGGCGATGTGGACGCCGTCGGCGATCTGGTCCTTTTGCGAGTTGTCGTAGGCGTAGGCGCCGGCGACGCCGAGGACGACGAGCAGAACGGCGGCTATGACTGCGATCTGAGTCTTGCGTCCCATCGTCTCCCCCGAACCGTCCTCGACTTGTCTTTCACCCGGTTGCGAAAAGTTTAGGCATTCGGATCATTCGGCCCGGCAGGCCAACTTCCCTGCAATTTCGCATCTGCATCGGTCTTATCGGCAGCGAGGCGGATATCTTTCGTCGGTGCGCACGAAGGACGAGGTTCGCAAGGAGGTCTGGAAAGCGATGGAACGCGAGGGCGTCTCCCGCTTCCCCGGCGCCGAGGGCCGCATCCCCAACTTCGCCGGCGCCAAGCTGGCGGCCGAGAAGCTCGCCAAGCACCGGCTCTGGAAGCGGGCCCGGGTGATCAAGGCCAACCCCGACTCGCCGCAGACCCACGCCCGGCGGATCGCGCTCGAGGAGGGCAAGACGGTGATCATGGCGGTGCCGCGCCTGCGCGACCCCCACCCGTTCCGCGTGCTCGACCCGAAAAAGCTCTCGAAAGCGGCGGTGAAAGAGGCGGCGACGATCAAGGGAGCGCTCAAGCACGGCCGCGTCGTCGCCCTCGACGACCTGCCGGACATCGACTTCGTCCTCTGCGGCTCGGTCGCGCTGAACCTGAGCGGAGCCCGGGTCGGCAAAGGCGGCGGCTACCACGACCTCGAGTACGGGATCCTCGCCGACGCCGGCAAGATCGACAGCCACACGACCGTCGCCACCACCGTGCACCCGATGCAGATCCTGCGCCAGCACCTGATGGTGACCGCGCACGACCTCCCGGTCGACCTGATCGCGACGCCGCGGGCGGTGATCGAAGTCGAGCGCCAGTACGAGCGCCCGCGCGGGATCCTCTGGGACCACCTGCAGCCGCCTCAGATCCGCGAGATCCCGGTGCTGGAACGGATGGGGTACGCCTAGTGCCGACCTACATCCGCTTCAGCGAGGACCACTCGGTCGTCGTCCTCGAGAGCTTCGAGGAGATCGAGGAACGGATCCGCACGGCCGAATCGCTGCAGATCCCACTCTTCGAAGTCACCCGCGCCGACGGTCCGAAGCTGCTCGTCAACGCGAGCACGATCCGGACCGTCTCGGAGGGGAAGAAGAAGGATGGCGGCGGAAAGGGCTGACTCCCCGGCCGCACTGAAATGGGACCGGCGGATCGTCGCCGGCTCCGACTACGGCAACCCCGACCCCGAGTGGCAGCGGGTCGACTGGCGCCAGCACCTGCACCAGGTGGATCTACCCGGGGCACGCGTCAACTACGTCGAGCTCGGCGAGGGCGAGCCGATCGTCTTCGTCCACGGGCTCTCCGGCAGCTGGCAGAACTGGCTCGAGAATCTCCCTCACTTCGCCCGCGGGCGGCGGGTGATCGCGCTCGACCTGCCGGGCTTCGGGGCGAGCCCGCTGCCGTCGTGGCCGATCGAGATTCCCGCCTACGGCCGCCTGCTCCACGACTTCTGCGAGAAGCTCGGGGTCGAGGGGGCGACCGTGGTCGGCAACTCGATGGGCGGCTTCGTCGCGGTCGAGGCGGTGACCGCGGCTCCCGGCCACTTCGAGCGCCTGGTCCTGGTCTCCGCCGCCGGCATCATCAACACCTGGAACCCGGAAGAGCGGGCGGTGGCGACGGCCCTGGCCTGGAAAGTATTCGGGCCTCGCTATGCGCGGCGCAGCCGCTTCATCGTCTCCCGCCCGCGCGCCCGCGAGTTCGTCTTCCGGCCCTTCGTCCGCTACCCGGCGCGGCTGCGCGAAGACCTGTTGCTGGAGCAGATCGAGGGCGGGCTGAAGCAGGCCGACGGCTTCGGCGACGCCCTGCACGCGGTGATCCGCCACGACATCCGCGAGCGCCTGGGTGAGATCGAGATGCCGACGATGATCGTCTGGGGGCAGTCGGACCGGGTGATCCCGATGTCGGCGGCGCTCAGCTACCACCGCCGCATCCCCCACTCGCGCCTGGAGATCTTCGAGCGCACCGGCCACGTGCCGCAGCTGGAGCGGCCGCTCCGCTTCAACGCGGTGCTCGACGACTTTCTTACGAGCTAGACAGGCGCTCCCGAATCCCCAGTGCGTCGACCGGGCCTGGGCCGGCGCCGATCTCGCGCAGGCCGTTGCCCACCGCCTCGGAGGCGATCACACGCGCCCGCCGTGCCGCCTCCAGGGGCTCCAGCCCGTGGGCGAGTAAGGCCGTCAGGGCCGATGAGTGGGTGCAGCCAGAGCCATGGGCGGCCCCATCCGGATGGCGCTCGCCCGGAATCTCGACCAGGCGCTCGCCGTCGAAGAAGAGGTCGACCAGCTCCGCGCTGTGGCCTCCGGTGACTACGACCGCCTGCGGGCCCAGGGCGACCACCGCGCGGGCCAGCTCCTCCTGCGTGGCGCCCTCCCCCAGCCCGGTCAGCTCACGGGCCTCGGGAATGTTCGGGGTGGCGACCGCGGTCAGCGGCAGTAGTCGCTCTACCAGCGCGCGCCGGGCCTCGAGATCGAGTAGCACCGCCCCGCTCTCGGCGACCATCACCGGGTCGATCACCACCGGCACGTCATCGACGTATCCGAGCGCCTCGACCACCGCCACGACCGTCACCGCGCTGCCGAGCATCCCGATCTTGACGGCGTCGACGCCGATGTCTCCGGCGACGGCCTTCACCTGGGCCACGATCATCTCCGGCGCAACCGCTTCGACCGCGTCGACACCCATGGTGCTCTGCGCCGTGATCGCCGTGATCGCGGTCATCCCATGCACCCCACAGCGCGCGAACGCCTTCAGGTCGGCCTGGATTCCAGCCCCGCCGCCGGAGTCCGAACCGGCGATCGAGAGAACTGCGGGAATGCGCTGGGCGCTCACCGGCGCAGCCTACGGAATGCGTCTGCAGTTGTACGTCCTATAGATGCACAACTGCAGACTCGTGCTCGGCGCCATGGCTCAAACGCTCAAAAGCGTGCGTGAGTAGATGCCGACGGTCGAGCAGGTGACGTAGCCGAGCAGCTCGAGGCGGGCGAGGGCCGCGGCGGCGTCCGGGCCCGATAGGCCGAGGGCGACGGCGACGCCGTCGCAGCTGCTCTCCCCCGCCTCGACCGCGACGAGGATCTCAGCCAGGCCGGGGTCGAGGGCGGGGCCGCCGCGATCGAGGCGGGTGGCGCCGGCGCCGAGCATCGCGTCGAGGACGTCCTGGGCGTCGCGGACCAGGCAGGCGCCACCGGCGAGCAGGTTGTTGGGGCCGGCGGAGGCGCGCGAGGTGACCGGACCGGGCACGGCGCCGAGGTCGCGACCGAGGTCGGCCGCCAGGTCGGCGGTGATCAGCGACCCGGAGCGGGCGGCCGCCTCGACCACGACCGTCATCCCCGCCAGCGCGGCCATGATCCGGTTACGGGCCGGAAAGGTCCAGCGCCAGGGCGAAGCGCCGGGCGGGAACTCGGAGAGGACCAGCCCCTTCTCGCAGATCTGCCGCCAGAGCGAGCGGTGCGCGGCTGGGTAGGCGACGTCGGGGCCGCAGCCAAGCACGGCGATCGTGCGGCCGGCGTCGATGGCGCCGCGATGGGCGCAGGCGTCGATCCCGAAGGCGAGGCCGCTGACCACGACCATCCCGGCCGCGGCCAGCTCCCGCCCGAGCTCACGGGCGATCTCGCGGCCGTAGGAGGTGGCGCGACGGGCACCGACGATCGTCACCGCGGCGAACGGCTCTAAGCCGTCGAGGAGCCCGGGGTCGCCGCGGCCGACCAGTGCCCAGGGCGCGTCCGGAGCGTCGCGCAGGCCGGCCGGATAGAGGTCGCCGTGGCGGCAGCAGGCCCAGCACCGCGCCGCCACCAGCTCCGCCTCCAGGTGTCGCTCCGACAACGCCTCGACCCGCGCCAACATCTGGGTCGCGACCTTCGGGGCCGCGGCGGCGAGCAGATCCTCGTTGCTGAGACGCAGCAGTTCCGGCGAGCGCGAGCCGACCGCGCCGGTGGCGATTTTCTCGACGTAGGGCCCAAGCGCCGCCAACAGCCAGGAGCGGCGCAGGCAGTCGGGGCAGGCGCGGGGCTCAACCACGGTCGCGCCTCCGCAGCTGCAGGGCCTGGGCCATCTGGTCGGCGTCGATCGTCTCGGCGCCAGCGAGGTCGGCGATCGTCCGCGCCAGCCGCAGCGCCCGGTCGTGGGCGCGGCCACTCAACCGCTGGCGCGCGTACAGCTCCGCCAGCAGCGCCCCGGCCTCGGCACTGAGCGCGCACTCCCGTGCCTCGCCGGGGCTCATCTCGGCGTTGCAGCGGCCGGGGCCGAGCCGCCACTCCTGGCGCTCACGCGCCTCCATCACCCGCTCCCGCACGTCGGCGGAGGGCTCCCCCGGCCCGCCACCGATCTCCGCCGCACCAGGCTGACGCACCGCCGCGAGGATGTCGATGCGATCGGCGAGGGCGCCACTGAGGCGCCCTTGGTAACGCTGGACGGCGACCGGGGCGCAGTTGCAGTCCAGATCGGCTTCGCCGCGACCGCAGGGGCAGGGATTGGCGGCCGCGATCAGAGTGAAGCGGCAGGGCAGGCTGCGGCGGCTGCCGGCACGGGCGATCGAGACCTCCCCGCTCTCCAGCGGCGCCCGCAACGCCTCGAGCGCGTCGCGGCGGAACTCGCAGAGCTCGTCGAGAAAGAGGACGCCGCGGTGGGCCAGGGTGATCTCGCCCGGCCGCGGTGGGGTGCCGCCGCCGATCAGGCCGGCGGGGCTGATCGTGTGGTGCGGAGCGCGGAAGGGGCGTGTGCCCGGCAGCGAGTCGCCCAACTGCCCGCGAGCGCTGGCGATCCGCGCCACCTCCAGCGCCTCGACCGGCGCCAGCGGCGGCAGGATCGACGGCAGGCGGCTGGCGGCGAGCGACTTGCCGGCCCCGGGCGGCCCGATCATCAGCAGGCTGTGGCCGCCCGCGGCGGCAACCTCGAGCGCGTGGCGCAAGTGCGGCTGTCCGCGCAGATCAGCCAGGTCGTGGGCCCCTTCCCCAGCCTCGGTACGCAACGACAGCGCCGGCGGCCGCACCGGCTTCCACTCGCCGGCGGCCAGCTCCGGCAGGCGGCCGAGGCTGTCGAGCGCGATCACGTCGATGCCCGCCGCCAGCGCCGCCTCGGGCCCGTTCTCGGCCGGCACCACGATCGCCTCGGCGCCTCCCTCGCGCGCCGCCTCGGCGATCGCCAGCGCTCCGTTCACCGCCCGCGTCGATCCGTCCAGCGCCAGCTCGCCGGTGAAGGCGAGCCGCGGCAGCGCCTCCCACTCGAGCTGTCCGGACGCGCTCAGCAGCGCCGTCGCGATCGCCAGATCCATCCCCGGCCCCGCCTTGCGCAGGCTGGCCGGCGCCAGGTTGACGACGATCCGCTGCAGCGGGAACTCGAAGCCGCAGTTGACCAGCGCCGCCCGTACTCGCTCTCGCGCCTCCCTCACCGCGGCGTCGGGGAGTCCGACGATCGCGAAGCCGGGCAGGCCGCGGTGGACGTCGACCTCGACCCGGACCGGGCGGGCGGAGATGCCGTCGAGGGTGAAGGTTCGGGCCGTGGCGAGCACGGCAACGACGCTACGGAGAGAAGGCGCGCGCGTTACCGGCAGATCGCAAGAACTTCGAGCCCGAGGTGGGGAGAATCTGTCGCCGCCGGGACTTGGAGCGGGACCGATGACCGCCGCCCGCCGCGCAACCGGAGAGAAGGCCGAGGATCTCGTCGCCACTCGACTCGCCGCCGCCGGCTGGGAGATCCTCGAGCGCAACGCCCGCACCCGCTACGGCGAGCTCGACATCGTCGCCCGCGACGGCCCCACGCTCGTCTTCGTCGAGGTCAAGGCCGGCCGCGAGGGCACCGCCTTCGGCCCCGAGCGCCCGATCCTCGCCGTCGACGCCCGCAAGCAACGCCGCGTCCGCAAGCTCGCCGTCGCCTGGATGGCCGAACGCCGCGGCGTCCGCCCCTACGCCCAGATCCGCTTCGACGCCGTCGGCGTCACCTTCGACCGCGCCGGGCGGGTGACGGACATCGAGCACATCCGAGCCGCATTCTGAATTACGCGGGGGCGCGCCTGACCAAGCAGGTCAAGGACGAGTGAGAGAGTGTGCTCCGCACATGACCGAGCGAGGACGCCGAGATGCGCAGTGTCAGGCGCGCCCCAGCCCCATCTGGGTGTACGCAACAGACTGGAATGAGCGGCGGTGCAGCGGCGAGATGCCGTTCTGTTCGATCGCGGCGCGGTGCTCCGGGGTCGAGTAACCGACGTGCTCGTCGAAGCCCCAGTGCGGGTGCTCGGCGGCGGCGCGGTGCATGTAGCGGTCGCGGGTGACCTTGGCGATGACCGAGGCGGCGGCGATCGCGGCGCTGGTGGCGTCGCCCTGGACCACGGCCCGGTGCGGGACCGCGCAGCGCGGCAGCGAGAAGCCGTCGGAGAGGCAGGCGGCATCCGCCGGCGGCGCCAGCCGTTCGAGCGCGACCGAGAGCGCTTCGATGTTGGTCACGTGCAGGCCGCGGCGATCGATCCCGGCGGCGGAGCGGATTACGACGCTGACCCGGGTCGCCGCCCGCAGCACGCTCGGGAACATCTCCAGCCGCCGCTCCTCGGTCATCTGCTTGGAGTCGTGCAGGCCGCCAAGCGCGCGGCGGTCGGCGGTGGAGAGCATCTCGTAGTCGAGCAGGACCGCGGCCGCGACCAAAGGACCGGCTAGGCAGCCGCGCCCGGCCTCGTCGGCACCGGCGACGAATCGACTCTGGAGGCCGCGGTCGAACGCGAACAGGCGGCGGCTGCGCGCCAGCCGGCGGCGGCCGGTACGGGACTTAGAGGGTGCCGATGCGGTCTGGTGGCCAGTAGGTGGCAAAGGCCTCACCGATGATCCAGCTGCGGGGGACCGGGCCCCAGAATCGGCTGTCGTCGCTGGCTCCACGATTGTCGCCCATCATGAAGTAGTGGTCGGGCGGGATCTTGATCGTCTTCGGCAGGTTGCAGGCGGGGGCGCTGCCGCAGGGGATGATGTACGGCTCATCGGTCTTCTCGACGCCGTTGACGACCGGATGGCCGTCTTTGACCGAGAGCGTGTCGCCCGGCACGGCGACGATCCGCTTGATGAAGTTCTGGCTCGACTCGCCCGCGGTCGGCTGCGGGCACGACATGCCGACTTCGGACGGCTGGCGCCCATGGATCGTGACCCCGCATTCGGTGCCGTTGTCGGCGCCGGCGGGCGGGTGGAAGACGATGATGTCGCCGACCGAGGGATCGTTGAGGTGGTAGATGAAGCGATTGACGAGGACGCGCTGGCCGACGTCGAGCGTGGGCTCCATCGATTCCGAAGGGATCTGGTACGGCTTGATGATCCAGGCCTGGATCGCCAGCGCCAGCCCAAGGGCCAGCGCCACGATGACGACCAACTCGACCAGCCCGCCGCCTTTGCCCTTCGGCTTCGGGATCGCCAGTTTCAGGCTGCCGGATCCTCGTCGGAGTCGCCGGCATCGGCCGGCTTCTCGTCCTCGGCATCCTCTGACGCTGCTGAGCTGTCCTCGGTCTCCCCGGCCGCGGGCGCCTCTGCGTCCGTCTCCGCCGCTGCCTCAGTCTCTGCCGCCGCCTCCGGCTCACTGGCCGTCTCGGTCTCGGCTGCTGCCTCGCTGGCCTCCGATGCATCCGCCTGCGCCGCCTCGGTCTCGGTCTCGGTCGGCACGACCTCGTCCTGGGCGACGCCCTCGGCATCGGTCGCGACGGGCGCGGCCGCCGACGGAGCCGAGACGACGTCGTCGTCGATCCCCCAGCGCCGCTCGGCGACGCGGGCGGCCTTGCCGATCCGGCCGCGCAGGTAGTAGAGCTTGGCCCGGCGCACGTCACCGCGCGCCGCGACCTCGAGTTTCTCGATCTTCGGCGAGTGCAGCGGGAAGGTCCGCTCGACGCCGACGCCGAACGACTGCTTGCGGACCGTGAAAGTCTCGCGCACGCCGGAGCCCTGGCGCCTCAGCACCACGCCCTCGAAGACCTGGGTCCGTTTGCGCGTGCCCTCGATCACCTGGAAGTGAACGCGCACGCGATCGCCGGGGCCGAAGGAGGGCAAGCCCTGCCTCAGCTGGTCACGCTCGATTTTGTCGATTACGGAGCTCATTGGCGAGAAAAAGCCGCCGGACCCGAGTGCGGGAACCGCGCGGCTGGCGGAATGGTAGCTACTCCGCGTCCGACTCGAACTTCTCGGCCCGCAGACGGCTCTGTGCCAGGCGCCATTGACGCACTTTCTCGTGGTCCCCGGAGAGCAGGATCTCGGGCACGTCCCAGCCGCGGTAGCTGGCCGGGCGAGTGAAATGCGGGTACTCGGGCATTCCCTCGAGGACCTGGCTGAAGGACTCCTCCGCGGCGGAGTCGGCATGGCCGAGGGCACCCGGCAGCTTGCGCATGAGGACGTCGGCGACGACCATCGCCGGCAGCTCACCGCCCGCGAGCACGTAGCGCCCGATCGAGAGCTCGTCGTCGGCGAGGTGCTGGTGGACGCGATCGTCGAAGCCCTCGTAGCGGCCGCAGAGCAGGGCGACGTGGGGCTCGGCGATCAGCTCCTCGGCGATCGCGTCGTCGAGCAGCGGCCCGGTCGGCGAGAGCAGGACCGTCCGCGGCCTCTCCCCCTCCCCGTACGCCGCCTTCAGGGCGGCGTCGATGACGTCGACCCGCAGCACCATCCCCGCCCCGCCCCCGTAGGGCGAGTCGTCGACCTGCCCTGCTTTCAGCGGCGTCGTCGCCCGGTAGTCGATCAGCCGCAGCTCGTTGCCTTCGCGTACGGCGTTCTCCACCGAGCGCTGCGTGCGGAACCACTCGAACGCCTCCGGAAACAGCGTGAATATGTCGAGCTTCATCGGCTCAGTCGAGGATGTCGACGATGACGCGGCGGTCGATCCGGACCGCGGCGGCCTTGGCGATCGTGCGGATCGCGTTCGCGACCCGGCCGCCTTTGCCGATCACGCGGCCGAGGTCGCCATCGGCGACGGTCACCTCGTAAACGAGGTCACCGTCCTCTTCCAGCTCCTCGACGACCACGGCCTCGGGGTCCTCGACCAGAGCCCTGACGAGGAACTCGATCAGCTCGGTCATCGGACCACCCGCCGCGGCCTAGCTGCCGGAGGCGGCGATGCCCTTGGTCCGCAGCAACCCCGCGACCGTCTCCGAGGGCTGGGCGCCATGCTCGAGCCAGTGGCGCGCGCGCTCCTCGTCGAACTCGATCAGCGAGGGATTGGTCTGCGGGTTGTACTGGCCGATCGTCTCGATCGTCCGACCGTCCCGCGGGGAGCGTTTGTCGGCGATGACGATGCGCCAGATCGGGTTCTTCTTGGACCCGACTCGTCTCAATCTGATTCTGACTGCCATAGGACGCGGCAGGTTACATGTTTTGCCCGGCCCGCCCGGACGCGAAGCGGAGGACGGGCCGGTTTGAGGAGTTAGCGTCTACGGATCTTCGGCCTGGGTGCGGCGCCGGTCATCTGGGCCAGCTGCTGCTGGTCGGGCATCTTCCCGGAGGCCATCGAGCGCATCATCTTGCGCATCTGGTCGAACTGCTTGACCAGCGCGTTGACGTTCTGAACCCGCGTTCCAGAGCCGTTGGCGATGCGTTTGCGGCGGGAACCGTTGATCATCCCGGGGTTGGCGCGCTCGGCCGGCGTCATCGAGAGGATGATCGCCTCGACCCGGTCCAGCTCGCCCTCGTCGATGTCGGCGTTCTTCAGCTGTTTCATCGCCCCCATCCCCGGCAGCATCCCGATGATGCCGCTGAGCGGGCCCATTTTCCGCACCTGGCGCATCTGCTGGAGGAAGTCCTCGAGCGTGAACTGGTCCTTCTTCATTTTGTCCTGAAGGGCCAGCGCCTGCTTCTCGTCGACCTGCTGCTCGGCTTTCTCGATCAGGCTGAGGACGTCGCCCATGCCGAGGATCCGCTGGGCCATGCGATCAGGGTGGAACTTGGCGAAGTTCTCCAGCTTCTCGCCGGTCGAGGCG
>DASYJK010000074.1:0-14499 GCA_035996525.1 Solirubrobacterales bacterium
GACCACGGCGACGCCGACGTCGCGGCTGGTCCCCGGCGCCCGCGAGGCGAGCGCGATCGCCAGCGCCGCGATCACGATCGCCGGCGTCGCCCCCAGCAGCAGTGGCACCCCGGCGATCGCGGCGAGCACGAGCCCAGGGAAGATCGAGTGGGCGAGTGACTCGGCCGCGTAGGAGAGCTCGTAGAGGACGACCCAGCAGCCGATCGCGCCGCCGGCCAGCCCGATCAGGGCGATCTCGAGGATCGCCCGCTGCATGAAGCTTTCCTGGAGCGGCGCCAGCATCAGTGGTGGTGATGGTGGGAGGGCAGGATCGCCTTGCCGGTGCCGGGAATCTCGACGATGGCGCCGCCGTAGGTCGCTTCCAGGGTCGCCCGGTCGAGCACCGCGGCCGGCGCCCCGGCGCCGATCTGGCGGCGGTTGAGGCAGAGGACCGAGTCGCTGCGCCGGGCCTGGTCGAGGTCGTGGGTGGCGACGACGATCCCCCGTCCCTCCCCCGCCAGCTCCGCGATCAGCGCTTCCAGCGCCGCCGCGCTGGTGTTGTCGAGGCCGGAGAAGGGCTCGTCGAGCAGCAGCACCTCGGCCTCCTGGACCAGGGCGCGGGCGATCAGCACCCGCTGGCGCTGCCCGCCCGAGAGCTCGCCGAAGGTCTCGCCGGCGTGATCGCCGAGACCGACCCGCTCCAGCGCCACCTGCGCCCCGCGGCGATCCTCGCGGCTCGGTCGCCGCCACCAGGGCAGCCGCGAGAGCGCCCCCATCGTCGCCACGTCGAGGGCGGAGACGGGGTAGTCGAGGCGGGTGCGCTCGGTCTGGGGGACGGTGCCGCAGCGGCCGTGGACGGCGAGCGTGCCCGCCGCCGGGCGCAGCTCGCCGAGCAGCGCCCGCAGCAGGGTCGTCTTGCCGCCGCCGTTGGGACCGAGCAGCGCCAGCCGCTCCCCCGCCGCCAGAGCGAAGGAGACGCCGGCGATCGCCGGCGGGCCGCCGTAGCCGACGGCGAGGCCGTCGGCCTCGATCAGGGCTTTACCCGGCACCGGTCGTTCCCATCGGTGAAGCCGCTCACCATCGCGTCGGCGTTGGCCGCCTCCATCCGCAGATAGGTCGAGCCGCTTGAATCGGCCGGCCCCAGCGTGTCGCCGTAGAGCGTGTAATCGCTCGAGGCGCCGGTCTGGGCAGCGATCGCTTCCGCCACCTTCGGGCTCAGCGAGCTCTCGGGGAAGATCGCGCTGACGTGCTCGGCGTCGATCGTCGCGGCCAGCTCGCTCAGCTCCTTGGCCGAGGTCTGGGCCTGGGTGGTCTGCGAGGGAACGACCGCGCCGACCACCTCGATCCCGTAGCGATCGGCGAAGTAGCCGAAGGCGTCGTGGTCGGTGACCAGCTTGCGCCGGACGGGCGGGACCGAGTCGATGCAGCGAGAGATCCCGGCGTCGAGCGCGCGCAGCTTCGCCAGATAGGCGGCGGCGTTGCGCTCGAACTCCGCCTTCTCAGCGGGATCGGCGGCGGCGAGCCGGCGCTCGACCACGCGCACCGCCGCCTCGGCGTTGCGCGGGTCGTGCCACCAGTGCGGGTCGTACTTCGAGGCCTCCGCCCCGCTCGACTCGCCCGGCAGCCGCTCCGGCACGGCGGCCCCGAGGTCGACGACCTCGCCGTCGCTGCCGCTCTCGGAGACGACGTCGCCAACCCACTGGTCGAGGTTGTCGCCATTGGCGAAGACCAGCGCGGCGCCGGCCGCGCCCTCGACGTCGCTGGGCCGCGGCTCGTACTCGTGCGGGTCGGTGTTGGGCTGGAGGATCTGGTCGACGGCGACGGCGTTGCCGCCGACCTCGCGCACGAAGTCGCCGATCTGGGTGGTGGTCGCGACGACCTGCAGTTGGCCGTTGGCGCCGCTGCTCAGGCCGCTGCCGCAGCCGGCGCCAAGCAGGACGAGGGCGCCGACGGCCGCGGCGGCGAGGGCGGCGCGGCGCGGCACCTGGGTCGCCAGCGCCCGCCCCAGGGCGACCACGGCGAAGAGGGCGCCGGCGACGCAGGCGATCGTCGCCCCCGGCGGGGCGTCGGTCTTGACCGAGAGCCAGAGCCCAGCCGTGCCCTCGGCCGCGACCAGGGCGACGCTGGCCAGCTGCCAGCTCAGCACCCGCCGCGTGAACAGGCGCGCGGTCGCCGCCGGGACCACGAACAGCGCCGTCACCAACAGTGCCCCGACCACGGTCAGCGCCGCCGTGCTGGCGAGCGCGATCAGCGCCAGCAGCGCCGCGTCGAAGCCGTGCCGGCGCCAGCCCGTGCCGGCGCCGTCGGGGTCGAACCCCTGGGCCAGCCAGCGCTCGCCGATCAGCGCCGTCGCGACCAGGGTCGCCACGGCGGCCGCGGCGGCGAGCGCGATGTCGCCGCCGTCGACCAGTAGTAGGCTGCCGAACAGCAGCGTCTCGACGTTGGCCCCGGAGCCGAAGACGTCGCTGGCGAGGATCACCCCGGCGGCGAGGCAGGCAACGAGGACGAGGGCGACGACGCTGTCGCGGTCGCGACCGCGGCGGCCGAGCACGGCGTTGCCGACGGTGAAGACGATCGCCGCGCCGAAGGCCCCGAGCGGCGCCGCGAACCCGAGCCCGTCGGCCAGCACCAGGCCCGGGAAGGCGGCGGTGCCGACAGCGTGGGAGAAGAAGGAGAGCCCGCGCATCACGATCCAGGTGCCGAGCAGCCCGGCCGGGACGGCGAGGATCAGGATCTCGATCAACCCGTGCTGCACGAAGGGGAGTTCGAAGGGCTCGATCACGGCCCTCACTCTAATGAGAATGAATCTGATTTGCAGCTAGGGCCGGGAGCCCGGCCCTCGTCCTAGCTCAGCCGCACCGGCAGGCGGCCGATTCCCTGCAGGGTGTTGTTGCGGATCCGGGCCGGCGGGCCGGCGATCTCGATCGTCTCGACCTGGGCGACCAGCGCCCGCAGCAGCGCCGCCATCTCCAGCTTGGCGAGGTGGATGCCGACGCAGGTGTGGGGGCCGTTGCCCCAGCCGAGGTTGCCACCGGGCGGACGCTCGAGGTCGAAGCGCTCGGGGTCGGGGTAGTGGCGCTCGTCCAGGTTGGCGGCGCCGACCAGGAGCACGGTGCGGTCGCCGGCGCGCATCCGCACCCCGGCGACCTCGGCGGCGCGGCTGAGGCGGCGGGTGAAGCCGCGAATCGGCGAGGAGAGCCGGACCGACTCGACCACCGCCGCCGGGATCAGCCCGGGGTCGCGGCGGATCCGCTCCCAGGCCTCGGGGTTCTCCGCCAACAGCCAGAGCATGTAGGTGCTGGCGAGGATCGTCGTGTCCAGGCTCGGGGCGATGAAGTCGATCACCATGTTGCGCGCTTCGGTCTTGTCGATCTCGCCGCGGTCGGCGGCGTCGAACACGGTCTCCGCCCAGCTGCCCGGGATCACCCGGGAGCGATCGAGGCGCTGGGCGTAGGCGAGCATCCCGAGCGAGCTCGGGAACGCGCGCAGGCCGCGCCGGTTGAGCGGGCCGAGCACGTCGAAGGAGATCGTCCCCCAGCTCAGCAGCCGCTCGGCCGGGACGCGGACGCCGACCAGGTCGGCAACCACCTCCAACGGCAGGCCGCTGGAGAAGTCGCGGGCGGCGTCGAACTCGCCGCGCCCGACCAGATGGCCGACGATCGCCTCCGCCTCGGCGTCGAGGCGCCCGGCGATCGGCGCCAGCGCCTGGGCGCCGAGCGAGCGCATCAGGACCTTGCGGCGGGCGACGTGCGTCTCGCCGTCGCTGAACAGGGTCGTCTTGCGGGCGGCGACGTTGGTGATCGGGTTGGCGGCGACGCCCTTGCCGCTGACGAAGATCTCGTCGTCGCGCAGTGCCGTGCGGACCTCGTCGAAGCGTCCCAGCGCCCACATCCGGTGGCGCGGCAGCCAGACGACGGGACCGGCATCGCGGATCGCCGCGAACGCGACACTCGAGTCCTCGACCACCGCGGGCGCGTAGAGGTCGAGGTCGAGCGCCGGCCCCGGACGCCCGCGCCTCCCCGACAGCCGCCCGATCGACGTAACCCCGCTCATCGAGCGTCGATCCTAAAGGCACCCGCTCGAGCCTCCCCGGCGGACACCGGGGAGGCGCGGGCATCGCTCAGCTGCCGGGGGACTCCCCGTCGCTCGGGCCGTCGGCCTGGTCGCCGGGGCCGTCGGGCAGGTCGGCGGCGGAGGCGGAGTCCGGCCTGTCCGTGTCGCCGGACATGACCGCCTCGGCCGCCGGGCTGGACTTCTGCACGGTCACCTTCGCCACCGTGCCCACGCTCTGGGCACCGGCGTAGGCGGCGCCGCCGACAGCGAGGGCTCCCAGCGCCGCGGTCACCAGCACCAGTTTCTTCAGCTTGCTCATCACTTCCCCTCTCGTTGGGTTGAGGGGTCGATGGTCGGCGGCGCAGATGGGACGGGCATGAAGCGAAACCTCGTTTCCTCTAAATCTTTGTCCCCCGGCTCGGCGTCGCGCTGATCGACCGGCAGATCGATCCCGGTCGAGGTGAGGAAGGCGACGAACATGGCGATCATCGCCGCCAGCACGAAGCTGACCAGGCCGGTGCCGATCGCGAGCCCGCCGCGGGCCGAAGACACCGCCAGCCAGTCGGCGAAGGAGGCGCCGAGCGGGCGGGTGACCACGTAGGCGAACCAGAAGGCGAGGATCGAGTTCATCCCGAAGCGGAAGTAGCCGAGCGCCGGGATCGCGATGATCGCCGCGAACATCAAGCCGGAGCCGAAGAAGCCGAGCCCGAAGGTGACCGCGGTGAGGTCGCCGGCGGCGGTGCCGAGGGCGAAGGTCGCCAGCACCGCGGCCCAGTAGAAGGCCTCGCGCCGCTCGGTCGTGATGCTGTGGATCGAGAGCGTTCCCTCGACCCGGTACCAGGTGCGGAAGACCACCGCGAGGACGATCGCGTAGAAGACCGTCGAGACGACGTAGGGGATGCCGAGCCCGACGTGGAGGACGTCGGCGCACATCGTGCCGAAGACGCCGACCATCGCCACCGCCAGCCAGTAGCGCCAGGGGACGTAGCGGTCGCTGGAGAACTGCAGATAGAGGGCGGCGACGAAGGCGATGCCGCCGAGGACGACGGCGAGCTCGGGAATCAGCCCGTGGACGAGAAAATCCGAGGTCGACTCCCCCATCCCGGTCGTCAGCGCCTTGACGATCCAGAAGATCGCCGTCACTTCCGGCACCTTCGAGAGGCCGGGTCGGGTTTTGAGCTGGAAGTCCAAGGGCAGGCGAGGAACCGGGCGCGGCAGGCTAGATCCGCCGCCTAAACAAGAGATGAGACCGGCCGGCCCCCGGCGGATAGTGGGGGGAGGGTGAGCCAGACGTCGGCCCCTCCACCCTCCCGGTTGCCGGCGTGCGCCTCGCCGCCGTGGGCGCGGGCGACCGTCCGCACGATCGCCAGCCCGAGGCCGCTGCCGCCGTCGCGGTCGCTCGAGGAGGCGCGGCTGAAGCGCTCGAAGGCGCGACCGAGGAACTCGTCCGTGAACCCGGCGCCGCGGTCGAGCACGTGGATCTCCGCCCACCCGTTCTCCTCGCGAGCGACGAGCTCGACCTCGCCGTCGCCGTAGCGCAGGGCGTTGTCGACGATGCTGCCGATCGCCTGGTCGAGGCGCAGGCGGTCGGCGTCGAGCGCGAGCCCGGCCGGAGCGGAGACCTCGAGCCGCCTCCCCCGCTCCGCGGCCCGGCCGGCGAACCGGCGCTCGACCCCGGCCAGCGCCTCCCCCAGGTCCACCCGGGCCAGCCGCAGCGGCAACTCGCCGCGCTCGGTCTGGGCGATCGTCAGCAGGTCCTCCGAGAGCTGGGTGAGCCGGTCGGTCTCCTCGGCGGCCGAGGCCAGGGCCGCCCGCAGCTCCTCCGGCGAGCGCCCTTTCGCCAGCGCCAGCTCCAGCTCCGTGCGCAGGATCGCCAGCGGCGTCCGCAGCTCGTGGCTGGCGTCGGCGACGAAGGCCCGCTCGTGCGCCAGCGCCTCGCCAAGGCGCTCGAGCATCTCGTTCAGGGTGGTGCCGAGGCGGGCGATCTCGTCGCCGGTCGGCGGCACCGGCAGCCGCTGGTCGGGCTCGGCAGCGGAGATCGCGGCGGCGCGCGAGCGCATCGCCTCGACCGGTTTGAGCGCGAGGGCGGCCACCCCGTAGGCGGCGAGCGAGGCCAGCAGCAGTGCCACCGGGCCGCCGATCAGGAGCAGCTGCTGGAGGTCGGTCAGCGCCTCGTCGCGGGCCTCGGTCGCGGTGCCGACGACGACCACCCGGCCGCGCCGTTCACCTCCGACCGGGACCGCCAGGAGCTTCGCCCGGTTACCGCTCGCCGGCGCCAGCGCGCCTTCGATGAAGACCGGGCCACGCCGCGCCCGCGCCAGCTGCTCGGGCGAGAGACGGAAGCCACCGCCGCGCGGCAGCGAGGAGTCTTCGAGCCGCCCTTTGCCGTCGAGCACCACGGCGAAGCTTTCCAGCCCCTCGACCAGGCCCTGGGACGGCCGCAGCCCCGAATCGGAATCGCGGACGAGGGAGGCGACGTCGGTCGCCCGCGACTTCAGCCCGGCGTCGATCGTCATGTTGAGCTCGGAGGCGTAGCGCAGGTAGATGAAGACCCCGGTCGCGCCCAGGACCAGGGCCATGACACCGGCGAAGACGAGGGTGACGCGGAGGCGGATCGAAATCTGGCTCAGCGTCCGCCGTCCTTGCGCAGCCGGTAGCCGGCGCCGCGGATGGTCTCGATCGACTTGACCCGGAAGGGCAGGTCGATCTTGCGGCGCAGGTAGCGGACGTAGACCTCGATCACGTTGGAGCGATGTTCGAAGTCGTACTCCCAGGCCTGGTCGAGCAGCTGCGAGCGGCTGAGCACGAGGCCGGGCCGGCGCATGAAGGTCTCGAAGAGGACGAACTCCTTGGCCGAGAGCTCGATCTCGGTCTCGCCGCGCCAGGCCTGGTGGGTGGCCGGATCGAGGCGCAGGTCGCCGACCTCGACGATCGCCGGGCGCTCGCTCTGGCCGCGCCGGACCAGCGCCCGCAGCCGCGCCAGCAGCTCCGAGAACGAGAACGGCTTGGTCAGGTAGTCGTCGGCGCCGCCGTCGAGGCCGGCGACCCGGTCCTCGAGCGCCCCGCGCGCGGTCAGCATCAGCACCGGCGACCAGATCTCCTCCTGCCGCAGCCGGCGGCAGGTCTCGAAGCCGTCGATACCGGGCAGGATCACGTCGAGCACGATCGCGTCATAGGCGGACGACCGCGCCATCCCGAGCGCGTCCTCGCCGTTGCCGGCGACATCGACCGTCATCCCCTCCTCGCCGAGCCCGCGCCGCAGCAGCGCCGCCATCTTCACCTCGTCCTCGACTACCAAGACGTTCATCCCCACAAGCTTCCCACTGAAGATGAAGGCCAGATGAGAGCGGGCTCATTTCTCATTGAACCTTTAGGCGCGGCTGGCAGTAGTGTCGTATTAGGCTTCCCGAATTAGGGAGTCCTAATATCTTGTCTACACGCCTCAGGAGGTTTCGTGAGTTCTCCAATCGACCGGCGCTTGCTCAGCGTCTCCTGCCTCGTCCTCGTCGCCGCGCTGCTCGGCGCCGGCTGCGGCTCGTCCTCGGGCTCGACCGACTCCGGCTCGGGCTCCGGGGGCTCGCTGACCCTCTACAGCTCCCAGCACGAACCGATGACCGAAGCCCTGATCGAAGGCTTCGAAGAAAAGAGCGGGGCCAAGGTCCAGGTCCGCTACGGCGAGGACGAGGGACTCGCCAGCCAGATCGAGCAGGAGGGCGACGCGACCCCCGCCGACGTGGTCCTGACCGAGAACACGCCGCCGCTGGAAGCGCTGGCGGAGAAGGAACTGCTGGCCAAGGTCGACCCCCCGACGCTGGCCGAAGTTCCCTCCCAGTACAACTCGCCGAGCGGGCACTGGGTCGGAGTCGCCGCCCGCGAGACGGTGATGGTCTACAACCCGGACCTGATCGCCGCCAATGAACTGCCGGCCTCGATCCTCGACCTCGCCAAGCCGGAATGGAAGGGCAAGCTGGCGATCGCTCCGTCGGAGCCCGACTTCGTGCCGATCGTCAGCGCGATCGAGAAACTCGACGGTGAAGCGGCCGCGGTGGAATGGCTCGAAGGCTTCGCCGCCAACGCCAAGCACTACAACGACAACGAGGGGATCATCGCCGCCGTCGACAGTGGCCAGATCGCCGCCGGCATCATCAACCACTACTACTGGTTCGAGGCGGTGGCGGAGGAAGGCAAGAGCAAGGTGCCCTCCAAGCTCCACTACTTCGGTCATGAAGACCCGGGTGCGTTGGTCAACATCTCCGGCGCCGCCGCGCTGGCCTCGAGCGACGAGCCCGAGCTGGCCCAGGAATTCCTCGCCTACCTGGTCAGCAAGGAAGGCCAGACCGCGATGACCGAAAGCGGCGACTGGGAGTACCCGCTGAACGCCGCGGTGCCGCCCCCACCCGGGCTAAAGCCGTTCGACACCCTGGAACCGCCGAAGGTGAGTCCGGCCGACCTCGGCGACGGCAGCGCCCCGGTGGAACTGATGCAGCAGGTGGGGCTGCTCTAGGACGATGGAGGCCGCGAGCGCCAGCCGCGACGGAGCCGCCTGGGCGGGTCCGTCGCGCTGGGCGCGGCGGCGTGGGCGGGCGCCGGTGGCGCTGCTGCTGGTCGCCGCCGCGGTCGCCCTGCTGGTCCTAGCGCCGGTCGGCTTCCTCCTCGACCAGGCGCTCGCCAACAGCTGGGACGAAGTCCAGCGGCTGCTCTTCCGCTCCTTCGTCGGCGAACTGCTGGTCAACACGACGGCCCTGGTCGCGGTCGGAACCCTCGCCTGCACGGTCCTCGGCGTCGCCGTCGCCTGGGCGGTCGAGCGCACCAACCTGCCCGGCCGCCGCGCCTGGGCGGTGCTGGCGGCGCTGCCGATCACCGTCCCGGCCTTCGTCACCAGCTACAGCTGGGTCTCGATCACCCCCGCTGTGCAGGGGTTCTGGGGCGCCGCCGGGATCATCGCCCTCGCCTACTACCCGCTCGTCTACCTGCCGGTGGCGGCGGTCCTGCGCGGCACCGACCCGGCCCTGGAGGAGAGCGCCCGCTCGCTCGGGATGGGGCCCTGGCGCACCTTCTTCCGCGTCACCCTGCCGCAGACGCGGGTGGCCCTGCTCGGCGGCATGCTGCTGGTCGCCGTCCACATGCTCTCGGAGTACGGCGCCTTCGCGATGCTGCGCTTCCAGACCTTCACCACCGCGATCTTCGACGAGTACAAGCTCAGCTTCGACGGCGCCGCGGCCTCGATGCTGGCCTCGGTCCTGGTCGCGCTCTGCCTCGTCCTGCTGGTCGCCGAGCTGGCGGCGCGCGGGCGCGGGCGCTACGCGCGGGTCGACTCCGGCTCGGCCCGGCCGCTGTCGCCGGCCCGCCTCGGCCGGGCGAAGTGGGCGGTGAGCGGCGGCTTCCTGGCCCTGACCGGGCTCGCCCTGGGGCTGCCGCTGGTCACCCTCGTCTACTGGGTCGCGAACGGCAGCAGCGCCGCCGGCTTCGACCTCGGGGCGCTGCTGGCCGCGACCGGCACCTCGCTCGAGCTCGGGCTCGGCGCCGCCGCGCTGACCACGCTGCTGGCACTGCCGATCTCGGTCCTCTCCGTGCGCCACCCCAGCCGCGCCGCGACCGTGATCGAGCGCGCCACCTACCTGCCCTTCGCGCTGCCGGGGATCGTCGTCGCGCTCTCCCTGATCGTGCTCTCGATCCACCACTTCCCGGCGATCTACGGATCGACCCTGCTGCTGATCGTCGCCTACGCGATCCTCTCGCTGCCGCTGGCCCTGGTCGCGACCAGGGCGGCGCTGGCGCAGGCGCCGCCGATCCACGAGGAGGTCGCGCGCTCGCTCGGCTGCCGGCCACTGGTGGCGATGATCCGGGTCACCCTGCCGCGGATCCTGCCGGGGCTCGGCGCCGCCGCGGCGCTCGTCTTCCTCGCCACCGTGACCGAGCTGACCGCGACCCTGCTGCTGGCGCCGATCGGGACCCAGACCCTGGCGACCCAGTTCTGGGCCAGCGCCTCCAGCCTCTCCTACGGAGCGGCCGCCCCCTACGCTGCCCTGATGGTCGCGATCTCCGCCCTGCCCACCTACCTGCTGACCCGCCGCCTCGGCGGCGTCGTGGCGCCGGCGGTGGAGCGATGAGCCCGGCCGCCTCGCTCTCGGTCGCCGGCCTGCGCAAGGCCTTCGGCGAGGCGCCGGTGCTGACCGGCCTCGACCTCGAGGTCCCGACCGGCAGCCTGACCGCGGTCCTCGGCCCCTCCGGCTGCGGCAAGACGACCCTGCTGCGGCTGCTGGGGGGCTTCGAGCGTGCCGACGCCGGCTCGATCCGGCTCGGCGAGCGGGTGCTCTGCGACGCCGGCACCCACCTCGCGCCCGAGCGGCGGGCGATCGGCTTCGTCCCCCAGGAGGGCGCCCTCTTCCCCCACCTCGACGTCGCCGCCAACGTCGGCTTCGGCCTCTCGCGAGCGCGACGGCGCGGCGGCCGGGTCGAGGAGCTGCTGGCCCTGGTCGACCTCGCCGGCCTCGGCGGACGCTTCCCCCACCAGCTCTCCGGCGGCCAGCAGCAGCGGGTGGCGCTGGCCCGGGCGCTGGCGCCGGAACCGGGCCTGGTCCTGCTCGACGAGCCCTTCGACGCCCTCGACGCCGGCCTGCGGGCGCAGGTGCGCGGCGAGGTCCGCGAGGCGCTGCGCGCGGCCGGGGCCACCGCCCTGCTCGTCACCCACGATCAGGAGGAGGCGCTGTCGCTGGCCGACACGGTCGCGGTCATGCGCGGCGGCCACATCGTCCAGGCGGCCGATCCCCAGACGCTCTACCGCGACCCGGTCGACGCCGAGGTGGCCGCCTTCGTCGGCGAGGCGGTGCTGCTCGAGGGCCGTCGCGAGGGTGGCGGCGTCGAGACCGCACTCGGGCTCCTGCCGGCGCGGGAGAACGGCGGCGGTGAAGGTGAGGTGGTGACCGTGATGCTGCGGCCCGAGCAGATCCTCTGCCAGGAGACGGCCGACTCGACCGAGAGCGGAGCGCCGCTGGGCCGGGTGCTCTCGACCGCCTTCTACGGCCACGACGCGACGGCCCGGATCGCGCTCGACCGGGCCGGCGGCCGCGAGATCGTCGCCCGCGCCGCCGGCCATCAGCTGCCGGCCGTCGGCGACCGGGTCGCGATCAGTGTCGAGGGAACCGCGCTGGCCTACGCCGGCGAGCTGGCGGCGGGGCGGCGGCCGAGCCGTTGCCGGCGCTCACCTAGGCCTTCCTAGGCGGTTGCGGTCACCATCGTCAGCGGGTAGCCGAGCTGCGCAATCCGCTGTGAGAGATCGATATGCAGCCAGTGCGAGACATGGGTCGGCGGCGTCTCGAGGATGACCTCCCGGTACTCGCCGCTGTCGAGGGCGGCGACGATGTCGTCGTAGGCGTTGGGGCTGTTGGCGACGCCGCCGTCGACCTCCGCCCCGGACTCCGCCTTCAGCCGTGGCAGCGCCTGCGCCAGCGCTAGCTCGCCGTCGCTGGTGTCGGCACCGCTGCGGTCGAAGGGCAGGTTGTCGGGGTTGGGGACCAGCATGAAGAACCGGGCCGGGCCGGCGGCCGCGCGCTCGCGCACGGCGTCGACCAGGGCCTGGGTGGCCTCCACCTTGTTGGCGACGACGAGGATCTTCGAGCCGCCGGCCCCCGTCGTCGCCCCGGCCGGTTTGGGCGCCCCGTCCAGCCGCGCCTCGGCGGCGGAGACGGCGATCAGGTCGCGCTTGGAGATCGTCAGGTAGACGACCAGGGCCAGGATCGCGCTGAGGAAGATCAGGCTGGTCAGGATCGTCCCCAGGCCGAGCCCGGTTTCAGAGACCGGCTGCGAGAGCCAGTCGCCGATCGAGGCGCCGAGCGGCCGGGTGAGGATGTAGGCGATCCAGAAGGCGAGGATCGCGTTCAGCTTGAAGCGCAGATGGGCGACGGTGACGATCGCGATCGCGCCGGCGAAGATCGCGACCGACGGCAGGTAGCCGAGTTCGAGCTTCTCCGCGACCAGGTCTCCGGCCGAGGTGCCGAGGGCGAAGGTGAAGAGGATCGCCAGCCAGTAGAACGCCTCGCGTTTGCTGGTGACGATGGTGTGGACCGACAGGGTCCGCTCGCTCCAGTACCAGGCCCCGAAGACAGCGGCGAGGATGACGCTGAAGGCGATCGTCGTCGTCTGCAGTTCGACCCCGAGGTTGTCGACCAGGTTGTCGCTGAAGAGGGTGCCGACGACACTGATCAGGACCACCGCGAGCCAGTAGATGCCCGGCACGTACTTCGTGGCCCGGAACTGGAAGACCAGCACCGCGATCAGCGCCGCGGCCATGATGTAGGTGGTGTTGGTCAGGCCGAGGCCGAGGTTTTCGTTGAGCAGGTCGGCCGCGGTCTCCCCCACCGTCGTGCAGAGGATCTTGATCACCCAGAAGTAGATGGTGATCTCCGGCACCTTGTTGAGCATCTGACGGTCCCGCGACGGGGCGTCGGGGCGGTGGGTACGGACTGGGGGCGACAGCGCGATCTCGTTCATGGCGCGGCAGTGTGGGGTACCGCGATTAACCACAGATGAGAGCCGCGAGGTCGCCACCGGACTCTCGCTCTCACCTCCCTTTCAGGTCTCGGCGCAACGCTTCGCCGATGCCCTCCGTTCGATCCGAGCGCCGCCACCAGTCGATTCCGTTCTGGCGCCGGGCGCGCAGGATCTTCCTGCTCGCGGCGATCGCCTGCCTGGTCCCGGCCACCATCTCCTACGTGCGGGCGATGGGTGAAAAGCACAACGTCGGCCTCGGCGTCCGCAGTGTCGAGTGGCTGCGCCAGAACGGCGGCAACTCGCTCGTCTCCGAAATCGAGAACTGGTACTACACGCTGAACGCGCCTGAAAAGGGCGGGCCCGGCCTGCGCTCCCTACCGCAGGTCGGGGTGGCATCGGCGGGTGAAGAAGCCCGGGGCAGGACGGGCGAGGCGTACCAGCCGCCCGACGTGAAGCCGCTGATCCAGCCGGCGTTGCCCGGTGAGGGGCTCTGGAAAAAGGCGGCGGCGAAGGCCGGGACCCGGCCTCCCGTCCTCTTGACGACCTTCCGCAGCGACCCCGAATACCCTCAGTTCGTCGCCGGTGTCGCCTGGATCGACTCCTCGCGGACGCGGCTGGCCTACGTCCCCGGTCTGGCGGAGCCGCCGCCACCGCTGGCCCACCGCGGTCCGGCCGAGGTGCCGGAAGCCAAGCGCGGTCGTGTCGTCGCGACCTTCAACGGGGGCTTCCCGCTGGAAACCTCGAACGCCGGCCTGATCTACCGCGGCAAGGTCAGGGAAGCGATGGTGGACGGGGTCGCCACGGTGGTCGAGTACCGCGACGGACGGGTCGACGTCATCCCCTGGCATCAGGGCCCAGGCGCGCCGGCAAACGTCTGGTTCGCGAAGCAGAACCTGCCGCCGATCATCGAAGGAGGGCGGCTCAGCCCGAAGCTGAGCGACGGACCCGAATGGGGTGAGACGGTCAACAACGCGGTGCGGGTATGGCGCTCCGGGGTCGGCGTCGACAGCCACGGCAACCTGCTCTACGCGGCGGCCGACTTCCAGACGGTCGAATCGCTGGCCAAGATCCTCCAGCGCGCGGGCGCGGTCCGCGCCCTGGAGCTCGACATCAACGAAGACTGGACCAGCTTCATCAGCTACCGCCATCCCGGCGCCGGCGAACCGAGCAACCTGCTGCCGGAAATGCTCCGTCCCCCCGAACGCTATTTGACCCCGGACGAACGGGATTTCTTCGCTGTCTACCTGCGCCCAGGAGAACGCTGGTGAGGCTGCCGCGTGAGATTTCGGCGGGGGCGGCGTCGCGCCGCCGCCTGCTGGCGGACATGTCGATCGCGATCGCGATCGCCGTGCTCGCCTCGCTGCTGGCCGCCGGCGTCGGCGTCGTCGCCTTCCTGGCGCTGCCGACGCTTCTCGTCCTGCTCTCATGGATCACGATCGAAGCGGTGGTCAGAGGAGTGCGGAGGCGGTCGGCGCGCTCAGCTCAGGCGGCGAGGGTCGCCGAGCGATAGCGCCGAAGTCTCTCATCTGCGTTTAAGGCGCAGACGAGAGGGTGCCCCCGATGCACGCCCTCCTCCCGCTCGCCAGCATCACCGACAAGGTGGTGGAACCGCTCGTCGACCTCGCCACCGAATTCATCGGCTCGGCCGGGGTCGTCGCGGTCTTCTTGCTGATGACCCTGGAGTCGGCCTGCATCCCGATCCCCAGCGAGGCGATCATGCTGTTCGCCGGCTTCGCCGTGTCCAAAGGCGAACTGACCCTGTTCGGAGTGGTTCTCGCCGGGGTGCTGGGGAATCTGGCGGGCTCCTGGATCGCCTACGCCGTGGGCTACTACGGACGCCTGGACCTCTTGGAAAAGAACAAGCTGATCCACATCAGCCCCAAGCACCTGAAATGGGCCGATGACTGGTTTTCGCGCTACGGCTCCTGGACCGTCTTCTTCTCGCGCATGCTGCCGATCATCCGCACCTTCATCTCG
>DASYJK010000075.1:0-22931 GCA_035996525.1 Solirubrobacterales bacterium
GGGTGGACTGCAGCGCCAGGGGTTCGCAGCTGGTCGGATTGAGCGTGAGTTCGTGGCGGGAGATGTAGACGCGGATGTCGCGCAGGTGGATCGGGATGCCGTCGACGATGTGGGGGATCGGGTCCGATCCCTGGCCGTCGACGAAGACTTCGGCGGTTTCCGGGTCGATCTTCAGGGCGAAGCGGACGACCACGGTGCCGAGGTCGAACGGTCCCACTTTCGCCGCGGTGATCGAGACCAGGGAGATGTTGGAGCCGTGGTAGGGGCCGGCGAGGTAGAGCTTGCCGGGGGCGTAGGCGAGGACGTTGCCGACGCCGCTTCCCACGAGGCTGTGGCCGACTTCGGAGTTTGCCGGGCAGCTGGGGCTGTTCAGCTCTTCCTGTCCGCCGCCTTCGTGTTCGCGGGCTTTGGCGGCGGCAATCGCCGCGTCAGAACAGGAGCTGACGCCGGCCAATTTCCCGATCACTCCCGGCGGCAGCTTGATCGAGAAGTGGGTGATCTCCTGTTCGGAGTCCTTGCGCGTGATCTTGGTGACGAAGGGGGAGTAGGTGCCGGCGGCGTTGTTCACGGTGCCGGCTTCGAGGTTGGGCTTGAACGAGGGGACGCCGCCGGAAGGGCAGGGCAGCCCTTCGGCCCCCTGGGTGATCTGGAAGGAGCTTTCGCGGTGGACCGGGGTGTTGGGTTCGGAGTAGGGATAGAGGTCGGCGGCGACGGTGTAGGTGCCACAGGCCGGCGGGGTGATCAGCGGTGACCTTTGGCCCTGGCGGAAGCTGAGGTGGAAGTGGCTGAAGGGCAGCTGAGGGATGTTGTCTACTTCGGTGGTGAGCTGGCCGGTGACCGGGTCGGGGATGACCTTGAGCGCCTGCTTGACCAGGAGGCCCAGTTCGGGGTTGCGGACGACGAGGTAGATGGTGAGCAGGTTGTGGTTGGGGTTCTCGCCCTGCTTTGCGACATACAGCGAGCCGTTGACCTGCTTGGTGCCGATCAGCGGGCTTTCGACGGTGACGTCGCCGATCTTCGATTCATTGGGACAGCCTTCGCCGGGCAGGGTGGCGATGCCCTCGGCGTGGAACTGAGCTTCGGTGCAGGCCTTCAGACCTTCAGCGACGGACGGATTGGTGGTAAAGCCCTGTGGCAGAGTGACGACGGCTTTTTTTACCGCCGATTCCGCGCTGACCCCCGGGTTGGAGCTGAGCAGGCCTTCGTTTTCGAAACCGAGGTCGAATTCCAATCCGGTCGGCGAGGTGGCAGCATTGGAACTCGGCGTGGCATGAATCTTAGGGTCGAATGGGACGCGGTTACAGGCGCCGAAGCTGCCGAGCTGGGTGGTGGCGAGCAGGGGCAGGTCGGGGAAGGCGACGGGCTGGGACCAGGGGTCACCGTAGGCGCCGCTCGAGAGCGAGGCCGTGCACTGGGTCGGCAGGGTGAGGAAGGCCGGCGGGTGGAAGGCGTTGGGGTGGCCGCAGGAATCGCCTGTCTCGGCGGCGGCGCGGCTTTCGGCGAGGCAGCCCCAGCCGCGGGAGATGTCGTGACGGGGGTCGCCGGGGGCGCCCCAGACGGTGACTTTGACCGAGACCAGATCGGCGAGCTGGGTGATGTTTGTCGAGGAGAGGGTGATTCCGTAGTCTTCGCCGTCGGCGGAGCGGACGGCGGGGTCGATGAGGACGGGGATCCTGACGATTGGGATGAAGAAGCCAACGCGGGCGGGCTCCCCGTAGGCCGTTTCGACGTTGAAGAGCGGAACGGCGAGGTTGCCCGTGGTGAAGGCCGTGTTGGTCTCGGTGACCACGGCGACGCCGACTGCGCTGGCTTCCGGGCAGGCGTTGTCGCCTTCGTGGCCGGGGAGGGTGGAGGAGAACTGGGCCATAGTGCAGGTGGGGATCGTCGTCGGGTTGGCGACAAGGCCCGGCGGCCAGCGGAAGCTCATGTCCTTGGCGAGGCCGGCGGTGGGAATCGTAGAGTTGCCGACGTGATCTTGGTGAAAGGCAGCCTGGAGCGGTTCGGGGTCTCTGAGCTGGTTGATGGTGATGGCGGTGGTCTGCTGGAAGGGATGGGTTGCGGCCGACGCGGCGGGCCCACCGCCCTCTTCTTCGCTTCGGAGCTCGTATTCTTCGACGCCGAAGGGGGTTGGTTCGGCGCTGATCGTGACCGGGCGAGAGAGGTGGGCGGCGGGTCCGCCGCCTCCAGAGACGGTGACCTGATTGGGTTCGCCGCTTTGCGCTTCGGCGCCGGGCTTGGCCCTGACGGCGATGCGGACTTCGATCTGGGCAAAGGGCGCCAGTGAGCCGCTCGATTCGCAGGTGAGGGTAGCGAGGTCGCAGGGCAACGGTGTAGAGGTATTGATGGTCGGGGGGACGGAGGGGCCGAAGGCGGCAACTTCCAGGGCTTCGAGGCCGGGTGGCAGAGTGTCGGCGACGCGGAGCGGCTCGGTTTTGCCGTCGGCGGGCGCATCGCCGACGTTCACGGCGGTGAGGTAGATCTCACCGTCGGAGCTGCCGCGATCGAGCACGGTGAGGTTCGCCTGGTGGCCGGCACCGGTGAGTTTGGTTCCGTCTCCGAAGAGGCGGGGCAGCACGCGGTCGGAGAGGGCGCCGGTGGCGGTGATGATGAGCGGAGCGGCAGCCCCGGGACCTCCGGTGACGTCGATGTTTCCGGGGCCGATCGCCGGCAGGGCTTCGAGGGCGGCCTGGACGCTGGCGGCGGGGGCGTTGAAGGAAATTGGCGCGGTGGTCTGGGACGCGGAGTCGGGTCCGTAGACGAGGGTGTAGGTGCCGCCGGTTGCTTTGACGGTGAGTTCGTAGGAGGCATCGGTGGCGCTGCCGGGCTGGATGTAGGTGGGGCGGGCACCGGAAGTCAGATGCCACCAGGGCGAGGCGGCCTGGGCTGAGGCGGCGTTGGTTGCAGGGATGAGAAGTCCCAGAAGGGCTGCGCCCAGGACAGCCCATCTCGGCGTCGATGAGATTCGAGGAAGGAATGAAGGGAAGAGTTGAGTGAAGCCAGTCATCTTTGCTGAGGTCTCCCTGGTCACGGTGTGGTCGGTCGATCGGTGGGCCTTGGTGGCTTTCACTTGTGAACTCCGCGGTTGGAGTTGGCTCGCTTCTGCTTCTTATGACCCTTCTTCTTATGGTGCTTCTTGGCCTTGTGCTTCGTGGTGACGCACTTGCCGCCCTTCAGGACCTTGCCCTTCGGGCATTCGGTGACGTTGCCGGCGCCCTGGAATGTGAGGCTGCCGGGGGTGGGGTCGACGGGCGGGGCGGCGGGCTGCTGGCAGCCGTCGCCCTCGCAGGGGGGCTTGGGCGTTTCCGGGGGCGGCAAGCAGGGGACTTCGGAGGAGCAGACGTGGGCGTCGTAGATATCGCCTGCGGAGTCGACGTCGGTCGGGGCGAGGCGGTCGGAGGTGAGGATGAAGACGTCATCCCCCGATTCGGAGGCATCGACAAAGGCGGATTCCTTGGCGGAGGTGCCGGAGGAGATCAGGCCGAGGCAACCATCAGAGCTTGGGCTGAAGCCAGGTTGAGCTTCGCTGCAGTCGCCCACCCCCGTGGGCTCATACTCATAGACATCTTGGGTGCCGTTGGCGTCGGAGGGCAGGAGGGGATCGACCGTGGTGAAGAAGAGGCGGCCGGAATCGGAGAGGTATCGGGGCTGGTGGGGGCCCATCCAGCCGGGGAGATTGGCGGCCACGGGCGTGTCAAAACCGAGCCCGTAGTTTGCGATCGTGGAGCTTTCGGACGGGAGAAGGACGCCGCGGGGGCGGGCGCCGCTGGGTTCGCAGGAGGGGCAGAGCAGGGTGCCCTGGCCGCCGGACGGCGCGTGGTAGAGGTAGACCTCGGCGACGGGTTCCCCGGAGGAGCGATCGCGGTTGTCATAGCCGGCGAGGGGGCTGGCAGCCATGAAGGCAAGCCACTGACCGTCGGGGGAGACGCGGCCGGGCATCGCTGTCAGCTCGGTCGTCAGTCTGGTGCGGTCGGCGCCGGAGAGGGTGGCGATGAAGGCGAGGTGGCCTTCGCGGGAGAGGTAGAGGCTGCAGGCGCCTCCCGCCCCGGTGATGTCGCAGGTACCCGGATGGGCCACTTCGCCGAGGTCGTTGGGTTCTTCGGTGAGGGCGCCGTTGGCGCTGAAGTAAACCGAGGAGGCGTCGGCGGAGGCACCGATCACGAGTCCCTGCACGTCAGCGGATTCACCAGAGCCAGTCTTGGGGGTGAGGTCGGTGAGAGCGCATTCGAGCTGGCCGGTGACTTCGGATTCGACGATCTGGCAGCGGTAGAGGTCGGCGATGCCGGAGTCACTCGTCAGGCGCTTTGAGTCGGTGAACAGGACCCGCGAGCCGTCGCGGCTGGCAAGCTGGAATTCACCGCCGCCCGATTCGCATTTGGAGCAGCCGGGTTCGTGGAGGTCGAGCTGGATCGTTTCGCCACGGGCGGTGTCGCGGAGGAAGAGTCGGTCGGCTCCTCCCCTTTCGGAGAAGACGACGCGGGTGCCGTCGGCGGAGAGGGCGTTGCGCCGGTTCGGTGAGCCGTGTTCGACGCCGAGAATCGCGCTATTGGCAGGCTGCCCGCTGCCAGGCAGGAGGTTGACGAGCTGGAGCTGGGAGGCGGGCGGTTCTTCGGCACTCCACTCATAGAGGCCGACCTGGCCGACGGGGAGCGCGGTTTCGGTGAGGGCGACCCGGGAGGCGACGATCGCGTGGGCGCCGTCGGGGGTGGAGGAGAGAAATGAGGGCCCAGAAGTACCTTCGTTGTTGGCAGAGCCGAAGAGAGTCCCCGGGGGAACGTTGGCAATGCCATCGGCGCCCGTCGCGAGGGGGCGATAGCAGTGCATGGTGGCGGCGAGGCACTGCTGGGCGGGGTCGGCACCGACGTAGTCGGCGCGGCGGAAGGCGGACACTTCAGAGGCTTCGGGGGAGATCGCGGGGTCAAGGCCGTAGGGGTTGAGGAAGCCGTAGGCGAGGTCTTCAGAGAAGGCGCGGTACTCGTCGGGGGCGACGGTGTCGGTGCGGCCGAGTTGGGGGGTGTCGAGGTCCTGGGAGAGCCAGCCGGAGGATGCACGGGTGGAGAGGACCCGGGTGTGGTTGGCACCGGCGCCCTGGGGCTGGGGTTCGATGGGTGCGCTTGTGAGGTAGGTGATGGCGCGCCCGTCGGCGGCGGCCTGGACGGAGCTGAGGCCGGCGTAGATCGGGAGGATGCTGGCGCTGAGCTTGTCGGGCGGGGAGACGAGCTCGTAGTGGCGGGCCTCGGGCAGGCCCGAGGGGGCGGCGCCCTCGGTGGTGAAGGCCGGCGGGGGTTCGGGGCCGCTGACGGCTTCGGTGCCCTGGGCCAGGGCGTTCTCGGCGATCACCCGGTAGCGGTAGGCGGTCCGGGGTTGCAGGCCGGAGATGTGGAAGGACCCTTTCTGGACGGTCCCGGCGGAGCCGAGGTCGCTCGGCACCGTGGCGAGGGCCGCGGCAAAGCCGGATTCTTGAAACTGGGCCTGGGTGACGTACTCGATGCGGGCCCCGGTGTCGAGGTTTTGGGGGTTGACTTCGGCCTGCAGTTCGGCTTCTGTGGCGCTTACATCGAGGGTGGAGGCCGATTCGATCAAGGGTGGGCCGAAGGCGAGGTCGGCGCCAAGGGAGGGCTGGTGGACACTCGGATTTTCGTCGTTGGGATTGGAGGCGACGAGGCGGTAGTGGTAGGTGTGGCCGGCTTGCAGGCCGGTGATGTTGGCGCGGACTTCTACCGGCGAGCTGCCGGCCCCGATCTGGGCGGCGCTCTTATCGCAAGGGGCCTGGTGTTCATAGGGGGCAGCGGTGAGGCCCCATTCGAAGCGGCAGCCTTCGATTCCGGGGTTGAGTTCGATGCCGCCGGGGTTGATCGTCCCGGTGAGGGTGGCGGAGCTGGCGGTCGGGTTGAGCGGCTTGGTGGTGGTGACGTCGGGGACGGTCTCTTCGGAGAAGGCGAGGACCTGGGCGGTGCCTGCTTGTCGGCCGACTTCAGCGACGAAGAGGGTGTGGGCGGGGCTTCCGGCGTCGATCCCGAGACCGGAGATTCTGCTTCCGACAAGGCCCTTGCCGATCGTCTCGACGGGCTTGCATGACACATCTTCTTCCACGGGGCGGCCGACACGAGGGTGGCAGGTGGAGTCGTAGCGATAGACGAAGTTTTGGCTCTGGACGGCTTCTTGCTGGCTCTCAATGCCGACATAGAGGTCGTCGGTGGCGGGGTCTACGGCCGGGGTGATGGTTTCCGGGCCAAAGAATTCTGCGTATTCGACGATGTTTACGCCAAGCAGCGTTCCGCTGGGGCCGAATTTGGCGAGGCCGCCTTCGCCTTTCCCCCCGATTTTGAGGTAGACGTGATCTTCGGAATCAATGGAGATAGCTCCGGCAGAACCTTGAGCCGGCTGCCAGCTGTTAAGCATGATTCCGCTGGGGCTGAACTCAAGGATCGTGTTCGTATGATCAGAGACCCAGAGGTTGCCGGAAAGATCCGCAACGATGCCGGCGATGTCGCCGAAGCCGCCGAGTTGGCCGCCCATTCCCCAACTGCCGATCAGACTCCCCGCCGGGTCGAACTTCGAGATTCGGTCAGAGCCGCCGACATAGAGATCGCCGTGGGAGGGGCTAGAGAGGTCGTTGTCGACGGCGAGGGCGCCGGGCGAGAGGAAGCCACCGGGCGCGGTGGAGGCAGTACCGGATTGGCATTCGTCGTCGGGCTGGGAGGGGCAGAGGTCGCGTTCGGCCTGGGGACGGGAGGCTTCAACCGCGGTCTTGTTGACGTCACGGCCGATCATTTGGAGGAAGTGGCCGGTGGAGTCGAACTTCTCGACTCGGTTGTTGTGGGCGTCGGCGGCGTAGACATCGTGAGTCGTTTCGTCGACGGCGACGCCGTTTAGGCTGCCGAGTGGGTAAGGGTCGGGGACGGCGGAAGTGGAGGCGCCGAAGCTGCCGGCGAAGAGGCGAGTCTGCTTGGCCGAGGCCGCTGAGGGAACGAGGAGAAGGGCCGCAAGGCAAGCGAGAACCGCGCAGAGGCCGAGAGGTGAGAGGCTGCCGGTTGAGGGCGCACTACTCCCGGT
This sequence comes from Solirubrobacterales bacterium, assembly GCA_035996525.1. Classification (GTDB taxonomy): domain Bacteria; phylum Actinomycetota; class Thermoleophilia; order Solirubrobacterales; family 70-9; genus VAYN01. The sequence continues at coordinate 7,054 of DASYJK010000075.1, forward strand.
GGGGCCGAGCGAGCTGGAGAGCACACCGACGCGGTCCGCCTTCGGAGGGGAAGAGGACTTCGTGTTTCGCTGTGGGCTCACTCGCTGCTCCTTGAGGGTTCGTGGTGGTTGTGGAAATTCGTCGCTGATGTGGGTCAACACGGGTGCGTCACCGAGTGACGGCGCCGCGCTCCCCGGGACGATGCGGTCGGGTCCCGGGGAGCTAGGCGAATGACAATGGCTATTCGGCGGTCACCGCCCAGGTGCCGTAGGCGGCGACAGTGGTGGTACCGGGTGCGCTGTTTTTCTGGGCAAAGAGGGCGACACCAGTCGGACCGGCCTGTTCGAATCCTCCCGCAACAGTGAGAGCGGGATCCACCGGGTAGAGGGTGCCGATGTTTGATTCATGGGCGACGAAGATGCAGAGGTTGCCCGGTTTGGCTATCGGTGCCGCGGCGGTGCCTTCGCAGCCGGCGGCTGCCGGTTCTCCGACGAGCATCACATTGGGGGTGGGAGCGGCGGCGAGCGGAATCGGGAAGGAGATCGAGCCGAGCACCGCTGGGTCGAGTCCTGCTTCGATTTCAACCACCGGTCCGGAGACGGTCCAAGCGCCTTTCTCAGAGCAGGGACAGCCTGGTTCGGTCGAGGCGGGCAGGGTGCCGCCCACCGTCCAAGGCTGACCGGCAGCGCCGGGGGTTCCGTTTTTGCCGCTGCAGACGTGGCTGGGTGAGCCGGAGCCTTCGACTTCGAATTTGGTTCCGCTTACGCCTCCGGTGCATTCGGTGCCCGAAGCCGCCGAGGTCACGACGGATTTGCCAGCGGTCCCGTTCGTCCCAGCGGCACCAGCATCACCTTTGGCACCTGGTGCCCCGTTGCTGCCATTGGTCCCATTCGCCCCCGGCTTCCCCGCATACTTCTTGGCGATCTTTTCGACTTCCTTTTTCTGGGTCGAATTCAGCTTCGCCGCTGCAAGTGCGGTGCCGCCGAGAGCAGCGATGAGGGCGATCATCGCGATGATCAGTCCGGCGGTGCCGAAGGGCTCGCGGATCGCGCGGATCGGGTGGCGCAGGCGTTTCATTAACTCTCCTCCTTGAGGCCGGCTTCCGGGGCCGGCGAGTGGCGGTGACTTGGAGCCGGGACTCCCCGGCAGGTCCCGGCGGGCGCCTGAGGCGCAGGCCGGAAGTGAAGGCGCTTCGTGTCCTCTCCCTTCGTGGCGAGGGAAGCTGCGGTGGTGACCGCGCGTGAAGGGCTTGAGGCTCGTCGGGAGCGCCGAACTACATCGGCGCGGCTACCTTTGGTAAGCACGCCAAAGCTCGGTGCCGTTTTTGCGGCAATGGTGTCGCCGTCCTTCACAAAAATCTCCCTTGTCCTGAGCCCTCTGCCGGCCGCTCCCTGCGGCCCCTAGGCTCGGTCTATGTCCCTGATGCAGCGTGTTCCCTGATCGCTCTTTAGGTGAGAGCAGTTCCTAGAAGGTGCTGTTCGTACCGGAGAGCGACGCCAGTGAAGCACCCCTCGCGGGGATTGTCAAGGAAGAGTTCCCAAAAGAAAATAATCGTTCCTAGAGGCGTTCCCGACGGTGGATACGCCGGTACCGAAAGGTCAGGCGCTGGCGGCGAGGCGTTCGGCCTCGTCGGGGCCCAGGTACGGCGAGAGGATGAACTGGGTGAAGTCGGGGAGCAGCTCCTCGAGCGCGGTGGCTTCGCCGGCGGCGACCTTGCGGCCGGCCAACGAGACCAGGGCGCCGATCGTCGAGTCCTCGGTGTTGGGCGGGAGGTCGCGGTCGTCGTCGCGCTCCCCCCTCCCCCGCTCCAGCGGCGGCACCAGCTCGCGGACCGCCTCGTGGAACCGGCTCGCCACCACCGGGCCGGCGCTCTGGGCCTCGACCAGGCAGAGCCGGGCCAGGTCCGGCTCCGAAGCGAGGAAGGCGAGCACCTCGCGCGCCGCCGCGACCGCCTGGTGGGGCCAGTCCGGCGCCGACTCGACCGCCTCGACGACGAGGTCGCCGATATGCGCCACGACCACCTCGAAAGCCGCGAGGAAGCACTCCTCCTTGCCCTCGAAATTCGCATAGAAGACGCGCCGGGAAACCGCGGCCGCCTTGGTGATGTGGGTGATCGTGACCGCGTTGTAGCCGTGCTCGGCGACGGCGGTGGCGAGCCCGGCGATCAGGCGCTCGCGCTGGTTGTGGGCGACCTGCTCGCGGCTGAAGCCGTGGCGGCCGGCGGGAAGCGGGCCGAGCTCTTCTTCGGGCACAGGCAGAGAATATGGCTCGATCTGCAGAATGTCACGAGATAGCAAACTCTCTGTAAATTGCTATCTGTTTCAAGCAATACCGCTATACGATGGGAGCGTGATCACGATGCCCAAACGCAAGACCTCGTTCGAGATCGACCCTGAGAAGCTCGACGCGGCGAAAAGGGTCCTTGGCACGAAAACGATGACCGAGACCGTTGACGCTGCCCTCGATGAAATCGTGAAAAGGGGGGGGCGGGAAAAGCTGCTGGAGTTGCTGTCCACCCCCGGGTTGCTGGAGCTCGACAATCCCGAGGTCATGAAGGGCGCTTGGGGGGACTAGGTGGCGACCTTCCTAGTCGACAAGAGTGTTCTGGCCCGCCAGGGGACCCGGGTCGAGGTACGAGAGGCCCTCGACCCGCTGCTATCCAAAGGAGAGGTCGCGACCTGCGGAATCATCGATTTGGAGGTGCTCTACAGCGCCAGCAGCCGCAGCGGCTACCGCGCTACGGCGGAAGCTCTTCGCACCATGCCCCGGGCACCGCTCGACGAGCAATGCGTAGAGCGCGCGCTGGCAGTGCAGAGGTCCCTCGCCGAGCACTCCCAGCACCGAGCGGTGAATCTGCCGGACCTCCTGATCGCGGCATGCGCAGAGCGTGCCGGTTTGGTGGTTCTTCACTATGACGCCGACTACGACCGCATCGCCACCGTGACCGGCCAGCCGACCCGCTGGGTCGTCCCGCGCGGCAGCGTCAGCTAGACGCCGCGAGCTCGGCCTCGCGCGCCGCCTTCTGCTCGCCGACATAGGGACGCAGCACGAACTCGATCGTCTCCGGCAGCAGGCCCTTCAGGGCCGCCGCCTCGCCGGCGATCAGGCGCTGGTTGATCACCCAGAGGACGCCGCCGGTGAGCGTGTCCTCGAGCGTGTCCGGCAGCTCGGCCCGGCGCGGGTTCAGCTCCCGGCCCGGCTTCAGCAGCGGCCGGAACCGTTTCAGCAGATCCTCGTGGCGCGCCACCGCCTCGGGCCCCGCGGTCAGCGCCTCGACCAGGCAGGCGCGGCCAATGCTGGGATGGGCGACGATGTTCTCGAACAGGGCGCCGAGGCCGGCGGCGACCTTGTCGGGCCACTCCTGCTCGCGGTCATAGGCCCGCTGCACCCGGTGGAAGGTGACGCCGTAGGCGGCGTCGAGCAGTTCCAGGTAACACTCCTGCTTGTCCTCGAAGTTCTTGTAGAAGGTGGCGTAGCCGACTTTGGCGGCGCGCACGATCGTCTCGATCGTCGTCCCCTGGTATCCGTGCTCGGCGACCAGATCGGCGGTCGCCTCGAGGATGCGGCGGCGCTGGTCGGCGGCAGCGGCAGTGCGGCTCACCGGCTGTGGGCCGGGAGGCTGCCGAGAAGCCTTTCCGGGCAAGGCACGCACCCTCCCAGGATAGCGCGGGTTCCCATAGGTACGAGTTCAGTACATCAGAGTGGAAGCAGTTCCCAAACATGGGCTAGAGTACCCGAGGTGGAAGGGACTCGCACACTGCGCGCCGTCCGCTCTTGGCAAGAGGCGGTTCCGGACCGCGGCAGCGACAGCGGCGTGCACGAAGCGATGCTCCTCACCGTCGGCGCCCTCGGCTACGAGGGGGCGACCGCGCAGGAGGTCGCCGACCGCGCCGGCCTCAGCCGCGACCAGTTCCAGCGCCGCTTCGGCGGCAAGGACGAGTGCTTTGGACAGGCCTACGAGGAGGCCGCCGACCGGCTCTGCGAGGAGCTGCTGGAGGCCGGCCGCCGGGCCAGCACCTGGCGGCTCGGCTTCCGCGCCGCCCTGGCCGAGCTGCTGCGCACGGTCGCCGAGCAGCCACTGCTGGCCAAGGCGCTGCTGATCGAGGTCCGCGCCGCCCGCGGCCGCGCCTGGGACACGCACCAGCGCGTCATCGAGCGGCTGATCGCCGCCGTCGACAGCGCCCGCAAGGACCCCGACGCCCTCCCCACCATCTCGCGGATGACCGCCGGCTTCATGGTCGGGGCGATCGAGGAATCGATCGGGCTCGAGATCGGCGCCGGTCGCGCCGCCGAGGTCCAGCGGCTGCTGCCCGACCTCACCCACCTCGTCGTCCTCAACTATTTCGGCGAGGACGAGGCCTGGCTGGAGCTGCGCTCCACCGACACCGCCGCGCCGGCCGGCTGACGCCTGCGTTTAGTACTTTACCGTTTATTCAAGAACTCTTGCGCTAACAGTGCCGGTGTGAAAGTCTGCACTCAGATGTTGGCCAAACATCGGCGAGGCGCGGGCGTGAACGGCGGCGCCAGCGGTGACAGCCGCGACCCAGGTGGTGCCAAGCCACTGCCGTAGCGCCCGTCGCCTCAGCCAAGTCGGCGGCGGTGAGCTCAGTTCTCGCGAGCGACCTTGGAGGCTTCGTCGCTGCCGAGGTAAGGCGTGAGGGTGAACTCGACCAGGTCCGGGAGCAGGCTCTCCAGCTCGGCGGTCTTGCCGGCGATGATGCGGCGGGAGATCAGCGACATCATGCCGCCGACCAGGGCCTCCTCGGTGGTCGCCGAGAGGCGAGCGAGGACTTCCGGCGAGCGGCCTTCGCGGCCGGTCTGAAAGTAGGGGACGAAGCTCTGAATAGCGCTGTCGTAGCGCTCGACCACGACCGGCCCGGCGACCAGCGCCTCGACCATGCAGAGCCGGGCGAGGTTGGGCTCGGCGGCGAGGAAGCCCAGCATCGCGCCGATCCCGGCCTTGACCGCGTGCGGCCAGTCGTCCTCCTCCTCGAAGGCCTGGCCGACCCGCTCGCGCAGCTCCGCCATCACCGTGTCGTAGGCGGCGACGAAGCACTCGTCCTTGCTGGCGAAGTGCTCGTAGAAGGTCCGCCGCGAGACCGCCGCGTGGCGGGTGATGTGGGCGATGGTTGTCCCCGCATAGCCGTTTTCGGCGATCGCCTCGGCGAGGCCGGCGATCAGGCGCTCGCGCTGGTTGTGGGCGACGAACTCGCGCGGCAGACCGTGTCTACCGGGCGGGAGGCGAGCAAGCTCGGGCGGATGCTCCTCGCCGTTCTCGACCGGCGTGTCGGCGGGGGATGCGGCCACAGGACGACGATACCGGTCGGGCATTTTTGAGCCACGGTCGAGCTCTTCGAGCGCCGCCTCGACGCCCAGATAAGGCATCACCGCGGCCGACATCAGCTGCGGAATCAGCTTCGGCAGCTCGTCGGTGTCGCCGCGCACGACCTTGGCGTAGACCTGCCCATAGGCGGAGCCGGCGAGCGCCTCGGCGGTGGTGTGGGGGACCGACTCGGGGTCGTCCATCTCCTTGCGGCCGGCGTCGATCAAGGAGGCGATCACCCGCATCGTCATGTCGCGGCGGGCGCGGGCGGCGTCGCCGGCGGCCAGCACCTCGACCGCGAAGCCCGCCCGGCTGGGGTCGTTGCAGAGCGAGCCGACCACCTCGACCGCGACCGCGCGCAGGCGGTCGGGCCAGTACTGCTCACTGTCGTAGGCACGCATCAGCGAGGCCATGCACTCCTCGTTCATCTCCTGCCAGGCGCTGAGGAAGCCGTCGTACTTGCCGCGGAAGTGGCGGTCGAAGGCGGGGCGGTCGAGCCCGGCGTGGGCGACGACCATCTCGATCGACGTGTCCATGTAGCCTCGGTCGGCGGCGATCTCGATCAGGGCCTCGATCAGTTGCGCCCGCTCCGAAGAGGCGGACGTTCGGGTCTCGGTCTCGAGCACTAGGTCATGGGACCCCCGATCCCTGCCTTCACGTGCTCAGCCGCTGGCGGTCTGAGGTTGCTCGGACGCCGCCCGCTTCGCTGCCTCGGCGCCGAGATACGGAGTGAGGGAGAACTCGACCAGCTCCGGCAACAGCTCCTCGATCTGCTCCGTCTGTCCCATGATGATGCGCTGGTAGATGATCCAGAAGATGCCGCCGATGATCGTCTCCTCGAGCGTGCCCGGCAGTTCCTCGCCGTGCGGGGAGACCTTGCGGCCCATCCGGAAGAGCGGCACGAAGGCCTGGATCGAGCGCTCGTAGCGCTCGACCGCGGCGGGGCCGGCGGAGAGCGCCTCGACGATGCAGGTGCGGGCCAGGGCCGGCTCGCTGGCGACGTAGTGGAGGAAGGCGGAGAGACCCGCGTTGACCCGGGCGGGCCAGGTGTCGACCTTGCTGGCGGCGTCGACGACGCGGCGCAGCGCCTCCTTGACCGCGAACTCCGAGGCGGCGAGGAAGCAGTCCTCCTTGGAGGAGAAGTTCTCGTAAAAGGTGTTGCGGGCGATGCCGGCCCGGCGGACGATGTCGGCGACAGTGACGGCCCGGTATCCCTTCTCCACCGTCTCCTCTGCGAGGGCCGAGATTATGCGCGCCCGCTGATGCTGGGCGATGAACTCCTTGGGGAGGGGATGACGACCGGGCGGGGGTCGCATCGTCGATGCGTTTTCGGCCACGAACGCCAGAGTACCTTGATCCCAACTGGCTTACAAGCTGGACGACAGCGACGTATACCGCTAAAGTACCGGAATCCAGACAAGCGGTTCCCTTGATCAACAAAAAGGAAGGGCAGATGGGAAAGCGCGCCGACACCAGGGCCCTGGCAGGGGCTAGGAGGGTCGGCGGTCCGGGGGCTCAGGGCCCCCGCTTCGACAACGCTCCCGAACTCCAGCTCGTGACCTCTTCGAAGCGGCAAGCGCTCCTCGACGGGATGCTCGAAGCGGTTGGGGCGGAGGGCTACGAGGCGACCTCGGTCCGCACCGTGATCAACCGCACCGGGGTCTACCGGCAGGCCTTCTACGACAACTTCAAGGACAAGGACGACTGCTACCTGCAGGCCTTCGACACAGGCGTGGAGCGGGTTGAAGCGCTGGTGCTCGCCGCCGCCGCGGAGGAGGAATCGTGGACAGGGCGGCTGCGGGCGGGCCTCGGGGCGCTGCTCGACTTCCTCGACGCCGAGCCCGACGTCGGCCGCGCCCTCGCGGTCGAGGTCCACGCCGCCGGCCCCGAGGCGCTCGCCAAGCGCGGCGCGGTGATGGCGCGGATCAACTCCTTCCTCGACCAAGCCCGCGAGGAGGCCGGGGACGCGGAGTCGCCGCCGGCGATCGCCGGCGAGGGAATCGCCGCCGGGATCCACGCCGTGATCCACTCGCGACTGGCGACCGGCAGCAGCGACGGCTTCCGCCAGCTGCTCCCAGAGTTCATGTACTTCGCGGTTCTGCCGTATTTCGGTGCAGAGGTCGCGGGCGCCGAAATGGCGGCGGCAAGCGCCTGAGGGCGCCTACTGGCTAGAGGCGCTCGAGGCCGTCCGCCTCGAGGCCGCGGGTGACGCCGCGGAAGTCGATCGTGCGGGCGGCCCTGGCGACGACGTCTCCGTAGTCGATGCCCGGGTGGGCGGTGACGATCGCCGCCAGGTCGGTGCCGCCGAGGGCCCGGTCGAGCTCGACCGAGGCGAGGCCCAGCTCGGGCAGCTCCGGCACGAAGGGGTCGTAGTAGGAGACGTCGGCCTCGAGCGCGGCCAGCAGGCGCAGGATCATCAGCGCCGGGGACTCGCGGGTGTCGCCGCTACCGGCCTTGTAGCCGGCGCCGAGCACGAGCACCTTCGAGCCCTTGACCGGCTTCGATGCCTGGTTGAGAATGCGCTCGATCCGCTCGACGCAGAAGGCCGGCTGGGCCTGGTTGACTTTGCCGGCGAGCTCGATGAACTCCGGGTAGAAGTTCTGTTCGCGCGCCCGGAAGGCGAGGTAGAAGGGGTCGACCGGGAGACAGTGGCCGCCCATCCCCGGGCCCGGGTCGAAGCGCATGAAGCCGAAGGGCTTGGTCGCGGCGGCGTCGATCACCTCCCAGACATCGATGCCGAGCCGGTCGCAGAGCTGGGCCAGCTCGTTGACGAAGGCGATGTTGACCGAGCGGAAGACGTTCTCCAGCAGCTTCGAGAGCTCAGCCGCCTCGGGGGTGGAGACGGCGACGATCTCGTCGCAGACCAGCGCGTAGAGCGCGCGGGCGCGCTCGGTGCAGGCGGGGGTCATGCCGCCGACCAGCTTCGGCGTGGTGCGGATCGTGTAGTCGGTGCGGCCGGGGTCGATCCGCTCCGGCGAGAAGGCGACGTGGAAGTCGTCGCCCAGCTTCAACCCGGACTCCTCCAGGATCGGGGTCAGGCGCTCGCGGGTGGTGCCGGGGTAGGTGGTCGACTCGAGCACGACGAGCTGGCCGCGGCGGAGGATCGTCGAGATCGAGCCCGCCGCTTCCAGCAGGTAGGTGAGGTCGGGCTCGCGGGAGCTGGTCAGCGGCGTCGGCACGCAGACGATCAGCGCCTCGCAAGGGGCCAGGTCAGCGTAGTCGGCGCTGGCCCGCAGGCGTTCGCCGAGCGGCGCCAGAACACTGTCCGGAACGTCCTCGATGTAGCTGCGCCCGGCGTTCAGGGCCGTGACCTTGGCCGGGTCGAGATCGAGCCCGCTGACCTCGTGCCCGGCCTCCGCGAAGGCCACCGCGAGTGGCAGGCCGACGTAGCCGAGTCCAACGATCCCGATCTTCATCGAGAGAGCATAGGCATGGTTGGACAGGCCGCCGCCGCTGCCCTACGCTGGATGGGATGGATTCATCGGCTTCGAATCCACGTTCCGGGCCAGGTGCGAGCCAAGCGCTTCCCCAGGCCTACGCGGTCCGCTCCGAGCGCGAGCGGCTGCTGGAGGCGATGATCCGGGTCGCCGCGGCGAAAGGCTACGAGGCGACCACCGTCGACGACGTGATCGAAGCGGCGGGGGTCAGCCGCGAGACCTTCGACGGGATGTTCGTCGGCAAGGCCGGCTGCTTCCTCGAGTCCTACGACGCGATCATCAACGTCCTCGTCGCCCACGTCTCGGCCGCCTACGAGAGCACGGTCGGCCAGCCCTGGCAGGACCGGATCTGCGCCGCGCTGCGGGCCCTGGTCGACCTGCTGGCCCGGGAGCACGACATCGCGCGGATGGCGATGGTCGAGGTCACCGCCGTCGGCGAGGACGCCCGGATCCGCTACCGGGGGGCGCTGGGCCGCTTCACCTACTTCCTCGAGGAGGGTCGTAGCGCCTCGCCGCAGGGCGACGAGCTGCCGGCCGACACCGCTCGCTTCGCGATCGGCGGTGCCACCTCGATGATCTTCGACGAGGTGCGGGCCGGGCGCGGGCCGGAACTGCGGCGGATCCTGCCCGACCTGCTGTTCGCGGTGCTGATGCCCTACCTCGGCCCGGAAGCGGCCGAGGACGAGATGCGCCGCGTCGCCCGCGAGGGCTGAGGGAGCCCCGGGCGGCGCTCAGACGCCGGTGCCACCGCGGCCCTCGCCGGCGGCGAAGCGGGCGGCGCCGCGAACGGCCACCTCGAGCGTCTCGCGGCCGAGCCGGTGCTCGAGCGCGAGGCCCTCGGCCAGCGGCAGGCCGGCGCCCTCGATCGCGGCGCGGCGGTCGGCCAGCATCGTCTCCTGGGGGAAGCCGGCGATCCGCTCGGCGAGCTCCAGGGCGCGCTCGAGGTGGGCGCCCGGGGCGACGACCTGGTTGACGAGGCCGATCCGCAGCGCCTCCTCGGCGGCGACCGGGCGGCCGGTGAGGATCAGCTCCAGGGCCCGGCCCATGCCGACGACGCGGGGCATGCGCTGGGTGCCGCCATCGATCAGCGGCACCCCCCAGCGGCGCTCGAAGAAGCCGAAGGTCGAGGTCGGGGTGGCGAGGCGGAGATCGCACCAGAGCGCCAGCTCGAGGCCGCCGGCCAGGCACCAGCCGTCGACCGCGGCGATCGACGGCTTCGAGGGGGTAAGCCGGCTGAAGCCCATCGGCCCGGCCGGGTCGTCGACGTCGAGGTCGAGCGCCTTGAGGTCGGCGCCGGCGCAGAAGGCCTCGCCGCCGGCGCCGGTAAGGACGAGGGCGCGGGCGCCGCCGTCGGCCTCGAACTCGTCGAAGCCCTGCCGCAACAGCTTCGCGGTGGCGCCGTCGACGGCGTTGCGGCGCGCGGGCCGGTCGATCGTCAGCACCGCCGCCGCGCCGACCCGTTCGTAGCGAACCTCCCCGCTCATCGGGCAATCCTCCCACAGGCCCGCCGCGAACTCGAAGGCTTCTGCACTCATAGCGACAGTAATCCTTCGCGTTCCATCCGGGCCGAGAAGGTGGGAGCGGGCGGGCTATGTCGCGGCGAACGGCGCTCACGGGGTTCACCGGCGACACCCAGCTCCCGGAAGTGCGCCCCGGTCGCGGGCCAGGGAGGGCAGGTCTCCCAAGGCCAGGGTCAAACTAGGCGCAGCCGCGGACGGCAGGGGGGAATGAGGCGGCGGAAACTCGTTGGCCTGAGGGGGAGAGACGCGTCGGTTGAGGACTTGACCACACCATGGGTGGGTCAACTCCTCAACCCCGCAAGGGGGACATCTGGCGGCTGGTGAACAGCCAACACGGGGTCGTGACCCGGGCGCAGTTGCTGGCGCTGGGGGTCAGCGCAAGGTCGATCGACCACCGGCTTGCGAATGGTCGGCTTCATTCGCTGATGCGCGGGGTCTACGCGGTCGGGCGCCCGACCATAGGCAAGCGCGGATGGTGGATGGCGGCGGTGCTCGCCTGCGGGCCGGAGGCGCTGCTCAGCCATCACAGCGCCGCGGCACTTTGGCGCATCCGGCGCGCGCGGGTGGCGGAGGTCCGGCAAGGGGACATCGACGTCGTCGTGCCCCAAGCGAACCCCAAGGTGCGTCCTGGATTACGCGCGCACCGACGACTTGACCACGCAGAGCCGGGGAGGCGCGAGGTCGACGGCATCCCCCTCACCCACCCCGTCGCCACCTTGGTCGACCTCGCCGTCGACCTCCCCGATGGCCAGCTGGAAGCGGCGGTCAACGAGGCGGATCACCTGAGGCTGGTCGACCCCGAACGGCTGCGCAAGGAGATCGATGCGCTGCCCCGATGGCTCGGGTCGGAACGACTACGCGGGCTGCTCGATAAGCCGACCATCACCCTCACCACCACCGAGCTCGAGCGACTTTTCCTGCCACTCGCCCTCAAAGCGGGCTTGGCGGCACCGCTGACGCAGGCCTGGCTGGACGGATACCGGGTCGACTTCTACTGGCCCGACCTCGGCCTCGTAGTCGAGACCGACAGCTTGCGCTACCACCGCACGCCCTTCAAGCAGGCCCGCGACAAGCGGCGCGACAACGCACATGCCGGCTCTGGCCTGACGCCGCTTCGCTTCACCCACGGCCAGGTTCTCCACGAACCTGCCTACGTACTGAGGACCCTGGCGCGGGCGGCACGACTCCGGCGACCAGTCGGTTGAGGACTTGACCACACGATGGGTGGGTCAACTCCTCAACGCAAGCCCGAGGATCGAGCCGGGTCGTACGCGGGCGCCTGCGGGAACGAAAAAACGACCGGTGATGACGCTCGTCGCCTGCCTCGCGCGTAGCCTTCGCGCTTAGAAGCTCGGTTGCGCCACCTTCGAGGCCGCTCCCCGCTTGGCTTCCGCGGGGACCGGTCTCTCCCGGTCGCAAAGCGAAGGTAGCTCGTCCAGCGCCAGGCGTCCAGAGGGGCCGGCGGGACCTTCCCGCAAAGTCCGCAGAGATGCACTCGCTGGAGGGGGTGGCGCGCGTCCGTGGGGGGAGATACGGTCCCGGACGGGATGAGCTCGGGAACGGAGGCGTCGGCGCGCAGAGCGCGGCGCAATGTGATCCTCACGGCCGCGATCGCGGGCCTCGGCGGCCTGCTGTTCGGCTACGACACCGGCATCATCGCCAGCGCCCTGCTCTTCATCAAGGGGGACTTCGCCCTCGGCAGCTTCGCCCAGGGGGTGGTCGTCGCCGCGGTCCCGATCGGGGCGATCGGCGGCGCCGCGATCGCCGGCCCGGCCGCCGACACCTACGGGCGACGGCTGATGATCCTGATCGCCGCCGCGGTCTTCATCGTCGGCGCCCTCGGCAGCGCCGCCGCGCAGGGAGTCGAGGTCTTGGTCATCGCCCGGGTCGTGATCGGCGTCGCGATCGGCCTCGCCTCCGCCGCCGCCCCCGTCTACATCTCCGAGGTGGCGCCACCGGAGAGCCGCGGCCGGCTGGTCAGCTTCTTCCAGCTGGCGGTGACGATCGGCATCCTCGTCGCCTACCTGGTCGGGCTCGCCTTCGACCACAGCGGAGCTTGGCGCTGGATGCTCGGGCTCGGCTGCGTGCCGGCGCTGGCGCTCGCCTTCGGGATGCTGCGGATGCCGCAGAGCCCGCGCTGGCTGGTGATGAGCGGTGACGATTTCGCGGCGCGGGCGACGCTGGCGAAGATCCGCGTCGACGATCCGGACACGATCGACCGCGAGCTGGAAGAGATCAAGGAGAGCCTCGACGACAAGCCGGGAGCATGGAGCGAGCTGCTGGCGCCGGTGGTCAAAGCAGCGCTGTTCGTCGGCGTCGGGCTGGCGATCCTGCAGCAGGTGACCGGCATCAACACGGTCATCTACTACGCGCCGACGATCGTCGAATTCACCGGCGTCAACTCCTCCGCCGGGGCGATCCTGGCGGCGGTCGGGGTCGGCGTCATCAACGTCGGCTTCACGATCCTGGCGCTGCGGCTGCTCGACCGCGCCGGCCGGCGGACGATGCTGATGGTCGGAGTCTCGGGAATGATCGTCTCGCTGTTCGCGCTCGGCGCCGCCTTCATCGGCGGCGGTGGCAGCACCCTCTCCTCGGTGGTGGCGATCGTCAGCCTGATGACCTACGTCGCCTCCTTCGCGATCAGCCTCGGCCCGATCTTCTGGCTGATCAACGCCGAGATCTACCCGCTGGCGGTCCGCAGCAAGGCGGCCGGGCTGGGGACGATGGCGAACTGGACCTTCAACTTCATCGTCTCCCTGACCTTCCTGCTGCTGATCGAAGCGGCCGGGCGCACCGGCGCCTTCTGGATCTACGGCGGCATCGGCATCGTCACCCTCTGGTTCTGCCACAAGTTCGTGCCGGAGACCAAGGGCAAGCACCTCGAGGACATCCAGGCCTACTTCCAGGCCAAAGTCGAGAAATAAGGCGCCTCCTCCTCTGCTCACGCGCGGGCGCGCTCATCATCCCCAGAGGCCTCGCGCCCGCACTTCCGCGTCCAGGGGCGGCTAAGTACCCTGCACCGATGCGGATCGACGAGATCATCGCGGCGCGGCGGCCGACCTTCTCGGTCGAGTTCTTCCCGCCGAAGACGGCGGAGACGACGGCGCAGCTGTACGAGACGGCGCGGCAGCTGAGCCATCTCGAGCCCGATTTCGTCTCGGTCACCTACGGGGCCGGCGGCGGTACCCGCGACGGCACGGTCGAGATCACCTCGGCGCTGAAGGACGACCTCGGCTTCGAGACGATGGCCCACCTCAGCTGCGTCGGCGAGACGACCGCGGGGCTGAGCGTGACCCTGGACCGGATCGCCGCGGCCGGGATCGAGAACGTGTTCGCGCTGCGGGGGGACCCGCCGCGCGGCGAGGGCGACTTCGTCCGCGCCGAGGGTGGGCTCGGCAGCGCCGCCGAGCTGGCCGCGTTCATCACCGCCAGCTGGGACTTCGCGGTCGGCGGCGCCTGCTTCCCCGAGGTGCACCCGGAGGCGCCCGATCTCGAGACCGACCTCTCCTACCTGAAGACCAAGGTCGAGTCCGGCGCCGGCTTCCTGATCACCCAGCTCTTCTTCGACAACCAGGTCTACTTCGACTTCGTGCGGGCGGCGCGGGCGGGGGGGATCGAGGTACCGATCCTGGCGGGGGTAATCCCGGTCGCCAGCTTCGCCCAGACGAAGCGGATCTGCGCCCTCTGCGACGCCTCGATCCCGGCGCCGCTGGAAGCCGCCTTCGAGGCGGCTGGGGGGGACCCGGAGCGCGAGTTCGAGCTCGGCGTCGCTTACGCCGCGCAACAGTGCGCCGAGCTGCTGATCGCCGGCGCTCCCGGCATCCACTTCTACGCCCTCAACAAAGCGCCGGCGACGCGGGCCGTGCTCGGGGCGCTGCGCGCCTCGAAGCCGTGGGAGCGAGTGCGCGGCGACGCCGCCTCGCTGACCGGCAGCGCCGACTAGGCTCTGGGCGACGATGGGGGAGAAGAGCGAGCGAGAGAAGCGGCGCCAGGAACGGATCGAGGGCGAAGGCGCGGAGGCGAGCTCCAACCGCACCCGCCTGATCGTCGGCTACGCGATCGCCTCGACCTTGGTGCTGGCGATCGCGATCGTGGTCTTCGTCCTCGCCAGCGGCGGCGATGACAGCGGCAAGGGTGGGGCGGCCAAGGGCGACGCCCACATCAACCTCAACGCCTCGATCGGCTCGACCAACGGGGTGGAACCGGACAACCGCGCGGGGACCGCGCCGGCGCCGGCCAAGATCACGAACCTGGCCGCGGCCGCGAAGGCAGCCGGCTGCGAGCTGCATCTGCACTTGAAGGACGAGGGCCACGAACACATCCCGGTCGGCTCGCCGCCGCCGGACTACAAGACCAACCCACCGACCTCGGGCGCCCACGTCGAACCGCCCTACCAGCAGGCCGACGGCGCCTACAGGGAAACGCCGGAAGAAATCAACTACGTCCACTCGCTCGAGCACGGGCGGATGGAGATCCAGTACTCGCCGGACCTGCCCGAAAAGGACCAGCTGGCGCTGAAGGGCCTCTACGACACGATGTACGGGGCGACCCTGATCTTCCCGAACGAGAAAATGCCCTACGAAGTGGCCGCGACCACCTGGACCAACCTGCTCGGCTGCCGGACTTATAAGGGCGCGGCGACGCTGGACGCGATCCGCGCCTTCGGCAAAGCGACTTGGGGCAAGTACGGCGGCGAGCCGGCGGAATACTTTCCGTTTACGGGGCCGACGCCGGCCGAACCGGCTGAATAGAGCTCAGAGGACCGCCGGTGGGAGGGTGTCCTGCGGGCGGGGCAAACTGGCTCCGTTCTCGGACACCCTCCCACCGGCGTCTCACTGGGGGATGCGCTCTTCAGCTAGCTGGGGCGGGGGCTCGATAGGCGGGGAAGAAGCCGGTGGCGGGGTGGCTTGCGCTTAGCCGCGCGTACTTCTCCTGATCGCAGACGATCTCGGAGGTGCGCCAGGTCTGCTGGCGGTTGGCGAAGCCGCGCTTGAATTCCTCCAGGGCGTCGCCGGGGGAGATGCCGCCGCCGAGGTTGAGCGGCAGGGCGAGCTCGGTGGCGTGCTCGAGGAGGCGGGCGACGACGTTCTTCATCGGCGAGTCACGCAGGTGCGAATCGGCGCTGCCAGAGAGGTAGTAGTGGAGGTAGCCGTCGCTGACCGCGGCGAGCGAGGCAGCCGCGAGCTCGCCGTCCGGCGCGGTGGCGAGGGCGAGCCAGGTGCGATCGGCTTCGAGCACGCGCTCGAAGAAGGCAGCCGGGAAGAAGTAGTGATCGGCGGCACCGGTGCGGCGCATCGTCTGCTCGTAGACGTTAAGGAACCCGGCGCGCTGCGCCGCGGTCGTCTCCCCGCCGGGAACCAGTGCCAGCTCGTAGCCGGCCTCGAGGTTCTTGCGTACCTGGCGCCGATCGCTGGGCCGGCTCTTGGGCGCCAACTCGGGATCAGCGATCTGGACCACATTGCGCTCGGTAGTCCCAGCAATCGGTGGCTCACCGAGCGTGTGGCGGATGAAGGCACTGACGAGGCCGGTGCCGGAGAAGTCGACCTTCCGGGGATCGATCGGGGGAGGGGTCAGGGGTATGTCCGGCGGAGCCTCCCCACTGTTGCTCCGACGGACAT
>DASYJK010000076.1:0-3609 GCA_035996525.1 Solirubrobacterales bacterium
CATCGGCGCGGCCGACGCCTTCGTCGCGCAGCGCCGCCGCGATCGGCCGTTCCCAGCTCTGGAAGGCGGCGGTGGCGACGGCGGCGAGCTCGGCGTCTTCAGGCCGGGCCAGGGCGGCGGCGGCGACTGGGCAGCCGAGCCGCTCCGGGTGGTCGGCGACGCGGCGGCGGAAGATCTCGCCGAACATCGTCAGCGTCTCCCGCAGCCCGCGCTCCTCCAGCCCGCGCTCGATCAGCTTCCGAATCGTCTCCCCCTCCAGCTCGGCCGCCTCCCGCGCCAGTTGGGTCTTGCCGCCGGGGAAGTGGTGGTAGATCGAGCCGCGCGGGGCGCGCCCGCGCTCGGCGACGTCGCGCAGCTCCATCCCCGCGTAGCCCTTCTCGGCCAGCAGCTGGCGGGCACCGTTGAGCAGCAGAGCACGACCGTCGCGGCGCTTGCCCTCGGTTGGCTGCCCATCGGCGATCCTCGCTATGCCCATGGACATAGTCTATGCTGCGGCGGCGATGTATGACCGTGGTCATAAAGCTGGCGTGCTGATCGCCTGCACCGGTGCCTTCCTCGTCTTTCTCGACGCGACGATCGTCAACATCGCCTTCCCGGACATCTCCTCCTCCTTCGCGGGGTCGGGGAGGGACGCGCTCTCCTGGGTGCTGGACGGCTACTTCGTCGTGATCGCGGCGCTGCTGGTCCCGGCCGGCGGCCTCGCCGACCGCTTCGGCCACAAGCGCGTCTTCCTGCTCGGGATCGCCGGGTTCACCGGCGCCAGCCTGCTCTGCGCGGTGGCCACCTCGCTGCCGATGCTGATCGCTTTTCGGGTGATCCAGGGGATCGGCGCGGCGATGATCGCCCCGACCTCGCTGGCGATCGTGCTCGACAGCTTCCCGGCCGAGAAACGCGCCGCCGGGGTGGGGCTGTGGGGCGCGGCGGCGGCCGCGGCGGCGGCGGTCGGGCCGACCCTTGGCGGCGCCCTGGTCGAGCTCTCCGACTGGCGCCTGGTCTTCCTCGTCAACCTGCCGCTCGGCGCCGCTGTGCTCTTCGCCGGCTACCGCCTGCTGCCGGCGCGGCCGCCCGCCGACAGCCGCCTGCCGGACCTACCGGGGGCGCTGCTGCTGGCGCTTGGCCTGGCGGTGGTGACGCTGGGGATCGTCGAGGGCAACGACTGGGGCTGGAGCTCCGCCCGGACCCTCGGCTGCTTTGCCGCCTTCGCGCTGCTGCTCGGCGCCGTCGTCTTCCGCAGCCGCCGCCATCCGCGCCCGATCGTCGAGCCGGCGCTGTTCGCCGACCGCGCCTTCAGCATCGGCAACCTCGGCACCCTGCTGTTCGCCGCCGCCTTCTTCTCGCTGATCCTCGGCAACGTCCTCTTCCTCACCTCGATCTGGGGCTACACCGTGCTCCAGGCCGGCGCCGCGACCCTGCCCGGGCCGGCGCTCTCGACCGTCGTCGCCGGCCCGGCCGGCAAGCTCGCCGACCGCTTCGGCCACCGCGCTGTGATCGTCCCCGGCACCCTCTTCTTCGCGGCCGGGGTGATGGTGCTGCGCTCGGCCGGGGCCGAGCCCGACTACCTCGGCCTCTGGCTGCCCGGCGCCTGCCTCACCGGAATCGGCATCGGCCTCGCCTTCCCGACCCTCGGTGCCGCCTCGGTCCGCGACATCGGCGACGACCGCTTTGCCACCGCCAGCGCCGTCAACGCCGCCTTCCGCCAGGTCGGCGCCGTCCTCGGCACCGCGATCCTGGTCGCGATCGCCGGCGAACCGGCCTCGCTCTCGGAAGCGCTTCACGTCTCCGACAACGCCTATCTCTTCTCGGTCCTCGCCGCGCTGGTGTCAGGCGCGGTCGTGCTCGGCTTGCGCCGGCAGCGAGCGCCAGGCGCTCTCGGCGGTGTCGAGGCCGACGACAAGGCTGCGGTCGCCGGCGGCGATCTCGATCGTGCCGCCACCGACCTCGCCTAGGTAGACGGCGCCGAGCTGCTCCAGGGTGGCGCGCTCGCCGCTGACCAGAAAGCCGCCGCTGCCCTCGCCGAAGAGGGCATCCTCGGGTGAGCAGCCGCGGTCGCGCAGATGCTGGACATCGATCCGGCAGCCGATCCCGGCGCCGATCGCGGACTCGGCCAGGGCGCAGGCG
Organism: Solirubrobacterales bacterium; assembly: GCA_035996525.1. Taxonomy (GTDB): domain Bacteria; phylum Actinomycetota; class Thermoleophilia; order Solirubrobacterales; family 70-9; genus VAYN01. The sequence goes on from DASYJK010000076.1 coordinate 2,119, forward strand.
AGGCCGCCGTCGCTGATGTCGTGGGCCGAGGCGAGCCGGCCGGCGCGGACGGCCGCGCGGACCGTCGCGCAGGCCGCGGCGACGGCGTCGATGTCCGGCCGCGGCAGGCCCTTGTCGAGGGCGCCGCGCTGCTTGGCCAGCTCCGAGCCGGCGAGGGTGGGGGAGAAGGGGCCGATCAGGGCGATCGCGTCGCCCTCCTTGGCGAAGGCGCTGCCGGCCACCTGGGCCGGGTCCGGCAGTTCGCCGACCATGCCGATCACCGGGGTCGGGTAGATCGGTCCTTCCGGTCCCTCATTGTAGAGGGAGACGTTGCCGCCGACGACCGGAACGCCGAGCGCGGTGCAGGCCTCGGCCAGGGCGCTGACCGACTGGTCAAGCTGCCACGCCGTGCCCGGCTTCTCGGGATTGCCGAAGTTGAGGCAGTTGGTCAGGCCGAGCGGCTCGGCGCCGACGCAGGCGAGGTTCTGGGCGCACTCAAGCACCGCCTCGATCGTGCCCGCGTGGGGGTCGCAGGCGACGCGGCGGCCGTTGCCGTCGATCGAGACCGCGATCGCGTTGCCGGACTCGGGCAGCCGCAGGACGGCGGCATCGGCCGACTCGGGCCGGCGCACCGTGCGCGAGCCGACCACCGAGTCGTATTGCTCGAAGGCCCAGCGCTTGGAGGCGATCGAGGGGGCGGCGAGCAGCGCCAGCAGCTCGTCCTCGGCGGAGATCCCAGCGTCGAGCGTCGCCCGGTTGCCGTAGATCCAGCCCTCCGGCTCGGCCGGCTCGAGGTCGTACAACGGACAGCCGTCGACCAGGGCGGCGACGGGCATGTCGCCGACGACCTCCTCGCCGCGCAGGATCCGCACCTGGCCGCTGTCGGTGACGATCCCGATTTCGGCCGACTCCGTCTGCCACTTCTCGCAGACCGCCAGCACCTCCGGCACCCGCGCCGGCTCGACCACCGCCAGCATGCGCTCCTGCGACTCGGAGACCATGATCTCGAAGGGCTCCATGTCGGCCTCGCGCAGCGGCACCCTGGCGACGTCGATGTCGATCCCGACCCCGCCCGCGGCCGCCATCTCCCCGGCCGAGGAGGTCAGCCCGGCGGCGCCGAGGTCCTGCAGCGAGACCAGCAGCCCCTTCTCCAACAGCTCCAGGCAGCACTCCAGCACCTTCGACTCCTCGAACGGGTCGCCGATCTGAACCGTCGGCCGCTTCGCTTCGTCGCCCTCGCCAAGCTCGGCCGAGGCCAGCACCGAGGCGCCGCCGATCCCGTCGCGCCCGGTCGTCGCGCCCATCAGGACGACGGTGTTGCCGATCCCGGCGGCGGCGGCGCGGACCATGTCCGCGCTCTTGGCCAGCCCCAGGCACATCGCGTTGACCAGGCAGTTGTGCTCGTAGGGCTCCTCGAAGTAGATCTCGCCGCCGACGTTCGGCACCCCGATCGAGTTGCCGTAGTGGCCGATCCCGCGCACGGCGCCGTCGAGCAGGTGGCGCGAGCGGACC
>DASYJK010000077.1:0-3942 GCA_035996525.1 Solirubrobacterales bacterium
GAGCGTCGCCCAGTTCCGCGAGAGCCTCGAGCAGAGCGTCACGCTCAGCCGCGACCGCCTGCAGGAGGTCGTCGACGACGCCGTCAAGCGCGGCCGCATGACCCGCGGCGACGCCGAGAAGATGCTCAGCGACCTCGTCAAGCGCGGCCGCAAACAGACCGACTCGCTGCTCGGCGAGCTCGAGCGCCTGGTCAAGCAGGCCCGCAAAGAGGTCGGCGGCCGCGCCCAGCCGGTGCGCAAACAGGCCACCCAGGCCGCGCGCCGAGCGCGTAAAAAACTCGGCTGAGTTGACGAGCGCCAGCGGCGAGAAGCCGGCAACCCGCGGTCCGCGGCGGGGTGAGCAGCTGGAGGTCGAGGTCGACTCGCTCGCCTACGGCGGGCGCGGTGTCGCCCGCGCCGACGGCTTCGTCGTCTTCGTCTCCGGCGCCCTCCCGGGCGACCGGGTCCGGGTCGAGGTCACCAAAGCGAAGAAGCGCTTCGCCGAGGCGCGCACGGTCGAGCTGCTCAGCGGCGGCGCCGACCGCATCGCCGACCGCTGCACACACGGCGGCGAGCCCTGTCCCGGCGCCCCCTGGCAGGGCCTCCCCTACGAGCGCCAGCTGCAGATCAAGAGCGAACAGGTGGACGAGGCGCTGCGCCGGATCGGCGACCTCGACGGCTTCGAGCTGGAGCCGATCGTCGCTGCCGACCAACAGTGGCGCTACCGCAACAAGCTCGAATACTCCTTCGGCGACCGCGACGGCGACCCGATCCTCGGCTTCCACGCCCGCGGCCGCTGGGACCTGGTCGTCGACGTCGAGGACTGCCACCTCGCCTCCGAGGCCGGCAACGCCGCCCGCAACAAGATCCGCGACTGGGCGCAGCTGGAGTCGATCGCGGCTTTCGACGGCGGCTCCAAGCGCGGCGTGCTGCGCAACCTGATCGTCCGCGAGGGCCGGCGCAGCGACCAGATCCAGACCCGTCTGGTCACCGCCCAGCGCAGCTTCCCGAAACCCCCCGTGGACCTGCACACTGTCGTCGCCGACGACTCCGGCGGCAGCGAGGGGCCGACAGGCGTGCTCGGCGAGGAGTACCTGGCCGAGGAGCTGTGCGGGCTGAAGTGGCAGATCTCCCCCGGCGCCTTCTTCCAGACCAACACCGAGATGGCCGAGCGCCTCTACGCCGTCGCCGCCGAGTTCGCCGGGCTCAGCGGCAAGGAGAAGGTCTTCGACCTCTTCTGCGGGATCGGCACGATCGGCCTGAGCATGGCCGCCAAGGCTGGCGAGGTCTGGGGCGTGGAGATCGTCCCGGAGGCGATCGAGGACGCCGAGCGCAACGCGAAGCTGAACGGGATCGGCAACGCCCACTTCCTCGCCGCCAACGTCCGCACCGGCGTGCGGCCGCTGCTGGTCCAGGCGGGCAAGCCCGACGTCGTCGTCATCGACCCGCCCCGGGCCGGCCTCTCGCAGAAAATGGTCCGCCGGGTAATCGAGTGCGAGGCGAAGAAGATCGTCTACGTCTCCTGCAACCCGACCACGCTCGCCCCCAACGCGGCCCAGCTGGTCGAGGCCGGTTATAAGTTGGTGCGAGTGAAGCCAGTCGACATGTTCCCCCAGACCCCCCACATCGAGTGCGTCGCGCTGCTGGAGAAGGCATGAGCCGCGGTTTCGGCGTAGCCGCCGGGCTCGACGCCGAGGTCGCGCGCCCGCTCGCCGTACGCTGCGCCGAGCTCGGCTATGACTCGCTCTGGTCCAACGACCACCCTGGCGCCAAAGGGCTGGAGACGCTGGCCGAGTTCGCCGCCGCGGCACCCGAGTCCGACCTCGGCGTCGCCGTGATCGCGCTCGACCGCACCCCGCCGGAGACGATCGCCGCCGACATCGAGCGCTGCGGCATCGACCCGGCCAAGCTCTGGCTCGGCGTCGGCGCCGGCTTCTCGAAGAAGCCGCTGACGAAGATGCGCGAGTCCCTCCCAGAGCTGCGGGAGGCACTGCCCGGAGTCCGCCTCGTCCTCGCCGCGATGGGCCCGAAGATGTGCGCCCTCGCCGGGGCCGAGTTCGACGGCGTCTTCTTCAACTGGATGACCCCCGGCTTCGCCGCCGGCGCCCGCGAGCAGGTCGAGGCCGGCGCCCGCGAGGCCAGCCGCGAGTCCCCGCCCGTCTTCGGCTACGTCCGCACCGCCGTCGGCCCCGACGCCGCCGAGCGCCTGGCCAAGGAGGAGTCCTTCTACCGCGACCTGCACAAGGGCTACCGCGACCACTTCGACCGCCTCGGCGAGCCCGAGGGCACGGTCGGAGTCGCCGCCGCCGACGGCGACGAGGCCCAATCCCTGCTCGCCGAGTACAGCGCCCTCGACACGATCGTCGTCCGCGGCCTCGCCAGCGCCAAGGTCGAGCCGATGACCGCCGTCGCCACCGCCGCGGCCCCTTAGGCTCATGCGGCACCGCACTTCGGCACTCCTCGCAACTGCCGTCGCCGCACTTGCCCTTTCTGCCGCCGCACCCGCGATGGGCGCGGTCACCTACGAAACGGCGCCGGCGGCGTTCTGCCGCCCCACGGTCCTTCGCGATTACCTCGCTCCGCTCGACCGCCTGCCGAAACCGCACTCACCCGGACCCTCCGGCCGGCTCGGCTTTGGACCGCGGAGCGTCCGCCTGCAGCCGTTCCCCGCGCTCCTCGTCGGCGGCGGGACGATCGGCTACAACCTGACCCTGAGCCATGGCGCGCCCACCCAGCACCCCAACTGGACGGTGATCACGACGCTCACCCGGGTGAACTGGCGTGGGCGCAAAGCCGAAACGCACAACCATGCCCGCCGCCACGTGACCACCATCAGCGAAAGCCGTGGAGCCGGGGTGGAATTCCGGGTCAACAGGTACGCGTTCCCGTATCTCCTCACCGTCGTCTTCCGCAACCAGGCCGGTAAGGACCTGGGCGAATACGGCTTCTACTTCCGCGTCGTCGACGCCACCGCGAATGCCCGCTTCGGCCTCAGCGCCCCCTCCTACCGTGCCGGCGGCACCGTCTTCGCCCGGATCGAGAATCTCGGCAGCAGTCAAGTCTCCTACGGAGCGGCGTACAGGATCGAACGGCTCGCAGGAGCTACCTGGACCCAAGCTCCGGAGAGCCCCACTGGGCCCGTCCCAGCGCGGCTATACATCACCGACACCGGGATGACGCAAGACGGCTGCTCCAGCTTCTGGATCCCGCCGACCATGCCCCCCGGCCGCTACCGGATATCCAAGGAAGCCCAGTTCCCAGCCTTGCGGGGACTGGGCAGCGATGAGTCCCGGCTCCTCACCGGCGAGTTCGACATCGTCCCCTAGAACTGACCGTCAGTACGGCGGCAGGTCGTCGTACCAGACGCCGAGCGTCTTGAAGGCGCGCCAGAAGCGCTGCTTGGCGCCCTCCTCGTCGAGCGAGTCGTCGATGTCCGGCACGTAGAGCGCGTCGATCGTCGGGGTGAAGGCCTGGATCTCGCCCTCGCGCTCCTCGACCGGGCGTGAGAGGGGGACCTGGAGGCTGTTGAGGATGCGCAGGGCCGGCTCGCCCATGACGACGACGATCTTCGGCTGCACGATCGCCATCTCCTCGACCAGGCGGCCGACGCACTCGCCGGCGGCGAGGTCGGGGTCGGCGATCGGGCACTTGACGCAGAGCGTGCCGTAGACGACCAGCGGGTCGATCCCGAGCCGTTTGAAGCTTTTCATCAGGGCGTTGCCGGAGCGGCCGTAGAAGGCGACCCCCTCCTCGATCTCCGAGGTCATCGGCGCCTGCTTGAGCATGAAGATGTCCGCCTGCGGGTGGCCCGACCCGAGCACCGGCATCAGCTTGCCGCGCGGGCAGTGCGGGCACTCCTGGATTTCATGGCTCATCTGGTTGAGCTCGCGGATCGCCCGCTCCAGGTACTTCTCGCGTATCTCGTCGTCGGTGCCTCGCATCTGCCCAGACCTCTTTGACGAG
>DASYJK010000078.1:0-11021 GCA_035996525.1 Solirubrobacterales bacterium
TCTGCGAGCGGGCCGAAGACACGCGGGTGCAGCAGCACGATCGCCGCCGGGATCAGCAACAGCACCGCCCAGCGCAGCGGCTGCCCCTGCAGGTCGGGGTGATGGACGATGAAGTAGGCGGCGACGACGATCGCCGACGTCGCCGAGATCGCCTGTTCGTAGACGATGCTGGCGATCGTGGTCCGCCGCGGCACCCCCGCCCGCTCGGAGAGCAGTACCCGCCCGAGCACGTAGAGGACGCTGCCCGGCACGTATCGCGCCAGCAGTGGCTGGCCCCAGGCGACCTGAGCGCGGCCGAACCCGATCGGATGGCCGAGGAAGCGCAGGGTGATCTCCCAGCCGAGCGCACTGAAGACGTAGAAGAGGGGCAGGATGACGATCGCCGGGGCCAGCCAGGCGATGTGGAAGTGGACGCCTTCGCTCTGGATCTCCGACCACTGGTCGATGACGGTGAGGACCAGGAAGCCGAAGATGAGCACGGCAAGGCCGATCTGGAGGGCGAGGCGGACCCCACGACTGCGGGGCGGGCGCGTCCCGAACTTGGCTCCGGCCTCGCCGACCCGGTGCAGAAATGGCTGGCGGCGCTCCACGTCAGGGGCACCTTAGTGACGGCAGCAGCGCTGACCGGGCGCGCCGGCCCGGCAGGGGACGAAGGAGCCGGTTTGGGATAGTCAGCCCGATGGGCGAGTTCGAGCTGCTGGCGAGACTGCGGGAACGGCTTCCCACGGCGCCCTCCCGGGTCCTGGTCGGGAGCGGCGACGACGCTGCCGTCACCGTCCCCGGCGGTGCCACCGCGACCTCGATCGATGCTCTCGTCGACGGCGTCCACTTCCGCCGCGATACCGCCACCCTGACCCAGATCGGCCGCAAGGCCCTGGCCACCGCGCTCTCCGACCTGGCGGCGATGGGAGCCGAGGCCGGCGAGGCCTACGTCGCCGTCGGCGTGCCGCCCGACCTCGACGAGGACGGCTGCCTCGAGCTCTTCGACGGGATCGTGGCGCTGGCCGCCGCGACCGGGACGACCCTGGCCGGCGGCGACGTCACCCGCGCTCCCGCCCTGACCCTCGCCGTCACCGTCGTGGGCCACGCGTTGGCGCCCGAGTACCTGGTCACGCGTGCCGGCGCGATGCCCGGCGACGCGCTCGTCCTCACCGGCGAGATCGGCGGCGCGGCGGCCGGCCTGCTGCTGCTGGAACGGCCCGAGCTGGCGGCCGCGGTCGACGCCGCCACCGCCGCCCAGCTACGGCGGCGCCAGCTCGACCCCACCCCCCGCCTCGCCGCCGGCCAGGCGCTGGCCGCGGCCGGCGCGCGGGCGATGATCGACCTCAGCGACGGCCTCGGCGGCGACGCCGGGCACCTCGCCCGCGCCAGTGGCGCCGGCGTCCGCATCGAGGCCGCGACCCTCCCCCTCGCCCCGGGCGTGACCGAGATCGCCGCCGCCGCCGGCCGCGACCCGCTCGAGCTGGCCGCCATAGGCGGAGAGGACTACGAGCTGCTGGCGGCGCTGGCGCCGGAGCGGCTGGACGAGGCGCTGCGGACAGCGCCCGCGGACGGCCCGGACGGGCTGGCGCGAGTCGGCGAGGTGACGGCCGGCGAGGAGGTCGAGATCAGGCTGCCCGGCGGGGGGATTCTGGCCCCGGCGGGGTTCGACCAGCTCGGTTGAGGCCGGCGGCGCCGCTGATCAACAGCTCCCGTACGCCCCGTCGCTGCAGCATCGCTGTGGCGATCCGCGACGGGTCGGGCTTGTAGTGGCCGGACTCGACCAGGCTCTTGAGTTCCTGCGACTGCATCACGCTCCCTTTATCGGCCCGACCTCTCAGATCCTTAGTTCTGGGTACTCGCACATGCGTCCAATTTCCCCGTCGCACTACCCTTATGTCCGTGGCTAACGGGACGGCCCGCATTCTCCTCGTCGACGACGAGCAGTCGATTCAGACGCTCTTGAGCTACCCCCTGCGCAAGGACGGCTACCACGTCACCTCCGCGCTCGACGGCAGCGAAGCCCTGCAGCGCTTCGAGGAGGGCCGTTTCGACCTGGTCATCCTCGACCTGATGCTACCCCGGCTCGACGGCGTCGAAGTCTGCCGCCAGCTGCGCTCGCACAGCCAGGTGCCGATCATCATGCTGACCGCCAAAGGCAGCGAGACCGACAAGGTCGCCGGGCTCGAGGTCGGTGCCGACGACTACATCACCAAGCCGTTCTCGATGCGCGAGTTCCGCAGCCGCGTCAAAGCGGCGCTGCGGCGCTCGCGGATGGGCGGCGACGCGGCCGCCGAGGAGTCGATCGAGAGCGGCGAGCTGACGATCGACTTCGGCCGCCGCATCGTCACCCTCGGCGACGAGGAGGTTCGCGTCACCTACGTCGAGTTCGAGATCCTCGCCGCGCTCGCCCGCTCGCTCGGCCGCGTGCTCACCCGCGAGACCCTGCTCGAGCACGTCTGGGGGGACTCCGAGTACCGCGATCCGCGCACGGTCGACGTCCACATCAGGCACCTGCGGGAGAAGCTGGAGCGCGACCCCAAGGAGCCCGAGTTCCTTTTCACGGTGCGCGGGGTCGGCTACCGCTTCAAGGAGTAGCGGCACCGTGCCCCGGCTCAGGCTGACCAACCTCGGCAACCGGATCACGCTCACCGCGGTCGCGATCAGCGTCGGCACCGTGGCGATCGTCTACCTCTACACGGTGACGATCGGCGGCTCTGGGGGAGCGGTCAAGGGCGAGATCCTGATCGGCGGCCTGATCGCGGTCGCGTTCGCTACCGCGCTCGGCCTCTACTACGCGCAGCTGGCGGCCCGCAACATCAGCCGTCTCCAGGACGCCGCCCGCAAAGTCGCCGACGGCAACTTCGAGACGACGATCCCGATCGCCTCGGCCGGGCAGCTAGGCCAGCTGGCCCGCACCTTCAACGAGATGCAGCGCCGCCTGGCCGAGCTCGACAGCGCCCGCAAGCAGTTCATCGCCAACGCCTCGCACGAGCTGCGGACGCCGATCTTCAGCCTCGGCGGCTTCGTCGAGCTGCTCGAAGAGGAGGACCCGAGCCCGGAGGAGCGAGCCGAGTTCGTGCGCACGATGCGCCAGCAGATCGAACGCCTGACCAAGCTCACCGCCGACCTGCTCGACCTCTCCCAGCTCGACGCCGGGGCGATGGTGATGCACCCGCGCGGCGTCGACCTCGGTGCCCTGGCTCGGGAGGTGACGCGGGAGTTCGGGGCCCGCGCCGACCTGCGCGGCTCGCGATTGCAGCTGCGCACCCCCGAACAGCCGGCGATCGCGCTGGGCGACCCCGATCGCCTGCGGCAGATCATCCGTATCCTCCTCGACAACGCCCTCACCCACACGCCCGAGGGCACCGATGTCACCGTGACCACCTACTCCGTCAATCGCCGCGCTGAGCTGACCGTCTCCGACGAGGGTTCCGGCATCCCCCAGCGGGTGCAGAGCCGGATCTTCGAGCGCTTCTACACGGCCGACAAGGCCGGTGGCTCCGGCCTCGGCCTGGCGATCGCCAGCGAGCTCGCCCAGCGCATGGACGGCCGCATCACGATCAGCTCCAGCCGCCGCTTCACCGCCTTCACGCTCGATCTGCCGCCGGCCGCGGCGGATACGGGGGCGCGCCTCGCCCTCGCCAAGGCGCCGGCGTGAGGTCCCGCGCGGCGCTCGCGGCGCTGCTCTGCCTGGCCCTGCTCTTCCTCGCCTCGCTCGCCGGCTGCGGCTCGAGTGGCGGTGACGAGACCAGTTCCGGCGGCCAGAGCGATGCCACCGCCACCGCCCCGCCACAGGTCGCGATCGAGACGGCCGCCAGCGGCTTCGACGCCGAGCGCGTCTACCGCGAGGCCTCGCCCGGAGTGGTCACGATCCGCTCGATCTTCGGCGCCGAAAGCGCCGCCGAGGGCTCCGGCTTCGTCCTCGACACCGACGGCCGGATCGTCACCAACGCCCACGTCGTCACCGACGAAAGCAGCGGCGAACGGGTGCCGGCGAAGGAAGTCTTCGTCGAGTTCCCCGACCGCAACGTGGTCCCGGCCGAAATCGTCGGCTTCGATCCCTTCGCCGACGTCGCCCTGCTGAAGATCGAACCCGACGGCTTCGCCCTGCACCCGCTGCAGCTCGGCAACGACGGCGACCTCCAGGTCGGCCAGCCGGTGGCGGCGATCGGCAGCCCCTTCGGCGAGATGCAGTCGCTCTCCAGCGGGATCATCTCCGCCACCGACCGCTCGGTGAAATCGCTGACCGACTTCCAGATCGAGGGGGCGATCCAGACCGACGCCTCGATCAACCCCGGCAACTCGGGCGGGCCGCTGCTCGACGCCGGTGCCCGCGTGCTCGGCATCAACGAGCAGATCGAGACCAACTCCGGCTCCAACTCCGGGGTCGGCTTCGCCGTCCCGGTCTCCGCGATCAAGCGCTCGATCGCCCAGCTCGAGGCCACCGGCAAGGCCGAATACGCCTATATCGGCGTCTCCAGCCAGGCGCTCTACCCGCAGCTCGCCAAGAAGCTCGGCCTCGACACCACCTTCGGCGGCCTGCTGGCCGAAGTCGTTCCCGGCGGCCCCGCCGAGAAAGCCGGGCTCAAGGGCGGCGACAAGGAAATTAAATTCCAGGCTGGCCAGTACAGCGCCGGCGGCGACGTGATCCTCCAGGTCGAAGGCCACAACGTGGTCACGCCGAATGATCTCGCCAGTCAGATCTCCCTCAAGAAACCCGGCGAAAAAGTCACGCTGACGATCCTCCGCGACGGCGAAAAGAAGCAGGTCGAGGTCACTTTGGGCAAGCGCCCGGACTCGATCGAAGCCGGCTAGTCAGCGCGGCGCCGCCCGGAGGTGTAGAACTCCGGCCTTGCTTCAGGAAGTCGCACTTGGCCAGAAGTCCCTCACCGACTATCAGCACATAGTCGGCAAGGAGACGATCGAGCGCATCCGCGAGCTGGCGGAGCCGCTCAAGGGCAAACGCGTTCTGCACGTCAGCGCCACCGCGTTCGGCGGCGGCGTCTCCGAGATCCTCTACACGATCGTGCCGCTGATGCGGGACATCGGCCTCGACGCCCACTGGCACGTCATCTTCGGCAAGGAGGAGTTCTTCAACGCCACCAAGCTCCTGCACAACTCGCTGCAGGGCGCCGAGGAGACGCTGAGCGACGAGCAGTGGGCGGTCTTCGACGAGATCAACCAGATCAACGCCGACGGGCTGCAGGGCGAGTGGGACGCGGTGATCGTCCACGACCCGCAGCCGATCGGCCTCCGCCGCGGCGCCCTGGCCAAGGGCAAGAACTGGATCTGGCGCTGCCACATCGACCTCTCGACCCCGAACCCGGCCCCGATCGAGCGGCTGCTGCCGCTGATCGAGGAATACGACGCCAGCGTCTGGCACCTACCCCAGTACGTGCCGGGCGCGATCGGCGAGAAGGGCCGCGCCGGCGTCAACATCATCCCGCCGGCGATCGACCCGCTCTCGCCGAAGAACATGGCCTTCTCGCCCGAGGACGCCGCCTTCGTCTCCCGTCAGTTCGGAATCGACCCCGATCGGCCGCTGATCACCCAGGTCTCCCGCTTCGACCCCTGGAAGGACCCGATCGGCGTCATTGACGCCTACCGCGAGGTCACCGAGCAGGTCCCGGAGGCGCAGCTGGCGATGGTCGGCTCGATGGCGAGCGATGACCCCGAGGGCCGCGAGTACTTCCAGAAAACCTACGAATACGCGGACAACGATCCCGACATCAAGATCCTCAGCAACCTCAACAACGTCGGCGCGATCGAGGTCAATGCCTTCCAGTCCCAATCCGACGTCTGCCTGCAGAAGTCGATCCGCGAGGGCTTCGGCCTGACCGTCACCGAGGCGCTCTGGAAGGGACGCCCGACGATCGGCGGCGACGTCGGCGGCATCCCGCTGCAGATCACCGACGGCGAGACCGGCTTCCTGGTCAGCTCGCCCTCCGAGTGCGCCCAGCGCAGCCTCGAGATCCTCGCCGACCCCGAGCTGGGCAAGCGCCTCGGCCGGGCCGGCAAGGAGCACGCCCGCCGCGAGTTCCTCTCGCCGCGGCTGCTGCGCGACTGGCTCGGTCTGCTGACCGACCTCGACACCTAAGCCCCTCAAGGTCAACCCTTAACCTCTGCGGCGTGGACTCCTCGCCGCTGATCATCGTCTCCAACCGGGGCCCGCTCCAGTTCGAGCGCGACGAGAACGACGAGCGCACGCTGCGCCGCGGCGGCGGCGGCCTGGTCACCGCGCTCTCCGGCCTGGTCTCCCACCGCGACGCGCTCTGGATCGCCTCGGCGATGACCGACGAGGACGTCGCCGTGTCCGAAGAGGAAGGCGGCCCGGTCGAGCTCTCGATCGACGGCATCGATTACCGGGTGCGGCTGGTCGGCAGCGATCCCCAGGCCTACGACCGCTTCTACAACGTCATCGCCAACCCGATCCTCTGGTTCATCCAGCACTACCTCTGGGACCTCTCCAACGCGCCGGACATCCGCCAGCAGGAGCTCGACGCCTGGGACTTCGGCTACCAGGCGGTCAACCGCGACATCGCCGCTGCCGTGCTGGAGCAGATCGAGAGCCAGGAGCGACCGCTGGTGATGCTCCACGACTACCACCTCTACACCGCCCCGGGAATGATCCGCGAGGCACGCCCGGACGTCTTCCTCCACCATTTCGTCCACATCCCCTGGTCGCAGCCTGACAGCTGGCGGATCCTCCCCAGCCGCATCCGCGAAACGATCTTCGAGGGGATGCTGGCCAACGACATCATCGGCTTCCACACCCACGCCTACTGCATCAACTTCCTCCGCTGCTGCGACGAACTGCTCGAGGACGTCGACGTCGATTACGTCAACGCCGAGGTCCGCCACAACGGCCGCAAGACGCTGGCCCGGGCCTACCCGCTCTCGATCGACGCGAAGCGGCTGGAGCGGGCGGCGGAGTCGCCCGAGGTGGCCGAGGCCGAGCGCGAGGTGCTGGAGCGCCGCCGCAAGCACCTGATCATCCGCGTCGACCGCGCCGATCTATCCAAGAACGTGCTGCGCGGCTTCACCTCCTTCGACACCTTCCTCACCCAGCACCCGGAGTTCCGTGAAGAGGTCACCTTCATCGCCCACCTGCAGCCCTCGCGCCAGGACGTCCCCGAGTACGCCGAGTACCTGGAGCGGATCGAGGCCCTGGTCGCGGTCGTCAACCACAACCACGGGACGACCGACTGGATGCCGATCGACCTGCGGATCTACGAGAACTTCCACGACGCGGTCGCCCGCTACAAGCACTTCGACCTGCTGATGGTCAACTCGCTCTTCGACGGCATGAACCTGGTTGCCAAGGAGGCGCCGGCGGTCAACACGAGGAACGGGGTGCTGATGCTCTCCGAGAACACCGGCTCCCACGAGGAGCTCTACGACTACGTGATCACCGTCAACCCCTTCGACATCCAGGCCCAGGCCGACGCGATCTACCGGGCCCTGACGATGCCGGCCGGCGAACGCCGCGAGTGGTCGGAGGGACTGAAGGAGATCATCTTCTCGCGCAACCCAGGCGACTGGGTCGACGACCAGCTGCGCGACATCGAGCAGCTGCGGGCCGAGACCGTCTAGTAGGCCGCCGGGGAGAACTCCGGCGCCTCCCGGCCTTGGGGTCGCATGCGCGGAGTCCGAGTTCGCTGGTCCGCGGTGGCCAAGCTGGCGCTGGGCGCCGCTGCCGCCCTGCTTGCCCTGCAGTTGCTCCCCGCGCTGCTGAAGCCGCCCGCGCCACCGCCATTGGCCAAGGACGTGGGGCTGCCGCGAGTGGAGATCGCGCCGGAGCCGGTCGCGGCGCCGGAGCCCACTCGGAAGCCGCGCCCTCGGTCCCGGCGCGGAGCGCAGAAAGTGAAGGTCGGCTCCAAGCCCAAGCCTCGGCGGCACCGGGGGAAGCCGAGGGCTCCCGCGCCGGTGCCGGTGCCACCCCCTCCCGCGGCTCCGCCACCAGCCCCCGAACCTCCTCCGGTGACTCCCGTGGAAGCGGTGCCGGCTCCGCCGACGGTGCCCCCTCCTTCCCCCGCCGACGGCTCGGCCGAGTTCGCCCCGCACTGACCGGGCACGACCGATGCGAATTCCGCCGCTATAGTCCCTCGCCGTTTTGGCAGCCCCACGCGAATACGAGCTGGTCCTGATGCTGGACCCCGAGTTGGACGCCCCCGCGCGCGACGGGCTGGTGGGCGACGCCCGCACCCAGATCGAGGCGGCCGGCACCCTCAAGCATGAGAACAGCTGGGGCCTGCGCAAGATGGCCTTCGAAATCAACAAGCGGAACGAGGCGGATTACCGCTGGCTCCGCTTCGAGGCGCCGACCGAGCTGCTCGACTCGCTTGACCACAACCTCAAGATCGCCGACGGCGTGCTCCGCTTCCGCATCTTCAGGGTCGACCCCGACGCCCCGGTGATCGTGCCGCCGGCGACCACCGCCGCCCCCGGGCCGCGCGAGCGCAGCGCCACGGGAGCCCGCGACGACCGCGGCGACTCTCGCGACGACTCCTCAGACGAGTAGCGGCCCCCCGGCCCCGCTCTTTGCGGAAAATGCCCTGCCCGCGGGGGAGAGGTCGCGCCGCCGCCACTCTTAGACTGGAATTCAACCAGCGACTTCAGAGGAGTGAGTGCTTTGGCAGCTTCAAACGTGAACGTGGTCGTCATCACCGGGAACCTGACCCGGGACCCTGAGCTGCGGCATACCGGGGGTGGGACGGCGGTCTGCGAGCTCCGTGTCGCTGTCAACAGCCGCCGCAAAGACCAGAGCGGCCAGTGGGTCGACAAGCCCAACTACTTCGACGTCGTCGTCTTCGGCGGCCAGGGCGAGAACTGCGCCAACTACCTGTCCAAGGGCCGCCCGGTCGCGGTCGAAGGCCGGCTCGACTGGCGTGAGTGGGAGTCCAAAGACGGCAGCGGCAAACGCCAGGCGGTCCAGGTCATCGCCAACACGGTCCAGTTCCTCGGCTCCCGCGACGGCTCCGGGGGGGGCGGCAATGGCAACGGCGGTGGCGGAGGCTTCTCCCCGACCAGCGACGTCCCCGCCGACACCTCCGACTTCGAAGGGGCCGCGGCCGGCTCCGGCGGGGGCGGGGGCGGTTCCGAAGACGACATCCCGTTCTAGCCTGCTGCCGGGGCGCCATGCGGCGTCCCGGCTTCAATCTGTAGCATCCCGCGCCGATGGCTAGAGCTAGAGAGACTTCTTCAGACAACAAACGCGGTCGACGCGGCGCTGAGCGCGCCCGTCCCCGCAAGTACACGCGAGTCAACGCCGAGGTCGTGGATTACAAGGACCTCAACCTGCTGCGGCGCTTCCTCTCCGACAAGGGGAAGACCCGCGGCCGGCGCGTGACCGGGCTTTCCCGCCGTCACCAGCGTCAGCTCTCGGTGGCGGTGAAGCGGGCGCGAGAGATCGCCCTGCTGCCTTACGTCGGAGAGCGTTGATGGCACAGGCCATCCTGCTCCAGGACGTCGAGTCGCTCGGCGAACGCGGTCAGGCGATCGACGTCGCCCCCGGCTACCTCCGCAACTTCCTGATCCCGCGCAAGCTCGCGGCGCCGGCCACCCCGGGCGCCCTCGAGGAAGCGCAGCGCCGCCGCGAGATCGCCGAAAAGGCCGAGAAGGCACGGGTCGAGCGCGAAGCACAGGCCGCCGGCCTGCTCGGCAAGACCGTGCTGACGATCCACCAGCGGGCGGGCGAGGACGGCAGGCTGTTCGGCTCGGTCGGCGCCAAAGAGATCGTCGACGCCCTGCGCGAGGCCCGCGACCTGCGGATCGAGAAAAAACGGGTCCGGCTCGAGCAGCCGCTGCGCGAAGTCGGCACCTTCATGGTTGAGATCGAGCTTGCCGACGGCACCGTTGCCGCGGTCAAGACGATTATTTCCGAGGAGAAGTAAGCCTCCTCTAGCCAGGTGGGCGTCCCGTTGGGAGATGCCTGCGGGCGGGGCAAACAGGCTCCGTTCTCGGCATCTCCCAACGGACCGCTCATCAGCGCTCTGGATAGGCTCGGCTGGTGTCTTCCTTGAAGCTGCCTACCAAGATCAACCGGCGCGCCAGAGCGCGCACGCGGTTGGGGTGGGCCAAAGCAGAGCGGGAGACGGTTGGGTTGGCGGTGGTGGCGATCGGTGGGGCTGGGGTGGTCGTGGCGGATCAGTTCAGCCGGATGCTGCGGCGGCGGGCGCAGGAGAGGGAGAGTCGGGAGGGGTTGATCGAAGCGGCGCCCGCGGCGGCGGCGGACACGGTCGGCGTCGCCGTGCGTGGCTACAACGAGGCGCCGCGCAGCGAAACGGTCCTGTTCAACCTGCTCGGCGGCTTCCTCGGCTCCTTCGCGCTGGTGCGGATCTCCACCTGGGGGATCAGGGACAACTGGGGCCCCTTCCGCAATGTCAGCGTCGGCGGCCGCCACATCCACCACTTCGTGCCGGGCATCCTGATCGCCTTCGCCTCCGGCACCGCCGCCCTGCTGACCGAAAACGACGACTTCGAGGACCACCTCGCGGTGCCGATGGGGATCGGGATGGGGCTGACCTTCGACGAGGCCGCCCTCCTGCTCGACCTGCGCGACGTCTACTGGACCCGCGAAGGCCTGCTCAGCGTCCAGCTCAGCCTCGGCGCCACCGCGATCCTCAGCCTCGCCATCCTCACCCAGCGCATGCTCCGCCGCGGCGAGCGCCAGCAGGAGCAGGAGGGCCTGATCCCCCCGGCCGTCGAACATCTCTCCACCGTCTCCGGCACGCCAGCGTAACCGAAGTGTCAATTTCTTTCCCCGTCATTTGCATATAACCGCGACCTGCCCGCGTCGGGCCTCTGATTTGCTTGGTAACCGGGGATCGCGCGTCAAGATGCCGCCGCCGCGGGGCCTTAACTAGACACCGATGCCACAGCCGACCTCAACCCACGTGCCGCCGCAGAACATCGAGGCGGAGGAATCCGTCCTCGGGGCGATGCTGGTCGCCGAGCCGGCGCTGACGCGGGTGATCGACGAGGTCAAGCTCAACGCCGCCGACTTCTACCTCGACCGCCACCGGGCGATCTTCGAATGC
>DASYJK010000079.1:0-5997 GCA_035996525.1 Solirubrobacterales bacterium
GACGTCGAAGGTGCCGCCGCCGAGGTCGAAGACGAGGATCGTCTGGTCGGCTTTCTCTTTGTCGAGCCCGTAGGCCAGCGCCGCCGCGGTCGGCTCGTTGATGATCCGCTTGACGTCGAGCCCGGCGATCTTGCCGGCGTCGGTAGTCGCCTGGCGCTGGTCGTCGTTGAAGTAAGCGGGGACGGTGATGACGGCGCTGTCGACCGTCTCGCCGAGCTTCGCTTCGGCATCGGCTTTGAGCTTCTGCAGGATCATCGCGCTGATCTCCGGCGGGCTGTACTGCTTGCCGCGCACGTCGACGCGGACGTCACCGTTGGGGCCGGCCTCGACCTCGTAGGGGACGATCGTCTCCTCCTCTTTGACTTCGGCCTCCTTGCGGCCCATGAAGCGCTTGATCGAGAAGATCGTGTTCTCCGGATTCATCACCGCCTGGCGTTTGGCCACGGTGCCGACCAGCCGCTCACCGCCCTCGGTGAAGGCGACCACGGACGGGGTCGTGCGACCGCCCTCCGAATTCTCCAGAACGGTTGGCTCGCCGCCCTCCATGACGGCGACGCACGAGTTGGTCGTGCCCAGGTCAATCCCGATCGTCTTTCCCACTTTTTCGCGTACCTCCAGGGGTTTCGTTGTTCAAGCCTAAGAAATCTAAGTGGCAGTATGGCAGATCCCCGGCAGAACTCAAGCGATCCGCCTATAGTCAATGGCGGGAGGTGCCTCGTCCAAATAGATCCCAGGGGTGGGATCCGGAAGAGGAGGAACATCTTGAGTCCCAGCACGAATCGCTGGCTGCCGGCGTGGTTGCTCGCCGCGAGCCTAGTCCTCGCCCTTGCCTTGCCGGCGCTTGCCGGCGCCCACGGCGGTCCCTCGCGCGGGTACGCGCCCCAGGGTCATCCTGGCCACGGCCACCCGGGGCACCCTGATCACGGCCACTCCGGCCATCCTGGCCACGGCCATCCGGGTCATCCCGGCCACGGTGGCGATCACGGTCGCGGCAAGGAAGTCAACGTGATGACCCGCAACCTCTACCTCGGCGCCGACCTGGCCCCGGCGATTGGCGCTCCCAGTCTCGAAGCGTTCGTCGCCGCGACCGGCCAGATCCTGCGCGAAGTCACCGCCAATGACTTCCCGACCCGGGCCAACGGCCTGGCTCAGGAGATCCTCAAGCAGAAGCCCGACCTCGTCGGCCTGCAGGAGGTCGCGCTCTGGCGCACCGGCCCGCCCGACCTGACCCCCGTGATTACCGGCGAACCGACGGCGGCCACGGTCCGTTACGACTACTTGCAACTGCTGCTCGACCAGTTGAACAAAGGGTCAGACCGCTACGAAGTCGTCGTGAGCCAGAACGAGTTCGACCTCGAAGCGCCGGGCGATGAGAACGGCATCGCGGGCGATGGTCCCAACCCCGCGATCGCCAACGCGGAGATCAACGGTCGCCTGACCATGCGCGACGTAATCCTCAAGCGCCGCGGCGCCGGCGTCGAGACGGCGAACCCGCAGTCGGGCAATTTCAAAACTCTGCTGGCGGTGCCGATTCTCGGCAAACCGCTGACGATCAAACGGGGTTGGACGGCGACCGACGCGAAGGTGCGCGGGAGCCACCCGTTTCGCTTCGTCAACACCCACCTGGAGGCGTTCGATCCGGCGGCGCTGGTGCCGAGCATCCGCTCGCTCCAGGCCCGTGAGCTGGTGGCCCCGGGCGGCCCGGCGACCGGCAGCCTGCCGGTCGTCCTCGTCGGCGATCTCAACTCCGACGACGACACGGTTGAACCGGGCGACGCCCAGGCCTACAACGCCCTGGTCGAAGCTGGCTTCGTCGAGCGCAGCACCAACGTCCCACTCGGCTGCTGCCTCAAGTCGAGCCTGCTGGCGGAAGGGGCCGGCGGCAGCATCGCCGACTTTGACCACCAGGTTGATCACGTGCTGACGAACGACCCGAGTGACATCACCCTCCAGAACTCAACCGTGACTGGCCTGCTCCCGGTCAATGGTTTCTGGAGCTCAGACCACGCGGGCCTCTTCAGCTCCTTGAGGTTCGCCCACTAGCCCGAGGTCGATGGGTCTGGAGCGTCCGTAGCCAGGACGTTTCAGGCCCGCCGGCCGGCTGTTCAGCCTTCGCCGGCGGTGGCGGCGACGAATTCGGCGACTTCTTCACCCTGCTGCTTGTTGAGGATGCCCCCCGGCATGCGGCCGGGAGTGGTGGAGCTGTTGACGCCGTTTTCGACCGCGTTGAGGACGCGGCCTTCGGTCGCTTTGATCGTCGAGGCGGCGCTGGAGCCGCTGGGCGGGCCGGAGGGCGCCAGCAGTTCGTCCAGGTTCGGGCCGTAGTTGCCGTCGGTGCCCGCCGAGTAGAGGGTGTGGCAGGTGCCACAGTTGGTCTGGAACAGGGACTGGCCGTCCTTGAGGTCGGCGGCGACCTTCTGGTCGCCCGTCGTGGCGTCGCCCTTGGAGCGGAAAGCCAGCCAGGGGATGACGACGGCGAGGACCAGGATCAGCAGTCCGAAGACGATGAAGGTGCGTTTGCTCATTTCGCGGCGCGGATACTACTTCTCGGCGCGGTACCAGGGGCACATGCGCCGCAGCTCGCACTCTCCGCAGCGCGGCTTCGGGCGGCAGATCTCACGGCCGTGCCGGATCAGGTTCATGTGCAGCTCATAGGCATCGGCGGGGTCGACTACGGCGAGCATCTCGTCGTGGGCGCGCTCGAACGAGGACTTGGCCGGGAAGAGGCCGAGCCGGCCGCCGACCCGGTGCACGTGGACGTCGACCGGGATCTCCGGGATGTCCCAGGTGAAGATCAGCACGCAGGCGGCGGTTTTGCGCCCGACCCCGGGCAGCCCCAGCAGGAACTCCAGCGACTCCTCGCGTGGCGCCGTCTCGGTCCAGTCGAGGTCGAGCTCCTCGCCCAGCCGCTCGAGGATCGCCTGGACCCGCGGCGCCTTCTGTTTCGCCAGGCCGCCGGGCCGGATCGCCTCCTCGACCTCGGCCACCGGCGCGTCGCGCACCTCCTCCCAGGTCGGAAAGCGCTCGCGCAGGGCGGCGAACGAACGGTCGCGGTTGCGGTCGTTGGTGTGCTGGGAGAGCACCGTCTTGATCAGCTCGGCGATCGGCTGCCGGTGCGGCTCGTTGACCGGCTGCCCGTACATCTCCCGCAGCCGGTCGCGGATCGCCCGCACCCGCCGCCTGCTCGGTCGTTTCCAGGTCACCGGGCGGACCCTAGTGGCCCGTTAACCCGCGGATTACAATTGACTGTCTCGTGTCTCGCGCGTTCGCAAGCGTCACCGCCAGGCTGCCCAAGGGTTGGGGCGATGCCGGGCGCCAGATCGGCATCCTCGTCGGGGTCGACGTCATCTACGAGCTCGGCCGCGGCATCGCCGACTCCAGCCGGGAGGACGCGCTTGCCCACGGCCAGCAGGTGATCGATTTCGAGCGCGGCATCCACACTCTCTTCGAGCCCAGCCTGCAAGCGTTCTTTCTGCCCGCCCACTGGGTCATCGACATCGCCAACCAGCTCTATCTGAACGCCCAGTTCTCGATCGCGCTCGGCTTCCTGGTCTGGCTCTACCTCTTCCGCAACGAGTCCTACTACTTCGTCCGCAACATGTTCGTGGTCTCGATGTGCCTGGCGCTGATCGGCTATATCGGCTACCCGACGGCACCGCCGCGGATGTTCGGGCACGAGGGCTTCGTCGACACGATCACCGACTTCTCCGGGGTCAACCACGACTCCACTCTGGCCAAGGTCTTCATCAACCCCTACGCGGCGGTGCCGAGCATGCACTGCGCCTTCGCGCTGATGATCGGCGCCACCGGGGTGATGGTCTGCCGCCACCGGATCTCGAAAGTGCTCTGGGCGCTCTGGCCGCTGCTGATCGCCTGGGTGGTGATCGTCACCGCCAACCACTACTGGGTCGATGTCGCCCTGGGCTGGATGGTCGCGATCACCGCGGCCCTGGTCGCGCAGCGGCTGCTCGCTCGGGCCAGGCCCGAGGCCTGGGGCTGGCGATCCCGGATCCCACAGGAGGTTGAGGCGTAGATCCAGTCCCGGTAGGGGTGCAACGTCTTGTACTTTTTCCGAGGCGCGGCTGACGGACGAGTGCAAGCCGTCTTCGGGAAAAGTTAAGTGGAACCCCTACCGGGATTGGATCTTGGTTTAGCCTCCGCCAATGGAACCTTCGGCGCCGCCAAGGGCCCCGGGCGGCCGTCGCAACGGCCGTGGCGCGAGCCGCAACGGGCAGGAGCTGCGCTCCTACGCCCGTGATCGCCTGATCGAGTCGCGGCTGACGCCGAACGCGATCTCGATGGTCGGCCTCTTCGGCAACGTGGTCGCCGCCGTCCTCGTCACCCAGCGCCTCTTCTTCCTCGCCGGCGTCGCCTTCGTGCTCGGCTCGGTGATGGACACGCTCGACGGCCGCTACTCGCGGATGTCCGGCAAGGGCACCCTCTTCGGCGCCTTCCTCGACTCCACCCTCGACCGCATCGAGGAGGGGATCGTGCTGGCCGCGGTCGCCGGCTACTTCGCCTCCCGCGGTGAAGACTTCGCGGCGGCGATGTGCGTGGTCGCCGTGCTCGGCTCGCTGATGGTCTCCTACACGCGGGCTCGGGCCGAGGCGCTGGGGGTCGAGTGCAAGGTCGGTTTGGCGACGCGGCCGGTCAGGGTGGTGCTACTTTCGATCGGCCTGATCTTTGCCAAGGGCGCCGGCATCGGCGATTTCGAACTGCTGGCGCCGTCGATCTACGTGATCGCCGTTCTGACCATCATCACGGTCATCCAGCGGGTTTGGCATGTGCGAAACGAGCTTCTTTTGGCCGAGGCCGGCACCCGGAGCGGCGGCGGTGAGGCGGAGGAGCTGTAACCAGCAAGGCGGCCGGGTGTGTTCAGCCATCCAGCGCGATCCAGGAGGACTTCCAATTTCATGAGTGAGAGCAACGGAGCAAACGGCAGCACCAACGGCATCGCCCGCGGCGACGAGAAGGTCCGTGTCGCCATCGTCGGCGTCGGCAACTGCGCCAACTCCTTCATCCAGGGCGTCGAGTACTACAAGAACGCTGATCCGGCCGAGGAAGTTCCCGGCCTGATGCACGTCGAGCTGGGCGGCTACCACGTCCGCGACATCGAGTTCGTCGCCGCCTTCGACATCGACCAGGAGAAGGTCGGCAAAGACCTCTCCGAGGCGATCTGGTCGGGACAGAACGACACGATCAAGTTCGCCGACGTCCCCAGCCTCGGCGTCAAGGTCAACCGCGGCATGACCCACGACGGCCTCGGCAAGTACCTCAAACAGAAGATCACCAAAGCACCGGGCGAGACCGCCGACATCGTCGGCATCCTCAAGGAGACCAAGGCGGACGTGCTCGTCTGTTATCTGCCGGTCGGTTCTGAGGATGCGACCAAGTGGTACGTCGAGCAGGCGCTCGCGGCCGGGGTCGGCTTCGTCAACTGCCTCCCCGTCTTCATCGCCCGCGAGGACTACTGGGACAAGCGCTTCAAAGAGGCCGGCCTGCCGATCATCGGCGACGACATCAAGTCCCAGGTCGGGGCGACGATCGTCCACCGTCAGCTCGCCCGCCTCTTCCACGACCGCGGCGTCCGCGTCGAGCGCACCTCGCAGCTCAACGTCGGCGGCAACATGGACTTCTACAACATGCTCGAGCGTGAGCGGCTGGACTCGAAGAAGATCTCCAAGACCAACGCGGTGACCTCGATCATGGGCCACGATCTGCCCGCCGAGAGTGTTCACGTCGGACCTTCCGACTACGTCCCCTGGCTGACCGATCGCAAGTGGGCGCACATCCGGCTCGAGGGCAAAGCCTTCGGTGACGTGCCGCTCAACGTCGAGCTCAAGCTCGAGGTGTGGGACTCGCCCAACTCGGCCGGCGTCGTGATCGACGCGGTGCGGCTGATCAAGCTGGCGCTCAACAACGGCATCGCCGGTCAGCTCGACGGCCCCTCCAGCTACCTGATGAAGTCGCCGCACAGCCAGCGGCCCGATGACGAAG
>DASYJK010000080.1:0-2681 GCA_035996525.1 Solirubrobacterales bacterium
CGCTCGACCTCGGAGCGGCCGCAGCTCGATCCACGAAAGAAGTTAAGCGAAACCCCTACCCAGACCCCCGCCTACGCACAGACCCAGGCGGACCCGCCTGAGTCGGCATAAATTTCAGCGGCAATCCGGTCCTGTTCGGCCTTGGGGGCGTTCTGCGGTTCCCCTTGGCCGCCATACAGTTCCCAGGTGGACGGCAAGATTTGGTAGGCCCCTCCGGCTCCCGACGACGGGTTGACGGCGCCGTAGTCGCCGCCGGACTCGCACATCACGATGTAGGTCGGGATCGAGTAAGGGCCGCCGAGCCAGCGGCTGACTTCTTCTTCGGCTTCGGCGGCGCTGGCGGCGCGGGCTTCGGCGGCGCGGGCCTGCTGGACCTCCTTGACCCACTTGGCGATGCTGATCTTGAGGCCGACCAGGGCGGATTCGCGTTCGGCCGCGATCGACTGCTGGCGGGCGGCGGCGGACTCGGCGGCGGCGCGGACCGAGGCGATCTGGTCGCGGGCGGCGGCGAGGCGTTCGTCGTAGGCGAGAGCGCGGGCCTGGAGGGCGGCGACCAGCTTCGCCTCCTGGCGGACTTCGTCGCGGACCTGCTCAACCCGGTCGGCGAGGGCGCTGTCGGATTCCTCGATCAGCCGCAGGAAGTCGGTTCGGGTCGCCAGTTCGTCGTAGTCGGCGGAGCTGAGGACGATGCTGGCGGTGCTGGGCGTGCCGCTCTCGTAGATCGCCACCAGGCGTGCCGCCAGGGCGGCGCGGGAGCGGCGCAGGCGGGCCTTCTCGGCCGCCAGCTCTTCGCGGGTCACCTCCAGCTTGTGGCTCAGCTCCGCGGCCCGATTCTGGCCTTCGGCGAGCAGGCCGGAGAGCCGGTCCTCCTTCGCCTGCGCCTGCGCCGCTTCGCCTTCGGCGACGGCCAGCTGTTCGCGGCTGGAGCGTAGGCCGGCGGCGATGCCGCTCGCTTCGCCGCGGGCGGCGACCAGCTTGGATTCGAGCGCGCCGGCGTCGGCGGCTCCGGCGCGCGGCGCGAACCCGAGCACCAGCCCCAGCAGCGCGCAGAGCAGCACCACGGCGGCGCCGAGGGCAACGAGGTCCTTTCTGGCGCGAGCCGGCACCACGAAACATCCGAGGCTAGCTCGCCCCCGGCGAGCGCTCCCGGTCTCGGGGAAACTGCATCAAATTCGTCATCCTCAGGATTACGAATCTGATGCAGTTCACGGCGTGCGGGCGACTCAGCCCTCGGGGACGTTGCGGCTGGCGAGGTAGGCGCCGATGCCGAGGAAGACCACGGTGACACCGATCCCGATTCGGATCTCACGCTTGTAGCGGCGCCGGGTGTAGCGGAAGGCGAAGCGGATCGCGGCCCTTCCCAGCTTGTCGTTCATCAACCCTCCTCCTCCCCGCGCTCGCGGATCCGGTGCGCCATCCGCGACTGCAGCGACCAGAGCTCGATGAAGCCGGGTGAGGCGGCCTGCGAGAAGAGTCCGCCGGACTGGTCGAAGCTGGCCAGCTCGGAGTCGTAGACGGCGTTGGGCGAAGAGCGGGTGACGACGCGGACGCTGCCTTTGTAGAGGCGCAGGCCGATCTCGCCGGTCACCTGGGCGTTGACCGCGTCCATGTAGGCGTCGAGGTCGGAGCGCAGCGGCTCCCACCAGAGGCCGGCGTAGACCAGGTAGCCCCACTTCTGGTCGAGGCCGGGCTTGAATTGGTTCTGGTGGATCGTCCCGACCAGGCGCTCGAGCTCCTCGTGGGCGGTGAGGACGATCGCCGCCGCCGGCACCTCGTAGATGTCACGCACCTTGAGGCCGACGATCCGGTCCTCGATGTGGTCGACGATGCCGACCCCGTGGCGGCAGCCGATCGCGGCCGCCTTTTCCAGCAGGTCGACCAGGCCGAGGCGCTCGCCGTCGAGCGTGACCGGCAGCCCAGCCTCGAAGCCGACGGTGACGACCTCGGCCTCGTCCGGCGCCTGCTCGGGGCGGGTGACCAGCTGGAAGACGTCGTCGTCGGGCGCGTGGGTCAGATCCTCGATCCAGCGGCCCTCGGAGGAGCGGCCCCAGAGGTTGTCGTCGATCGAGTAGGGAGCCACCTCGGTGCCGCCCTTGACCGGGATCCCGTGCTCACGGGCGTAGGCGATCTCCTCCTCGCGGCCCATCTGCCAAGAGCGCACCGGCGCGATCGTCCGCAGCTCCGGCGCCAGGGTCGCGACCGTGGCCTCGATCCGGACCTGGTCGTTGCCCTTGCCAGTGCAGCCGTGGGCGATCGTGTCGCAGTTGGCCTTGCGCGCGTACTCGACGGCGAGGGCCGCGATCAGCGGCCGGCCGAGCGCGGTGAAGAGCGGGTAGCCGTTGCCGTAGACGGCGTTGGCCTTGATCGCCGGGGCGAGGAACTCGGCGGCGAAGCGCTCGCGGGCGTCGACCACGTGGCACTCGACGGCGCCGAGCTGACGCGCCTTCGCCTCGATCACCCCATAGTCCTCGCCGGGCTGGCCGAGGTTGACGGTGAGGCAGACGACCTCGGCCTCGTAGGAGTCCTGGATCCACTTCAGCATCACGCTGGTGTCGAGCCCGCCCGAATAGAGCAGCAATACCCGGTGGACGTTCGCCGGGTCGGCCTCGTAGCTCGCGGTGGGGCTCGACTGAGGGGGCTGGGTGCTCATGAGAGGCGCAAGTCTCGCACGACGAACCCTC
>DASYJK010000081.1:0-14878 GCA_035996525.1 Solirubrobacterales bacterium
TATGGCCGCAGCTGACGGAGGCACGGGCCTGATGGCCAAGGCACCGCCCGTCGACAAGCGCCGCCAGATCCTCGACGCTGCGATCCGCGTCTTCGCCCGCCAGGGCTTCCACGCCACCCGCGTCTCCGACATCGCCGACGAGGCCGGGGTCGCCTACGGCCTCGTCTACCACTACTTCCGCTCCAAGGACGAGGTGCTGAACGAGCTCTTCGTCGAGCGCTGGTCGCTGCTGCTGAGCGCGATCGAGGAGACCGACCGCGCCGGCGAGACGCCGCGCCGGAAACTGGCGGCGGTGGCGGCCTTCATCGTCGACTCCTACCGCCACGACCCGGAGCTGATGAAGGTGATCATCGTCGAGGTCACCCGCGCCGCCAACTCCTTCGGCCGCACCCACCTGCCGGAGATCCGCCGCGCTTACCAGTCGATCGCCAAGATCGTCGAGGACGGCCAGGCGGCCGGCGCCTTCCGCGACGACGTGGCGCCGATGTTCGCCTCGATGTCCTTCTACGGCGCGATCGAGCAGCTGCTCTCGGGCTGGATCTTCGACCTCATCCCCGCTTCGGACACAGACTTCGACCAGGCCAAGGAACTTGTGGTGACGACGATCTGCGACGGCCTTGAGCCGCGATAGGTAAGGTCGCAAACCGGGTATGGAAAACGAGATGGTCAGAAGATTGCTCTGGAGCGGCGTGCTTGCCGCCAGCAGCGCCCTTGCCAGCATCGCCGCCGCCCGCCTCGCCGCCGTGATCTGGCGCCGTGTCTTCGATGAAGACCCACCGGAGTAGTAGAGATGCCAGATCCGACCCAGACCCCACCGCCGATCGACCCGCCGCAGGTGCCGCCGCCGGGCTCCGAGGCGGAGAAGAAATCGGTAGCCGACCTCGTCTTCGACGTCTCCACCGGCACCTCGTCGCTGATTCGCGAGGAGTTCGAGCTGGCCAAGGCCGAGGTCACCGAGAAAGTCGGCAAGCTGCTGCGCGGCTCCGTCGTCGGCATCGCCGCCGGCGCCTTCGCCTTCCACGCCCTGATCCTGATCATGGAGGGGATCGCCTGGCTGCTGAACGAAGAGGTCTTCGACGGCAAGACCTGGCCCGGCTTCTTCATCGAGGCCGCGATCTTCCTGCTGATCGCCGCTGTCGCCGGGTTGATCGCCTACAAAGCCGTAAAGGCCGGCTCGCCGCCGGTCCCGGCGCAGGCGATCGAGGAGGCCAAGCTGACCAAATCGATGTTCGAACGCGAGGCCGACAGCGCCGCCGAGAACATTGAGCACAGCGTCGTCAAAGGGAGCGGCAAATGAGCGTCGGCCCGACCCGCCCGCCCGCGCCTGGCGCCGCCGGCCGCACCGCGGCCGAGATCCGTCGTGATATCGACCTCCAGCGCCGCCAGCTCGGCGGCTCGGTCGAGGCACTGCGCGGTCGCGTCACCGAGCTCACCGACTGGCGCCGCCAGGTCGACGAGCACCGCACCCAGCTGATCGTCGGCGCCGCCGTCGTCGGCTTTGCGATCGGCGTTCGCGCCATGCTCAAGCGCCGCCGCTAACTGACCCTTCTCGTCAGGGCGTTACGAGCTCGGTCGGCACGCTGCCGATGCCGAGCAGGCCGGGGCCGACGTGGGCGCCGAGCACGGCGCCGATCTCGGAGACGAAGACCGGCTCGCAGCCGAAGATCTCATGGGCGTCGTCGATCAGGCCGTCGGCGGTCTCCTTGTCCTGGATGTACTGGACGACCCAGCCGTCGGCGCCGCTCTCGTGGCGTTGACGGGCGTAGTCGCGCAGCCGCTCCAGCGAGCGGGCGCGGGTGCGGACGCGCTCGACCGGGGTGATCTCCTCCTCCAGGGTGAGGATCGGCTTGATCTTCAGGGCGCTGCCGATCCAGGCGCGGGCGCCGCCGATGCGGCCGCCGCGGCGCAGGTACTCGAGGGTGTCGATCGCGAACCACATCTTCAGCGCTTGGCGCGTCTCCTCGGCCCGGGCCAGCACCGCGGTCGAGTCGCCTCCCTGCAGCGCCGCCGCGGAGGCGCCGAGCACGGTCAGGCCCATTCCCCCGGCCGCCGAGCGCGAGTCCATGACGTGGATCCGCTCGCCGCCCTTGCCGTCGTCGATCAGCCGCTGCCGGGCCTGATTGGCGGCCTCGAAGGTTCCGGAGATGCCGGCCGCGATGTGGATCGAGACGATCTCCTTGCCGGCGTCGAGCAGCGGTTCGTAGACGGCGAGGAAGTCGCCGATCGAAGGCTGCGAGGTGGTGGCGCCGCCCTCGGAGGAGCGCAGCCGCTCATAGAAGCCGGCGTAATCGGAGATGTCGAGCTCCCGCTCCTGCTGCCCGTCAACCGAGACGTAGAGGCTTACCGAGCCGATTTCGCGTTCGCTGACCAGCTCGCAGGGGAGGTAGGCAGTGGTGTCGCAGACGACGGCCGTCTGGGCGCTCGAGTTCAACCTGGCGATTCTCGCAGAAGGGGATGCGCGGAGCTGCCGCCGGTACCCAGCTACACTTTGTGAAGTGACCGATACGCCAAACGCAGCCATCACCCTGACCGACAAGGCCGCCGAGAAGATCGGCGAGCTGCTGAGCGGGCAGGCGGAGGGGGCCGAGCAGGCTCTCCGCGTCGCCGTCCGCGGCGGCGGTTGCTCCGGCTTTCAGTACGCGCTCGCCTTCGACAAGCCGAAAGACGACGACAACGTCTTCGAGGTCGACGGCGTCGCCGTCGTCGTCGACAAGGTCAGCATGCAGTTCGTCTTCGGCTCCGAGGTCGACTACGTGGAAGGCCTGCAGGGCGCGGGCTTCCAGGTCAACAACCCGAACGTCGTCGCCGCTTGCGGCTGTGGCTCCTCTTTCCAGGTGAAAGAGGAGGACCCGGCCGAGCCCGCCGCCGTCTGACCGGCGCATCTCGGCGTCCTCGTTCGCTCACGTGCAGAGCACGCTTCGCTCGCTGCGTCCTTAACCTGCTTGGTCAGCCGGCGGCGTGCTATTCGATCTGCAGGGGCGGCGACTGCGCGGGCGGACCGTCAGCCGGCATTGCTGCCACTTCCGGCTGCTCGACGCCGAGCGCTTCGGCCAGTTCGCCGGACTCGAACATCTCCTCGACGATGTCGGCCCCGCCCAGCAGCTCGCCGTTGACGTAGAGCTGGGGGAAGGTCTGCCAGTCGGAGAGCTCGGCGGTGACTTCGCGCAGTGGCTGCAGCGCCGGCAGCACGTCGATCGCGCCGTACTCGACGTCGACCTGGTCGAGCACCTGCACAACCCGCATCGAGAAGCCGCAGCGCGGCGCCTCCGGCGTGCCTTTCATGAAGAGCAGCACCGGGTTGGCGGCGATCAGCTCCTGGACTTTGGACTTCAGCTCTGGGTCGGCCATGGAGGCATT
Source organism: Solirubrobacterales bacterium (assembly GCA_035996525.1). Taxonomy (GTDB): domain Bacteria; phylum Actinomycetota; class Thermoleophilia; order Solirubrobacterales; family 70-9; genus VAYN01. The sequence continues at coordinate 3,358 of DASYJK010000081.1, forward strand.
CTAGAGAGGCCGGTCATCCGGCTCCTCCAACGCGTTTAGAGCTTCGTGACGATCAGTCCGGCCAGGGCGATGAAACCGGTGAACATCGCGACGGTGAGGGCAATAAAGCCCTGGGTCATCGTGTGCTGAAGGCTGTCGATGCGACCGCTGAGCCCATCAACCCGCGTGCTCAGCTGGCTGACGTGACCGTTGAGGTCGTCGAGACGGGAGTCGACGTGGTCCTTGAAATCGTCGAGACGCGAATCGGTCCAGGTCGAGCGCATTGCCTCCATGCCTCCGGGCTAGAGATCAGGTTCAAACGTGTGGCGAACTGAAGTGCAACTTTTTGTCTGCGCGAGCGGGTTGCTCAACCGGGAACGCTGGTCTTGACCGAGAGCGCGTGGACCGAGCCGTCGTCGAAGCGCGACTTCACCGCCGCCTTGACCAGGCGGTGCTGGTCGATCCGCGAGAGGCCCTCGAACTGGGTGGCGCTGACCACCGCCTTCAGGTGCTGACCGCCGCCGTCTTCGTCGAAGACCTCGACCGTCGCGCCGGGCAGCGCCGACTCGATCATCGCCTTCAGCTCGGCCAGGTCCACCGCCATGGGGATCTAGCTGCCGACGCTCTCGCCGAGGGTCGAGAGCATCTCCTCGACCCTGACGAACTTGACGCGGGGGCGGCCGTGGGGCTCGCCGCGGCCGACCTCGGCCTGGTCGATTGCCTGCCAGTCCTCGAAGCTGACGAAGCGAGTGCCGCGCTCGGCGAGCAGCGCCTCGATCGCCGCCGGGTCCGGGTTCTCCGGCTCCAGCAGCGTCTGCGACTCGACGTCGGCCAGCAGGTGGGTGACCGTCTCCAGGGCGTCTTTCTTGTTGGTGCCGATCACGCCCGAAGGCCCGCGCTTGATCCAGCCGGCGGTGTAGTGGCCGACCTTGTGGCCGGAGTCGTGGGAGTCGAGCACGCGCCCGCCCTCGTTGAGGATCAGACCACGCTTCTGGTCGAAGGGAACGCCCTCGATCGGGATCCCGGTGTAGCCGACCGAGCGCAGGATCAGGCCGCACTCGAGCTCTTCGCGCTCGCCGGTGTCTTTGGCCCGCAGGGCGCCGTTCTCCTCGACCAGCTCGTTGCGGCCAATCACGATCGATTCCACCTTGCCATCGCCCTTGATCTCCACCGGGGAGGCGAGGAAGCGGAGGACGATCCGCTGGTGCTTGCCCTCGGGAGTGCGCTGGGAGAACTCACGCAGGGTCTCGACGTTGACCCGGGTCGTCTTGTCGACCTCGTCGGACTCGAGGAAGGCGGCGCTGGCCTCGTCGAGCTCGATGTCGGCGGGGTCGACGATCACGTCGGCGTCCTCCATCTCGCCCAGCTCCCTGATCTCCGGGTTGGTGAACGCGGCCTGGACCGGCCCGCGGCGGCCGAGCACGACGATCTCGCGGATCTTCTTCGCGTCGAGCAGCTCGATCGCGTGGTCGGCGGTGTCGGTCTGGCGCAGCTCGTGATCGGTCAGGGCCAGCATCCGGGCGACGTCCATGGCGACGTTGCCGTTGCCGATCACCACGGCGCGCTCGCTGGAGAGGTCGAAGTCGTGGTCGGCGTAATCGGGGTGGGCGTTGTACCAGCCGACGAAGGCGGTGGCGGCGGCGCTGCCGGGCAGATCCTCGCCGGGGACGCCGAGCTGGCGGTCGGTCTCGCAGCCGACCGTGAAGACGATCGCGTGGTAGAGCCGTTCCAGATCCTCGACCTCGACGTCATGGCCGATCTTGACGTTGCCGAAGAAGCGGAAGCCGTCGCGGGCGGCGGTTTTTTCGTAGACGCGGGTGACCGACTTGATCTTCGGATGGTCGGGCGCGACGCCGCCGCGGACCAGGCCGAAGGGGGTGGGGAGGCGGTCGAAGAGGTCGACCTGGGCGTGCATGTCCTCGCCTTTGAGGATGTGCTCGGCGGCGTAGAAGCCGGACGGGCCGGCGCCGACGATGGCGACGCGAAGGGGGTTCTCCGGGGTTCCGATCTTGCTCATTGGACGCGGAAGAATAGGGAATCCGGCGCGGCGAGCGACTAGGCGGCCATCAGCATCTCGGTGCAGTCGGGACAGACCCCGTGGCTGATCGTCGGCGCCTCGCCGCGCTGAAACAGCTTCAGCCGTGTCGCCGCCTCCTCGACCTCGACCCACTCGCCGTCGACCCAGAAGCGGTCGCACCAGCCGCACATCTCGATCAGGTCGGCGCCGCGCCTGGCTTCCGGGTCCAGCAGTGGCTGGAACTCCCGCGTCTCCTCGGAGCGCAGCCGGGCCTGGAACTGGACCAGCGTCCCGGCCGACGACGGGGCGATCTGGATGTCCATCTCGCGCCGGGTGCCGGGGCTGTCGCAGCGAAAGGGCAGTTCGACGCGCCCGGCCTCGCCGCGGACCCGTCGCACCAGCATCCGCTGCAGCTTCTTCATTTCCTCGCCGGCGACGAAATCCCAGAGTGAGCGGCCGAGGCTGGAGTCGGCACCGGCCCAATCGTTCTCGGCGGCAAAGCGGTAGAAGCCCTGGTCGACCCGGACCAGGCGATCGTGATCGTCGATCACGTAGGTGAGCTCAGACTCGGCGATACCCAAAGGCTAGGGGCTCAGCTGGGCGAGCTGGAGCTGGCGACGGCGCTGGGAGCTCCGTCGAGCGCGTCGAGCGCCCTGCGTGCCGACATCGCCACGCAGGTGAAGATCGGCGTCTCGCGCTCGGTGTACTCGCTCGACTCGGTCGGTCGCAGCTCGTTGACGAGGTCGAGGAACATCCCCGGGTCGTCGCCCTCGAAGCAGACGACGAACTCCTGGTCGTCGATCCCGAACGAGTAGGTCGTGTTGATCGTGATCTCCGGGTAGCGGCGGCCGACCTCGATGTGGCTTTTCATGATCCGGCCACGCTCCTCCGGGGGCAGGCCGTACCAGCGGCGCTGCTTGACCATCGGGTAGAGGAAGAGGTACTTGCGCTCGGAGGCGCAGATCTCCGGCCGCGCCTGCTCCTCGGAGTAGGGGGAGCGTTTGGTCATCGAGAGGAACGAGTACGGCGTCAGGGCCCACTTGGCCAGACCGCTCTGGCCGAGGACGACGTGGAAGGTGTGGAGGTCGTCGAGGTTCGGGCTCTGGCTGAGCAGGACCAGGTCGACGTCGCCGCGCGTGCCTATGGTTGAGTAGGCGCGCAGTGAGCGGTCGATGCCGAAGTCCTCGCAGGCGGCGAGGAATTCCTCCTTGTCGGCGGCCCGAAGGTCGGGATCTCGACGGCGCCAGGCTGGATCAATCTTGAAAAACGTGAACTTGGCGAAGGTGCGATCGGCCATCGGGGTCACCTTAGCGCTCGTGGTTGTGGCGGTCTGCGGGGCGGCAAGTGGGGAGGGGGCTTCACTTAACTTTTTCGTGGATCCCTCGCTGGCTGTCGCCCAGGGGCGCTCTGGCGAAAAAGTACAAGACGTTTCGCCCCCTCCCCACTTGCCGCTACGGAGCGGCAGCGACGGGCGGCGGGTGACGCTCGTCTGGCTCTCGCCAGGGACCGGGGTGCGGGCGTTGGCGAGGGTCGGGATGTCGCCGGGGCTGCTTTCGGCTGGGCTGGGGTCGGTGCCGGCGGAGCAGACCTTTCTCGATATCGGCCAGGGGAACCGGGTGTTCGATTCGCTCTACGACTCCAAGCTGCCGACGAGGCTAGGGGCGGGAGTATGTGGCCCGCGCTACTCGCGAGCTGTCGCTGAACGGGCTGAAAGCGCTCCTGCCGAGATCGTTCCGGGGCTCTTGGCCGCGACCTTGAAGCGAGCCGGCAAGCGGTGCCAGGCGCGCAGTGCCGATCCGGACGAACTTGCGTCATTGATTCGTGGTCAGCACGAGAACGATCTCCTGATCGCGATCGAACGGCCGCCGCCGGGGAAGAATCGGGAGCTGGCGATCGGGGTTGCGGGGAAGGGGCTCGACGGGAACCTGACCTCGGACAGCACGCGGCTCGACGGGTACGTGCTCTCCACCGACGTCGCCCCGACGATCCTCGACTGGTTCGGCCTCGAAGTCCCATCGCAGATGTCGGGGCAGCCGATCCGCGGCGAGGGGGAGGTCGATCCGGCGGCGGTCGAAACGCTCGGCGCCCGGCTGGCGGTGATCTCGGAGCGGCGCGGGCCCGTGATCGGGCTCAGCCTGCTCGCCTGGGTGCTGGTCCTTGGGCTGGCGATCGCGGTCACCCGGGGGGCGGCGGGGCGGATCGGGATCGAGATCGCGGGGCTGGCGGTCGTCTACCTGCCGCTCGTGCTGCTGGCTGGGGCGGCGGTCGAACCGGGGGAGGGGGTGGAAATGCTGATGGCGATGCTTGGCGCGCCGACGCTGGCGGCGCTGACGCTGGCGCTTTTCGGCGGCTACCGGGCGCTGGCCGTGGCTTCGGGGCTGACCGTCGCCGCTTACGCGATCGACGTCATCGCCGGCTCGCCGCTGACCTCGCTCTCGCTGCTGGGGCCCAACCCCGGGCTCGGGGTCCGGTTCTACGGGATCGGCAACGAGCTCGAGGCGCTGCTGGCGGTGCTGATCGTCGCCGGGACCGGGGCGGGGCTCGCCGGCTTCGCGCCGCGCCTCTCGCGGCGGGGCTGCGCGGCGGCCTTTCTCGGAGTTGGCCTTCCCCTCGCCTTCGTCTTCGCCGCCGGCCGCTTCGGGGCGGACGTCGGCGCGGCGATCGTGTTCCCGGTGGGGGCGGCCGTCGCGGCTGCGGTGATCGCGGCGCGCCGCCGCCGCGCCGCGCTGGCGATCGTGGCACTGCCGCTCGTGGTGGTCGCCTTGCTGGCGCTGCTCGACCTCGTCACGGGGGCCAATGCCCACCTCACCCGCTCGGTGCTGGACGCGGGTGGGCTGGGCGACCTCGGCGATGTCGCCCAGCGCCGCCTGCAGCTCTCGGCCCACAGCTTCACCCGCCCGATCGTCTTCGTCTTCCTGCCGCTGATCGTGGCTCTGGTCGCGCTCGCGCTCGCGCGTCGTGAGCGGCTTCGGGCCTGGTTGCGGAATTATCCGGCGATGCGCGCCGGCCTCCTCGGCGCCGTCGCGGCGACGATCGTCGGCACCCTCGCCAACGACTCCGGGGCGCTGCTGCTGGAGATCGGTGCCGCTTACCTGCTCGTCTTCACCGGCTTTGCCTGGGCCGAGGCGGGCCGCTGCTCGGGGGCGAGGGCCGGTCGATGATCTACCCTTGATCGTCTGTGCGCATAGCTCTCGTCTCGCCATATTCCTGGTCCTACCAGGGGGGCGTGAACCGGCATGTGGAGGCGCTTGCCGAGGAGTTCCTCGGTCGCGGCCACGACGTTCGCGTGCTTGCCCCTCACGACCCGCCGGGCCGGGTCAGTCGCCTGCTGCACCGGGCCGCCCCCGAAGCTCGTGAGCTCCCCGACTACGTAACCCCACTCGGACGCACGATGGGGTTCGGCGTCAACGGCTCGGTCGGCAATCTCGCCCCCTTCCCCGGCAGCGGAGTCGTGGCGCCGCGCCGCGAGGTGCGCGCGGGCGAGTTCGACGTGATCCACGTGCACGAGCCGCTGGCGCCGCTGGTCGGCTGGAATGCGACGCTGGGAGCGCGGACGCCCGTGGTCGGCACCTTCCACGCCTACTCGACCAAGCCGATGCCGAACTACATCGCCAACGGGCTCGGCGCGCGCCGCATGTTCAACCGTCTCTCGGCGCGGATCGCCGTCTCCGAGGCGGCCGCCTGGACCGGGCGCCGCTGGTACGGCGGCGACTACACGATCATCCCCAACGGGGTCGACGTGGACACGGCGCCGAGCGCGCCCTCTGCGCCGGCGGGCGAGCTGCGGATCCTCTTCGTCGGCCGGCCCGAGGAGCGCAAGGGCCTGCCGATCCTGCTCACCGCCTTCGGCGCCCTGGTCGAGCACGTCCCCTGCCGCCTCACCGTGATCGGCGCCGAGCGCGAGGACGTCCTCCGCTATCTCGCTGACCCCGAGCTGCTGAGCGCGATCGACGTCCGCGGCCGCGTCTCTGGCGAGAGCCTCTGGGCCGAGCTGCACGGCGCCGACGTGCTCTGCGCTCCCTCGCTCTCGGGCGAGAGCTTCGGCATGGTGCTGACCGAGGCCTTCGCCGCCGGCACGCCGGTGATCGCCTCCAACATCGCCGGCTACAGCGACGTCGTCAGCGACGGCGTCGACGGCCTGCTGGTGCCACCCGGCGACCCGCAGCGCCTGGCCGAGGAGCTGCAGCGTGCCCATCACGAACCGGAGCGGTTGGCGGCGATGGGTGAGGCCGCGCGCCGCAGCGCCCAGCGCTATGCCTGGCCCCGCGTCGCCGACCAGGTGACCGAGGTCTACGAGCGGGCGATCGTCTTGCCGCGGCCGAGCGGCGCCGGTGCGCGGGCGGCCCACTGGGCCGGCTTGCGGCCCGCGGACGGCGGCCCCCACCGGCCGGCACAGAGATTGCCCTCGCTCGACCCGGCACCGGCACGCGCGGGCAATCGCGGCCGCCAGCTGGCCCGGCGGGCGGGGCTGATCGTCGCCGGCGCCCTCGGGATCGGGCTGACCGTCCTCGCCGCCCAGAAGATCGGCGTTGACAACGTCGTCGAAAGCATTGTTCGTTCGAACCTCACCTGGGTGCTGATCGCCTGCGGCCTGATGGCCTCTTCGCTCTTCTTCCGCGCCGCCTCCTGGTACTGGATCACCTGCGCGGCCCTGCCGAACCGCTCCGTGCGCCGCCGCGACGTCACCTCGGCGACGATGATCGGGGTGCTGATGTCGGCGACCCTGCCCGCCCGGCTGGGGGAGCCGGCGCGCGCCCTCGCCCTCGCCCGCCGTACCGGCCGCATGCGGGAAACCTTCCCGGTTTTGCTCGGAACCCTGGTGTCCCAGACCCTTCTCAACCTGGTGGCGCTGGCGCTGCTCGGGGTGATCATCGTCTCGACCACGCCACTCTTTCATTCCGGCACCCAGAAGCTATTCGCTTTCAGCCTGGTGCCGCTGCTGCTGCTGGTCGTCGTTCTCGTCGCGCCGTTGTTGATGCGGCGCAACGGCAGCGGCCGCCTGGCCCGCCTCGGCGCCGCGGCCCACCGCGCCCTGATCCAGGTGCGCGCCGGCCTCGCGGTCTTCCGCGACCCGCGCCGGGGGACCGCCGCCGCCGCCGCCCAGCTCGCCGCCTGGGCGATCCAGCTCGCCGCCTGCTGGGCGCTCCTCTACGCGCTCGGGCTCAACAACAGGGCCGGTATCGGTGCCGCCGCCGCGGTCCTCTTCGCCGTCAACGTCACTGCCGTTGTCCCGGTAACGCCCTCGAACGTCGGCGTCTTTCAGTTCGCCGTTTACAGCGTCCTCCACAGCGGCTTTGGGATCAACGCGGTCGACGCGTTGGCCTACGGAGTAATCCTCCAAGCGGTCGAGATCGCGACCGCGGTGGCCCTCGGCCTGCCAGCGCTCGTGCGCGAGGGCCTGACCTGGAGCGACCTGCGGGTGCAGGCGCTCTCGACCGCCCCGGTGCGGCTCGAGTCGAAGCCGCGCGAGCGTAGCGGCGCGACTCGCGATGGCGTCGGCGCCTAGCCGGCCGGCACTCCCATACGGCCACACCCTGAGTTTCGGCGCTACTCAGGGTGAGCGGTTAACCTTGGCTGACCAGCCAAACGGGTCGACGAAAGGGAGCACCCAGTGGAGAGCGGCACTGCCGAGACGAGCACGCAGGCGAGCGGAGCGACGAACGGCGCCTCCGCGCCCGCCACCGAAACGATCGACGTCCTCAATCCCGCGACCGGAGCTGTGGTCGACTCGATCGCGACCGACACGCCGGAGTCGATCGCCGCGACGGTGGCCCGCGTGCGCGGCAACCAGGCCGAGTGGGAGGCGCTCGGCATCGAGGGCCGCTACCACTGGCTCGGAAAGCTGCGCGACTGGATTCTCGACAACACCGAGCGGATCAGCGACACGATGCAGGCCGAAACGGGCAAGGTCCGTGCCGATGTCTCGCTCGATCTTGGCTACGTCGCCGACCTGATCAACTTCTACGGCTCGAAGGCGGCCGGCTACATCGGCGACGAGACGGTGCGTCCCAACTCGCCACTGCTGGCCGCCAAGAAGCTGACGATCCAGTACCGGCCCTTCCCCGTGGTCGGGGTGATCAGTCCCTGGAACTTCCCGCTGGCGATGGCGCTCGGCGACTCGATCCCCGCCCTGCAGGCCGGCGCCGCGGTCGTCGTCAAGCCCTCGGAGTTCACGCCGCTGAGCCTGCTGGAAATCATCGAGGCCTGGAAGCAGGAGATCGGCGCCCCCGACGTCTTCGACTGCGTGCAGGGGACCGGCGAGGCCGGTGGCGCCCTGATCGACAACGTCGACTACATCCAGTTCACCGGCTCCGACCGGACCGGCCGCAAGGTGATGGCCCGCGCCGCCGAGACCCTGACCCCGGTCAGCCTCGAGCTCGGCGGCAAGGACCCGATGATCGTCCTTTCCGACGCCGACGTCGACCGTGCCGCCAACGCCGCCGCCTGGGGTGGGATGGTCAACTCCGGCCAGCTCTGCATCTCGGTCGAGCGGATCTACGTCGAGGAGCCCGTCTACGACGAGTTCGTCGCCAAGCTGACCGCCCAGGTCAAGGGTCTGCGCCAGGGAGCCGACGGCAGGAAGCCGGAAAAGGATGTCGGCGCGATGACCTCGCCGAACCAGACCGCGATCGTCGCCGGTCAGGTCGACGACGCGCTCGCCAGCGGCGCCCGGGCGCTGACCGGCGGCAAGAGGCTCGACGGGCCGGGCGACTACTACGAACCGACCGTGCTGGTCGACGTCGACCACTCGATGAAGGTGATGCAGGACGAGACCTTCGGCCCGGTGGTCGGGGTGATGAAGGTGCGCGACTCCGAGGAGGCGCTGCGCCTCGCCAACGACACCCGTTACGGGCTCGCCGCCTCGGTCTTCGGCGAGAAGGAGCGGGCCGAGCGGATCGCGCGCCGGGTCGAGGCCGGCTCGGTCAACGTCAACGACGTGATCACCAACATGGCGGCGATGGGCGTGCCGATGGGCGGCTGGAAGCAGTCGAGAATCGGCTTCCGCCACGGCGAGTACGGGATCAAGAAGTACTGCCGCGCCGAGTCGATCGTGGTTACCCGCTTCGGCGGCAAGCGCGAGCCCAACTGGTACCCGTACACGAAGGCCCGCAGGGGCTTGGTCGACCGAGTTTCGCGGGCGGTCAGTGCGCGCGACATCAAGCGGCGGCTGGGGATGCGCGGCTAGCTTCGGGGGCGTCTCCGAAGGAGGGCTGTCGGTGCCCCTCCCCGGGAATGGAGGACAACCAGACCCCTCCCTCGCCATGCGATCCGGCGGTTCGCCGCCCCCGGTAGCCTTTGAAGTTCATGCCCGACCGCGATTTCATAGCCACCACCAAGGAGCGCGTCGTCGTCTTCGACGGCGGCATGGGCGCGACCCTGGAGATGTTCGATCTGACCCAGGAGGACTACGGTGGCCTGCAGGGCAAATGTCACGAGGCCCTGGTTCTCAACCGGCCCGACGTGATCGAGGGGGTCCACACCTCGATGCTCGAAGCCGGGGCCGAGGTGGTCGAGACCGACTCCTTCCAGGGCTCGCGGCTGAAGCTCGAGGAGTGGGGGCTGGGCGAGCACACGCTCGAGGTCAACACCAAGGCGGCTGAAATCGCCCGCAAGGCGGCCGGGCCGGACCGTTTCGTCGCCGGCTCGATCGGGCCGACCGGGTTCCTGCCGGCCTCGACCGACCCGACCCTCGGCGACATCTCCTTCGCCACCCTGGTTGACGTCTTCGCCGAACAGGCACGCGGCCTGGTCGAAGGCGGCGCCGACCTGATCATCATCGAGACCGCGCAGGACATCCTCGAGGTCAAGGCGGCGATCTTCGGCGCCCGCGAGGCCTTCGCCCAGACCGGCCGCACGCTGCCGATCCAGACCAGCGTCTCTCTGCTGCCCAACGGCGGCAAGATGCTGCTCGGGACCGACATCCAGTCGGTGCTGACGACGCTGCGGGCGCTCGACGTCGACGTGATCGGGCTCAACTGCTCGACCGGCCCCGAGGACATGCGCGACGCGATCCGCTTCCTCGGGGAGACCAGCCCGCTGCCGGTCCATTGCATCCCCAACGCCGGCCTGCCGTTGCAGGGGCCTGACGGCGAGACGATCTTCCCCGAAAAGCCGGGCCCGCTGGCGGCGACGCTGGGCGAGTTCGTCGAGCGTTACGGCGTCGGCATCGTCGGCGGCTGCTGCGGGACGACGCCCGAGCACATCGCCGCGATCGCCGAGCAGGTCAAGGGCAAGGTGCCGGGCGAGCGCCCGGCCGCCGGCCCGATTGAGGTCTCCTCGATGATGACCTCGACCGCGCTGGTGCAGGAGCCGCGCCCGACCCTGGTCGGCGAGCGGGTCAACTCGCAGGGCTCGAAAAAAGCGAAGGAGCTGCTGCTGGCCGACGACTACGACGGCCTCGTCCAGGTCGCCGAAGACCAGGTCGAAGGCGGCGCCCACGTGCTCGACCTCTGCGTGGCGCTGACCGAGCGCCAGGACGAGGACGAGCAGATGAGCGCGGTCGCGAAGCGGGTCTCGCTGACCCAGCCGACGCCGATCCAGATCGATTCGACCGAGCCGGAGGTGCTGAAGGCGGCGCTGGAGACGATCCCCGGCCGGGCGATCGTCAACTCGATCAACCTCGAGGCCGGGCGCGAGAAGGCCGACAAGGTGATCCCGCTGGCCAAGGCCCACGGCGCGGCGCTGATCGCGCTGACGATCGACGAGGTCGGGATGGCGAAGACGGCCGACCGCAAGGTCGAGATCGCCGAACGGCTGCGCGACATCGCCTGCGAGGAGCACGGGCTCGAACCGGAGGCGCTGATCTTCGACGCCCTCACCTTCACCCTGACCACCGGCGACGACGAGTGGAAGCCCTCGGCGGTGGAGACGATCGAGGGCATCCGCCGGATCAAGGCCGAGATCCCGGGGGTCAAGACCTCGCTCGGCGTCTCCAACGTCTCCTTCGGCATCTCGCCGCGGCCGCGGGCGATCCTCAACTCGGTCTTCCTCCATCACTGCGTCGAGGCCGGGCTTGACCTGGCGATGGTCAACCCGAACCACATCACCCCCTACAGCGAGATCTCCGACGAGGAGCGGGAGCTGACCAACGACCTCGTCTTCAACCGCCGCGAGGACGCGCTGGAGAAGTTCATCTCCCACTTCGAGTCCCAGGGCGAGGAGGAGGCGGCGGAGGTCGCCGACCCGACCGCCGGCATGGAGCCGGAGGAGGCGCTGCACTGGCACATCCTGCGCCGCAAGAAGGACGGGGTCGAGGACCAGATCGAGCTCTCGGTGAAGAAGATCGGCGCCGTCCCGACCCTGAACGAGGTGCTGCTGCCGGCGATGAAGGAGGTCGGCGACAAATTCGGCGCCGGCGAACTGATCCTGCCCTTCGTCCTGCAGTCGGCCGAAGTGATGAAGCGCGCCGTGGCGCAGCTGGAGAACCACCTCGACCGGATCGACGGCCACACCAAGGGCAAAGTCGTGATCGCGACCGTCTTCGGCGACGTCCACGACATCGGCAAGTCGCTCGTCAACACGATC
>DASYJK010000082.1:0-3564 GCA_035996525.1 Solirubrobacterales bacterium
GAAGGTGATCGATCTCCTGCAGCGAGCCCGAGCCCCAGCGCATCTCCGGCGCCCGCCAGCAGCGCCGCCGCCTCCTCGACGCCCGCGGCCGGCTCGGCCGGGGGGAGGACGGGCAGCGATGGGATCTCGGCCTCGGCCTCGGTGAAGACGACGTCCAGTGGATAGTCGAGGAAGGTCGGCCCGCCCGGCGCCTCGAGCGCCAGATCGAGTGCCGCGGCGGTCATCGCGGCGATCCGACCCGGCTCCTTGACGGTTTCGGCGGACTTGACCAGCGGCGAGACGAAGGGCAGGTGGTCGATCTCCTGCAGCGAGCCCGAGCCCCAACGCATCTCTGGTGCCCGCCCACCGAGCACGCAGACCGGTGAGCAGTTGGCCTGAGCTCCGGCGATCGCGCTGATCCCGTTTGTCACGCCAGGCCCCGCGGTCAACGCCGCGACGCCTATCCCGCGAGTCGCCTTGGCGAACCCCTCGGCCGCGAACACCGCCGACTGCTCGTGGCGCACGTCGACGATTTCGATCCCCTCGACCTTGCAACCGTCGTATATAGAGAACAGGTGTCCCCCAGACAGCGTGAAGAGATGGCTGACCCCACGCGACTTCAGCGCCTTGGCGACAATCCGGCCCCCGTGAGCGTCCATAATTTGAGCGTATAACGAGTTCCTGGCTACCATCGCCGTGCCCGGGTGGCGAAACTGGCAAAAGCGGCGCCCTTAAAAGGCGTTGCCCCACTGGGGGGCTTGCGGGTTCGAATCCCGCCCCGGGCATTGACTTCGGATTCATAAAATTGCACTAAAAACTGGTGAGGTAGCGCAACTACCCCGGTGCTACGGTGTCTCTTGAGCTAGAAGACAAACGCCTTCCCTGGTCATCGGAGGATTCGCTTGGAGGCTTCAGCTCTCACTCACGCCAGTCGCCGCGGACTTCTAGCCCGGCGCTCGCCGCTGCTCAAGCTTCAGGGCGACGACCACCTGATCGCCATGGCCCGCGCCGGCAACCCCGGCGCCTTCGAGGCAATTGTCGACCGCTACCAGGGCCGCCTGCTCGGCTTCTGCCGCCAGATGCTCGGCTCCACCGAGGACGCCGAGGACGTCCTGCAGGAGGTCTTCGTCAATGCCTACCGGGCGATGCTCGCCGACGAGCGCGAGATCAACCTGCGCCCGTGGCTCTACCGGATCGCCCGCAACCGCTGCCTCAATCACCTGCGCAAACCGACCGCCGACGCCCAGGAATCGATGGACATGGTGCCGACGGTCGAGGCGGCCTCAACCGCGGAGAAGGTCCACAACCGCGAGGAGTTCCGCCAGCTGCTCACCGACGTCAGCAAGCTTCCCGAGACCCAGCGCTCGGCTCTGCTGCTGCGCGAGATGGACGCGATGTCCTACGAGGAGATCGCCCAAGCGATGGAGACCAGCGTGCCTTCGGTCAAGTCGCTGCTGGTGCGGGCGCGGATTTCGCTCGCCGAGGCGAGCCAGGCGCGCCAGCTGACCTGCGGTGAGGTGCGGATCGACCTCGCCGAGGCGGCCGAGGGGCTGCGCAAGCTCTCCGGTCCGGTCCGCCGCCACGTCCGCGACTGCGAGGAGTGCGCCGACTTCCGTTCCCAGCTGCGCTCCAACGACAAGGTCTTGGCGGCCCTGGTTCCGGGCGGGGCGCTGCTGGCGTTCAAGGGCTTCATCTTTTCCAAGCTTGGCCTGGGAGGTGCAGGTACTGGTGGCGCCGCGACCGCAACGGGCGCCGGCGCCACCGGAGCCGGCGCTGTCGGCAGCGTCGGAGCTGCGCTCAGCTCTGGCGGCGCGGCAAGCGGACTTGGCGCGATCGGCGGTGCGATCGGCACCAAGGCCGTGGCCGGAGTCGTCACCGCGGCTGTACTCACGGCCGGGGCGGTCGAGGTCAAGCAGCAGAGCGAAGCACCGCCGGTCAACAGCGGCGCTTCCGCCACAATTTCTCGCGTTCACAGCGCCCCGCCGGTGGCTCTGGCGCCCGCCCAAAACGTCAAGGTCGCTCCGGCTCGCGCGCACACGCCGTCCGCGCCGATCGAAGTCACCGCCGAACCCGCGCCGGTCGACGTCGAAGCGACGCCACCCGCCGAACCGCTTGAAAACGTGGCAACGGACCCGACGACCGGTGGCACCGAAGCGGCCGGCAGCACCGAAGACGCTGAAGCGACGCCGCAGTCCACGGGCATCGAAGGCGCCGCCCCCTCCGCCGGATCCGCCGGCGCGCCGGCGGCTGGCGGCACGGTCGTCGTAACGGTTGGCGGCGAAGCCGCCGCGGCGCCGCCCGCCCCGCCGGTCGAAAGCACTCCGGCGCCCTCGGCGCCGCCCGTTGAAAGCGCTCCGCCCGAAGAAGTGGTTCCGCCGACCTCGGGTGACCCCGAAGGCTCAGCGGCAGCCGAAGAGGGCTAGGCCCCGCCAGACCTCGCAGCGCTCTCGGCCTCCTACTGGAGGCCGATTACCTTGAGGCGGCGCATCAGGCAGGTGCCGGCGAATTTGCGCGTTTCGGCAAGCGAGTAGCCGAACAGTTCCCAGTCGTCGCCTTGCTGCGGTGCCCAAGGTGGTGAGAGCACTCCGTCGGCCACCGGCAGCGATTCCTCGAGCGTGCGCTGGATCGCCCGCTTGTAACGGTCGTCCTCACGTGCCTTCTCGCGCAGGAAAACCGAGCCGAAAGCGACGTGACGGTGCTCGTCGCGGGCGACGTTCTGGAAGCCCTCGACAAAGGCCGGCAGGGTCCCTTCGCGTTCGTTGTAATCCATGATGAAGTGCTGCCCGGTGAGGGCCAGCATCCCCTCGATCACCATGTGGTAAATCGTCACCGCCTCGACCAGGGCCTCGGTGTCCTCCGGTTCGGCCGAGAGCCGGTCGGTCCGCTGTTTCAGCATCTCGTCGAAGAGCCGGCCGAAGTTCTCGTTGAGGTGCTCGGAGGTCTCGACCAACATCTGCGAGAGCTCGTCGGACTCGAGCACCCCGACCTCGCGGTAAAAGCGCTCGAAGAAGCGCACGTGGCGCGCCTCGTCGGCGATCTGCGTGCAGAGGAAGATCCGCATCTCCTCGTCGGGCGCGGCGCGCATGATCGGGCCGAGCTCCTCGGCCACTTTCTGCTCGCCGATGAAGAAGGCGGAGAGGCCGTACATCCGCTGGAAGCGCTCCTCCTCGCTGATCCGCTCGTTCCAATCCTCGCGGTCCCTGGTGAAGTCGAGCTCCTGCGTCTGCCACTGCTGGCGCTCCCAGAGCAGGTAGAGCTCGGCGTAGGTGAGCAGCTTGATCTCGGACGTGTGGTCTGCGGCCTCGATCAGACCGGGGTCCGCGGTGGCCTGGAAGTCCTCCCGCTCAGTCCTCGACCGGGTTCCCGATGCCGCCGCCTCTTTGGCCTCCATGGCCTAACTCTAGACCGAGTGCGACTCCCCGGGGGCGAGGACGACGACCTTCGAGGAGGTCTGCGACTCGACATCCTGCTTGAAGGCCTCGGCGTCGGTCTCGATCACGGGGAAGGTGTCGTAGTGCATCGGGATCACCGTCCCGGCGCCGACGAACTCCGCGGCGATCACGGCGTCGCGGCGATCCATCGTGT
>DASYJK010000083.1:0-4560 GCA_035996525.1 Solirubrobacterales bacterium
AGGTCCGGGGAGGGTGCCCCTCCGTCGGACCTCCAGCAACGCCCATAGGGCCGTGCGTCCGACGGAGGGGCACCCTCCCCGGACCGTTACCGCCCCGGCTTAGCCCCTTTGTGATGCCTCTTTTCTTCCTGTTCCTTCTGCTTGATCCGTTCTTCTTCGCGCCGTTCCTTGTCGACCTTGCGCTGCTGGTCGCGGGTCAGCGGGAATTTCGGCGCCACTTCCTGGCAGGTGCGGCCGACGCAGGTCTCGAGCCGGATCAGCTGGCTGTGCAGGAAGGCGCGGATCGGGAAGAGGTTGGGGTCGCGGGCCTTGTTGTTGAGCTCGTAGGGGTCCTTGTTGATGTCGTAGAGCTCTTTCTCGCCGTCGGGCCACTCGATGTACTTGTAGGGGCCGAGGCGGATCCCCTCGTAGTCCTTGGGCGGGGCGACGATCGAGGCGCTGGCGCCGCCGTGCTTCCGCGGCAGGGCGCTGGCCGGCCGTTCGTTGATCTGGGCGCCGCCGCCGGTGTTGCCCGCCGCGACGTCGACCGGTGCCACCGGCGGGCCGCCGCCGTTCTCTTCGACGTCGTTGGTCTCGACGAAGGACTCGAAGAGGATCGGCCGCCGCGTGCGCAGGCTCGGGTCGAGCATGAAGGGGACCAGTGAGCGCCCGTCGATGCTTTTGTCCGCTTCGACGTGGGCCAGTTCGAGGATCGTCGGGGCGATGTCGATGTTGGCCGCCAGCTCGCCGCTCGAGGTGTTCGGCTTGATCCCGGGGCCGCGGATCAGGAACGGCAGGTGGGTCGAGGGCTCGTAGGCGAGGAACTTGCCGCCGGTGAGCCGGTGCTCGCCGTAGAAGAAGCCGTTGTCGGAGGTGAAGATGATGTAGGTGTTGCGCAGCTGGTGCGCCGCCCCGAGGGTGTTGACGATCTGCTGGACGCCGTCGTCGATCGAGCGCAGCGAGTTGAGGGCGTTCTGGTAGTAGGTGCGGTAGGTGTGGGTGTCGGTCGGCGAGAGGTAAGGCGCTTCGCGGATGAAGCGCGGCTTGTCGTTGACGTTGCCCTCGTTGAAGCCTTCCGAGGGGCCGTGCGGGAAGGGGGCGCCATTGAACGATTCGTAGTACTTCGTCGCCGGCTCGGGCCCGGCCGGGCGGCGGAAGTCGCCGTGCGGCGCCGTGTAGTCGAGCTGCAGGTAGAAGGGCGTCCCCGCGGGCGTGCCCTGGATCTCTTCGCTGGCGATGCGGCTGAAGACGTCGGTCTCATAGAGGCAGGGCTGGCCGTTGAGCGGGGCGGAGGGGCAGCCGAAGTCATCGCGGACGCCGTATTCGCGGGTGTCCCAGCTGCCGGAATCCCCGAACGGCCCGTCGATCGAGCCGTTGTCGTTGAGCGTGTAGCCGTAGTAGTAGTGGTGGGTGTCGGCGCTGAGGACGGTGTGCCAGGCGCTCCAGCCGGGTGGGATCGAGGTGCCGTTGTCGAACGGTTCGTCGCCGTAGCCGTTGAGGAACTTGCCGACGTGGATCGTGCGGTAGCCGGACCCCTGCAGCCAGGTGGCGATGTTGTGGCTGTAGGCCTGGCGGTTGGCGAAGCCGGGGTAGCCGCCGTTGGGGGGGACGTTGCCGCGGTCGTTGTGGTTGTGGGCGTAGCGGCCGGTCAGCAGGCTGACCCGCGAGGGGCAGCAGAGCGGGTAGGAGACGTAATAGCGGTTGAAGGTCTCCCCCTTGGCGGCGATCTGGGCCAGCGTGTTCGGCATCGCCTGGATCGGCGCCCCGCCGGGAGGCGTGTAGCTGGCGTAGAGCTGGTCGAGCGTCTGATCGTCGGTCTGGATCACGACGAAGTTCGGCCGCTGGCCTTCCGGCAGCAGCGCCAGGTGGCTTTTCTTAGTGCCCTGGGCGGCGGGACCGGCGGCGCTGGCGCTCTGCTGTCCGAAGGCGAAGACGAGTGCGGCCAGCAGGGCGAGCACGCTCGCGGCCAGGGCAAGCCGCGCCCCGGCGAGGGCATGGATCTGAGTTCTTGGCTGCGCGAACCTATTCATAGGGGACACCTGGGGGTCGAAACCAGCGCTCACCGCCGGAGTTGCGCCCGAACGCTAGAAAACGCTCAGGACGCGCCGAGCTTTTTTGCTGCTTCGCGGAAGTTTTTCACCGTGGCGGAGGGGGCTTTGCGCCCTTCCAGTTTCTCGCCGTGGCGGTTTACCCAGATCACCGGCACGTTCATTTTCAGGACCGGGGCGATATCGGTCGCGTAGTCGCAGCCGATGTGCAGCCAGCCTTTCTTGCCGCCGATCCGCCGCGCGCACTCTTTGAAGTGGACCGGGTCCGGCTTGTAGCTGCGCACCTGCTGGGCGGTGACGACGAGGTCCAGTTCGGTCCGCAGGTGGCGGCGTGAGATCCCCAGCAGTTTGTCGTCGACGTTGGAGATGATCCCGATCTCGTACTTCTTGCCGAGGCGGTCCATCGCCGCGTTGGACTCGCGGAAGGGCAGCCAGTAGGCGACGCTGTTGGGCAGGAACTGGGCCCGCGAGGGCTCCACCTCCCAGCCCAGCTCACCGGCGACTTTGACGATCGTGCGGCGCAGCACCTCGGCGTAGAGCTCGTAGGAACCGGCCATCACTTCGGCCTGGACCTCCATGAAGCGCTCGAGAAAAGGGCCTTCTTCGAAGCTGAAGCCGTCTTTGGCCGCCTCTTTCTTGCAGGCCTCGATGATCCCCTTCTCCCAGTCGATCAGGGTGCCGTAACAGTCGGTGGTCACCCATTTGATGTTTTTGAGACTGGGAAGGGCCATGGCCAGCGCGGCATTATGGCAATCGCCCCGCACCGGGGCGGTCACCCCTGCCGCGGCGCGCCCCAGCGGCCGTCTGGGATAGGGTGCGCGACCGCGCCTCCGGGTGCCCTTTCTATGGACCTCCTCGAGTATCAGGGCAAGCAGCTGTTCGCCAAGCACGGCGTTGCCGTGCCCAGTGGCGAGGTCGCGAAGACGGTCGACGAGGCCGTCGCCGCCGCCGAGCAGATCGGCTACCCCTGCGCGATCAAGGCCCAGGTCCTGATCGGCGGCCGCGGCAAGGCGGGCGGGATCAAGATCGCCTCCGACCAGGCCCAGGCCCGCGAGTACGCCGGCGCGATCCTCGGCATGGACATCGTCGGCCCCCACGGCGAGGGCCCCTTCCGCGTCGACCAGGTCTGGATCGAGGGCGGCTCCGACATCGCCTCCGAGTACTACGCCTCGGTCATCCTCGACCGCGGCGAGAAGAAGCTGCTGGC
The DNA here is from genome assembly GCA_035996525.1 of Solirubrobacterales bacterium. Taxonomy (GTDB): domain Bacteria; phylum Actinomycetota; class Thermoleophilia; order Solirubrobacterales; family 70-9; genus VAYN01. The sequence goes on from DASYJK010000083.1 coordinate 3,235, forward strand.
GATGGTCTCCAGCCAGGGCGGGATGGACATCGAGCAGGTCGCGGCGGAGAGTCCCGAGGCCCTGATCAAAGTCCATATCGACCCGACCCGCGAGTTCGATGCCACCGCCGCGGGCGAGATCATCGCCGCCGCCGGGCTCGACGAGGACATCCGCGACCAGGCCGCCGCGGTGCTGGTGCAGCTGGCCGAGGTAGCCACTGAGGAGGACGCCAACCTGATCGAGGTCAACCCGTTGATCGTCACCAGCGAGCGCCAGGTCGTCGCCCTCGACGCCAAGGTGACGATCGACGGCAACGCCCTCTACCGTCACGAAGACCTGGCCGAGATCGCCGACACGGTTGACGATCCGCAGGAGCAGATGGCGAAGGACAAGGGCCTCACCTACGTCAAGCTCGACGGCAACGTCGGCATCCTCGCCAACGGCGCCGGCCTCTGCATGTCGACGCTGGACGTCGTCGCCCAGGCGGGCGGCGCCCCGGCCAACTTTCTCGACGCCGGTGGCGGCTCCAAAGCCGAGGCGATCGTCAACGCTCTCGAAGTCATCAAGTCCGACGCCAAGGTCAGCGCGATCCTCTTCAACGTCTTCGGTGGCATCACCCGCTGCGACGAGATCGCCAAGGGGATCGTCACCGCCTCGAGCCAGCTCGAGCTCGACCTACCGCTGGTCGTCCGCCTCGACGGCACCAACTCCGAGGAGGGTCTGGAGATCCTTGCCGCGGCGAACCTGCCCAACCTGCACCAGGAGAAGACGATGCTGGACGCCGCCCGCCGCGTCGTCGAGCTCGCCGGAGGGGCCGCATGAGCATCATCGTCGACAGCGAGACGAAGCTGGCGGTCTCCGGCCTGACCGGCCGCGAGGGCTCCTTCCACGGGCTGCGCAACCGCGCCTACGGGACCGACCTCGTCGCCGGCGTCACTCCCGGCAAGGGCGGCCAGGACGTCGAGGGCGTGCCTGTCTTCGACACGATCAAGGAGGCCGTGACCGAGGCCGGCGCCAACACCTCGATGATCTTCGTGCCGGCGCGCTTCGCCGCTCCGGCGATCGACGAGGCGATCGACTCCGGGGTCGAGACCGTGATCGCGATCACCGAGGGGATCCCGGTCCTCGACATGTTGAAGACCTACTGGAAGGCAAAGGAGGCCGGGGTACGGCTGATCGGGCCCAACTGCCCCGGCGCGCTCTCACCCGGCAAGGCCAACGTCGGCATCATCCCCGCCCAGTTCTTCGACCCGGGCCCGATCGGGGTCGTCTCCAAGTCGGGGACGCTGACCTACCAGATCGGCAACGAGCTGAAGCAGGCGGGCGAGGGCAACTCCTCGATCGTC
>DASYJK010000084.1:0-25025 GCA_035996525.1 Solirubrobacterales bacterium
GAAGGCGCGTGCCCTTCCGTAGACAGATTTCTTCGGGCAGTCGTTGGCGACGAACTGGACCCGGGTGCAGATCTTCGTCAGGCTCGCCTGATCGAGGAAGAGCGCGTGCGGCAGGCCGACCGAAGCGCGGGCGATGTTGGCGTCCCCGGGCTTCGCCTGCAGCACCGCCCGCAGGCGCGGGTGCTTGTTCCGCTTGGTCGCCCCGAAGGTGCGCAGGTTGAGCTTCGGGTGGAAGCCCAGCGGTGCGCAGTTGTTGAGCTGGACCGGGTCGGAGACCGGGAAGGCCGTGAACGCCGCCGGGTTGGCCGGGTCGGCGCCGCCGCCCTCGAGCGCGCCGGCGGTGGCGAACTTCGAGCAGTTGGTCCCGTTCAGGGTGAAGCCGTCCTTGTTGACGTTGACGGCGATCGAGCGAATGTCGAGCTTGGCGCCGCCGAAGACGTCCGGGATCGCGTCGGAGACGACGTGGATCTGGGCCGTTTCGGGATCGACGAAGATCGGCACCCGGACGACCACGGTGCCGAGGTCGTAGGGCCCGGCGACGCCGGGGGTGACGACCGCCAGCGAGAGCGGCGCGCCCTTGTAGGGACCGGCGAGGAAGACCTTGCCGGCGATCGAGAGCGGCGATGAGCCGGAGCCGGCGGCGATCGTGGCGACGCCGATCTGGCTCTTGGCGGGGCAGCTGGCGTTGGCCTTCTCGGCCGCGCCCGCCTTCGCCGCCGCGGCGGCGAGCGCCGCCGGCGGGCAGTAGGGGACGCCCGCCAGCTTCGCGGTGGCCCCGGGCGGCAGGGTGACGTCGATGCCTTTCAGCTCCTGCTGGCCGTCGCCGCGGGTGATATTGGCCACAAAGGGCGTGTAGTCGAGGGCGTTGAGGCTCTTCGGGCCGGCCTTGAAGCCCGGCGCGAACGGCCGCGAGGCCATCGTTTTCGCGCAGGCGCCGCCGCCGGGCGCTTTGGTCAGCGTCAGCGGGCTGGTCGGCGCCGCGGCGGCGTTGCCCGACCACGGCGTTATCTGCGTCGTGGTCGTGTTGGCGCAGATCGAGGGGCTGGTCAGCGGGGCTTTGGCGCCGCCGTTGAGCTGGACCCGGAAGGAGCTGAAGGCGACCTGCGGGTTTTCGGCGAAGGTCGCGGTCAGCTGGCCGGTATGCGGGTTGGCGGCGACGTTGCCGACAAGCCGAACCGAGAGGCCGTAGCGGGCCGACTCGGCGTCGACGAAGATCCGGTACTCCTGGCCCGAGGCCGGGTCGCGGCTGAGCTGCTGGCCGAGGAAGACCTTGGCCGGCAGCGAGTTCGCCGGCAGCACCGGCGTCTGGATCGCGGCGGTGCCGATCTGCGAGTTGGCCGGGCAGGCGACCGCTTTGCGGGTGCCCTTGCCGAACTGGTCGTTGCCGCAGAAGTGGAGATCCGGCGCCGAGGACGGGTTCAGCCCGAGCCCGCGCGGCAGCGAGACCGAGGCGGTCTTCAGGGTCGAGGAGTTGAGCGGCTGCAGCCCCTGCGGGACTTTCAGTTCGACGCCGATGCCCGAGGGCGAGTCGGTGCTGGGCGATTCCGAGCTGGTGGCAACCGTCGGCGCGAACGGGACCGCCTTGCAGCCGTCGCTGTTGACCGGGCGACCCGGACCGGCCGGCTTCGTCGAGTAGGTCTGGAAGGCACCCGGGTTTTCGTAGGAGTCGACCTTGAGCGTGGTCGTCGAGGGCGCGTTGCACTGGCTGCCCATGGTCAGGAAGGTGCCCCCTTTGGTGCCGTCGAAGACGAGCCGGTTCTCGACCAGCGGCAAGGTCGTCGGGATGTCGCTGATCGTGAAGCCCTCGTGGTAGTCGCTGTCCCAGGCGACGTCGGCGACCAGGTAGACGTTGGCGATCGGGATCCCCGGCAGCCCGACCGAGAAGCCGAACAGGGCAGGTACCCCCTGCGGCGGATCGAGGTTGTAGACGGGGAAGGGCAGCGGCCCGACCGGGAGCCCGAGCACCTCGGAGGTGACTTCGCTGATCCCGACCTGACTGGCGGCGCAGTTGAGCGTGTTCGCTTCGAAGCTCTCTTTCGAGCACTGGGGCACGGCCTGGGGGTCGACGTTGAGCCCCTCCGGCAGATCGACCCGGGCGTCCTTGATCATGCCTTCGGGGGCACCACCGGCAGGCGGCGGGCCGCCGGCGACGTTCATCGCGAAGTCGGTGAGACCGGTGGGCGGATGGCCGGCGGCCTGGGTGAAGAACTGGGCGTCGGGGCTGGAGTAGGTGCATTTCGGAGCATCGGAGGCGCAGGTGCCCGCTTCCCACTTGGAGACGCCGAAGGCAGCCCCGGCCGCCGGAGCCATCGCGGCCAGGATCAGGACGAAAAACGCCGCACTGGTCGCGCTCAGAGTCGCTGCCCGCTTGCTCATCGGTTCGGTTCTCCTTTGGTTTCCTTGCCAAGCCGCCCCCGCCCGGAGGAAGCCCCTGCCAATGGCCATACCCGCTCGGCGGACCGGTCAATCAGCCCTTTTTGCCCTTGCCCCCGCCGTCACAGGCCGGCACTCGCAGCGGCAATTTCTTCTTCTTCAGCTGCTTCCCGTTCTGGGCTTTGAAGTTCATGAACGAGAAAGACGGTTTCGCGCAGAGATCGCGTGAGTTGACCAGGAGGCCGCGCTTGCCTCCCTTCATCGTCAGCGTGAACTTGCTGACCGGGACGTCGGGCACCGGGCTGAAGACGGTCTTGATCCGTGCCTTGGCGGCGCTGATCACCCCGTGCAGCTGCACGTCGACCTGGCCGCGCAGGTCGGCCAGCAGGTCCGGCAGTTCGTGGCTGGAGGAGACGAGGTAGACCGGCCCGGCCAGTTCGTCGTCGAGCAGCGGCGTCCGCGCCCGCGCGTATCCATATATGGAGGCGGCCGGGCAGCCGTGCGCGGCCAGCTGGACCCGGGTGCAGATCGTGCGGATGTGCGACTGGTCGAGGAACTGGGAGTGCGGCAGGGTGAGCGCGGCACGGGCGATGTTGGCGTCGCCGTCGCGGGCGACGAGGACGGCGCGGAATTTCGGGTGCTGGGAGCGCTTGGTCGTCTTCCTCCCCCCGTAGAGCCGCGTGAACAGCTTCGGCCGGAAACCGAGGGCGCCGCAGTCGCTGGTCTGGAAGGGAGTGCTGACCGGGAAGGCGGAGAACGCGGCCGGGGTGGCCGGGTCGGCGCCGCCGCCATTGAGGACGCCGGCAGTGGCCAAGGGGCCGCAGCTGGTCGGGTTGAGCGTGAAGTCCTTGCGATCGACGTTGACGTCGATCGAGCGGATGCTGAGCTGGGCGCCGCCGAAGACGTTCGGGATCGGGTCGGAGACGGCGTGGATCTGCGCCGTCACCGGGTCGACGAACAGCGCCGCCCTCACCACGACCGTGCCCAGGTCAAAGGGCCCGGCCGTGGCGGGGGTGACGACTGCCAGGGAGAGAGGAGCCCCGTGGTAGGGGCCTGAGAGGAAGACCTTGCCGTCGCTGATGTGGAAGGGCGCGGGCCCGGTGCCGGCGGCGATCGCGGCGGAGCCGACGAGGCTCTTGGCGGGACAGCTGGAGCTGGCGCGCTGCGCCGCTCCGCCGCTGGCGCCGGCGGCGGCCAGCGCCGCCGCCGGGCAGTAGGGAATGCCGGCCAGCTTGCCGGTCATCCCCGGGGCGAGGGTGATGTCGACGCCTTTGAGCTCCTGCTGGCCGTCGCCGCCGGCGATGTGGAGCGAGAGCGGGCTGAAGGCACCGGCCTTGGTGCTCTTCGGCTTGGCCGCGAAGGCGGGCGCGAAGGGGCGTTCGGCCAGCGCCTTCGCGCAGGGGCCGCCGCCGGGAGCGCTGGTCAGCACGACCGGGCCCGCCGGGGTGGCGGGAGCGTTGCCCGACCACGGGGTCAGTCGCGAGGTGGCGCTGCTGGAGCAGACCGGCGGGCTGCTGAGGACGGCGCGCGGGCCGGCGTCGAAGCTGAGCTTGAAGGCGGTGAACGGGACCTGCGGGTTGTCGGTGAAGGTCGTCGTCAGCTGGCCGCTGCGGGGATCGGCGCTGACGTTGCCGAGCAGGCGCACGGTGATCCCGTAGCGGGCCGACTCGGCGTCGACGAAGATCCGGTACTCCTGGCCCGAGGCCGGGTCGCGGCTGAGCTGCTGGCCGACGTAGACGTTGCCGGTCAGCGCGCCTTCGGGCAGGGGCGGCGATTCGATCGTCACCGTGCCGACTTTCGACGCGGCCGGGCAGTCGGTGCCGGCGGCGGCGCTGTGCTGGCGGAACTGCGCGTCGGTGCAGGTCTGCAGGCCGGTGGCGGCGGAGGGGTTGAGGCCCATCCCGACCGGCAGCGAGGCGGTGGCGGTGCGGGTGTCGGAGCTGTCCTGTTTGCCGCCGCCGAGGATGTGGGGGACATCGACGCCGACCGTGGCTCCGGCGGGCGAGTCGGTTAGCGCCGTGCCGGGGTCGACCGCGAGCGCTGGCTGATAGGGAATCGTGTTGCAGCTTTTCGGCGAGGTCCCCGGAGGGATCGGCGACTCGAAGGCGGGCTCCGCACTCTGCGGGAACTGGTAGCCCGCCGTCGCCGCTTCCTCATAGGAGCCGGCGAGCAGGTAGGTGGAATAGAGGCTCCCGGAGGGCCCCGGCGTCGACTCTCCGAGACAGGTGCTGGGAGTGGTGATGAAGGTGCCGTCGCCGGCACGACCGTTGAAGACCAGGCGATTTTTAAGGATCAGCCCTTCGATCACCGCTGGCAGTGCTTTGGGGACCTCGATAGTGAAGCCCTCGTGGAAGTCGCTGGCCCAGGCGACGTCGGCCTGGAGGAAGACTTCGTTGCCGACCAGTTCGAGCCCGAAGCGGGCCGGCTGCCCGTCCGGGGGGATCACGTTGTAGACGGGGACTTTGGTGACGCCGGGGACCGGCGGGGTCGGCAGCCCGAGCGGCGGCGCCGAGGCGGTCACCGCGCTTTCGCCGACCTGAGAGCCGGGCGGGCAGCCTCCGGCGCCGGCTTCGAAGGTCGCCAGCGGGCAGCGCGCGGTCGCGCCGGGGTTGACGCTGAGCCCGACCGGCAGGTCGACGCGGACGGTTTTCAGTTCGCCCACCGGTTTTTCAAAGGTCAGCGGCCCGACCGTTTCGGTCGTGTGCTTGACGATGAACTGGGTGAAGCCCCAGTTCGGGTGGGCGGCCGCGGTTTCGAAGAACTGGTCTTTGGTGGCCACCGAGCAGACATCGGGGCTTTCGGGCGGTTCTTCCTTGCAGGTACCCGCCTGCCAGCCGTCTTCCGGCGTGTAGAGGGGCGGGTGCTGCGGCGCGATCACGTCGCCGGTGGCGGCGACCGCCGCCGCCGGCATCGATCCCAATCCAAGCGTTGCCAGCGCGGCGACCAGTGCACCAGTGATCCACAACCTGCGATTCATCCGTATTCCCCTCCGTCGAGTCATCCCGAGGCGACTGTACCCGATTTTGATGACGCAAATCAATAATTTTTGGTATTGTCTCCGCCCATGAACCAGCCCAACGGAAACTCCTCAAATGGCCACGGTGCCGCCGCCAGCCATGGCAACGGCAACGGATATCGCTCCCTGCCTGTCGACTGGGAGCATCTGGCGCGGGCCACCGCGCACCCGCTGCGGATCTCGGTCATGGAAATCCTCGGCATGGACGGAGGCCGCACCCTCTCCCCCAGCGAGCTCAGCCAGGAGCTGCAGATCCCGCTCAGCAATACCAACTACCACGTCACCGAGCTGGCCAAAGCGGAGCTGATCGAGCTCGCCCGGCAGAACCAGGTGCGCGGCGCGACCGAGCACTTCTACCGGGTAGCGGGCGTCGGCGAGACGACCGCGAACTCCGGCCTAGAGGCCGGCGCTACCAGTTAGCCCACGCCGACCGCGCCCGCTCTGGCCTTCAGGCCGCGACCGGGACCGGCTCACGCCGGCGAAGCTTCACCCGCAGGCCCTCTGGGACCATCGCCAGCTTGAAGGACTCCTGAACCCGGGCCGGCAGAGCCGTCGAGCTCCAGCTCGAAGTCGCGGCAGAGCGTCGCCCTCCGAGGAGAAGACCCCGTTCGGGCCCATTTCTTCGATCACCTCCCGCTGGGAGACCCAGCGGCGGTAGCCGTCGGGGCGATCGCGCAGAATCTCGTTGATCGCCTCCAGGTCGGCGACGAGGACCATGGTCGAGCCGGGCAGCTTGACCCGGACCATCGGCCCGTAGCGGTCGACCCACCTCTCGCCGACCAGGTGCACGCGCGAGGGGCAGCAGTTGCAGGGTGTTGCCCAACAGCGGCAGTGCCGGTGGGCCGGGCAGGTCTGCGATCGAACCGGAACCACTCATCTTCGTGCTCGCCACCCCGCTCATCTGGATGATCTTCCCTTAATTGCCCGTACCCGGGGGGGCAAAAGAAGCGGACGACGGGGTTCGAACCCGCGACCTCAAGCTTGGGAAGCTTGCGCTCTACCAACTGAGCTACGTCCGCATGCTGAAATTCCTGATTCCAGAGCCATCTTAGAGGCATCTAGAACTCCCGACAGCGGGAACCAGCTCCCACTCTATCGGTCGAAAAACGGCAGCAACTTTGGCAACACGCCCTTCCTCTGGTACCCGCCAGCGGGTACACTTATCCGATGACCACCCAACGTAAACAACGCAATGACCGTGTACAGGTCCCCCGCGACCCCGCCCTGGATCGCGCGATCAGACGTGGCCGCGCCGCGATGGGTCCCTCGACGCCGACCTCTAAGATCGTGCGGGAGTTGGCGCTGCGCGGCGCCGAGGCCTTCGAGGGCGACGAGGCCGCCGAGAGGAAAGCCGTGGACTTCGCGCTCAGCGCCGCCAACGGCACTTCCGGTCTTGACCTCGAGCGCTTGCGGAGCGCCCGCGAGCGTGCCTGGGGCCGGTGAGCTGGCCCAAGGGCCCCTGGGTGGCCGACACCTCTGCCTGGGCGCGCGCCGGCACCAGGGAGGTCGCGCCGCAATGGCGCGAGATGGTGAAGGCGGGTGAACTGGTCGCCTGCCCACCAGTGACGATGGAGATGATCTTCGACGCGCCCGAGCGCGACGCCGTCGAGCGCGTCGCGGTGGCGATGGCTGGCTTTCGCCAGGCGCCGATCAGCCGCTCGGTCACTGACGCCGCGACCTGGGCGATGCGCGAGCTGGCCCAGCGCGGCGGCGCCGGCGCCCACCGGGTCAGGGTTCCTGACGCACTTATCGCCGCAGCGGCAGCGGAGCGGGGATTCGGGGTGCTGCATTACGACCGCCACTTCGACACCCTCGCGACCGTGCTCACCTTCACCAGCCAGTGGGTTGCGCCAGCCGGCTCGATCGACTGATCTCCGCCAGTGTCCTGAGCCATTGATCGCGTAAAAGTCGGGCGCAAGTCAAGCCAATTGAACAGGCAAGGCCGCGATCCCCTGCAAGGTGTTGTTGCGGATCCGCGGCGGATCCTCGACTGTCTCGATCGTCTCGACGTGTGCCACCAGCGCTCGAAGCAGCGCCTGCATCTCCAACTTCGCGAGGTGGATGCCGATGCAGGTGTGCGGTCCGTTGCCCCAGCCGAGATTGCCTCCGGGCGAGCGGTCAAGGTCGAAACGGGTGGGGTCTGGGTAGTGGCGCGTCCATGTTCGCCGAGCCGAAGAGCAGCGCGACGCGATCGCCGCGGCGAAGGCTGATGCCGCCGACCTCGGCGTCGTGGCTTACGCGGCGGGTGAAGCAGCGGACCGGAGAGGCGATGCGCACCGCCTCCACAACCGCCGCGGGGATCAGCGCCGGATCCTGGCGGAGGCGTTGCCAGGCTTTCGGATTGCGGCCAAGCAGCCAGAGCATGTGGGTGCTGGCGAGGATCGTCGTGTCCAGGCCGGGGGCGACGAAGTCGATGATCATCATCCGTGCTTCGAACCTGCCGATCTCACCGCGGTCAGCGGCGTCGAACACGCTCGCGGCCCAGCTTCCGGGGACAAGACCCGCACGATTCAGCCGCAGCATGTGGACGAACATGCCGATTGAGCTCGGGCCGGCATTCCACCAGCGACGGTTGAACGGGCCAAGCTGGTCGAAGGCCGTCGCCGCCCAGTCCAGCAGTCGATCGCTGGAGACACGGAGGCCGATCAGGTCGGCCACGACCCTGACGGGCAGGCCGCTGGAGAAGTCCCGTACGGCGTCAAACTCGCCAACCCCGACCAGGCCTTTGACGATCGCGTCGGCCTCTGCGTCGAGGCGATCGGCGGTCGAGGCGAGCGCCTTCGCGGTGAGGGATCGCATCTGCACCTGGCGGCGAATGGCGTGCGTCTCGCCGTTGCTGAACAGAATGGACTTGCGCCCGGTGAGGTTGATGAGTGAGTTCGCGGCAACGCCGTGATCGCTGGTGAACAGCTTGTCGTCGCGCAGCGCCGCGCGCACGTCCTCATACCGTCCCATCGCCCACATCCGGTTCCGGGGCAGCCGCACGACCGGGCCGGCGTCGCGAATCCTTTGGAACGCGGCCGTTGAATCCTCGACGACGCTGTCCGCGTAGAGATCGACGTCGACCCTCGGCTTCATCGCCTGGCCCCGACCACCTTGCGCTCAGGCGCCAGCAGACCCTCGAGCGCCGACGCCGCTGCCTCCGCCCCTCCGGCCCGCTCGAATGCCTCTCCGACGCGTTCGGCGCCGACCCGGCATTCCATCGCTTGCTCGACCGCGCCACGCAGTCGGTCGGGGCGAAGTCGTCTCGCGGCCAGCAGCGTGCCGCCGCCGCAGTGCTCGACCCGGCGCGCCACCTCGAACTGGTCGCGTATGAACGGGACCACGCACACGGGCACGCCCGCCGCAAGCGCCTTCTGGGTGGTGCCCATGCCCCCGTGGGAGATCACGGCGGCGGCTCGGCGCAAAATCGGCCGATGGGGGAGATGGCGCTCGACCCTGGCGTTGGCCGGGATGTCGAAGTCACCCGGATCGTGAGCGGCGCTGGTGGCGATGATGGCGTAGGGCTGGTCGGCAAAGGCCTCGAGCGCGCCTCTGATCAACTTTGCGTCGTCCTGGAACTCCGTCGAAGCCGTGACCAGGATGATCGGGCGCTCCTCGGCGGCGAGCCACTCCGGCTCAGGGCCGGGTGGCTCCCAGAGTGCCGGGCCGACGAGGCGTACGTTCGCCGGCCACTCGCGCGGATATTCGAATGGCTCCGCCGAGAACTGGATCAGTAGTGGGGCAACCAGATAATGGTCTTCGATGCCGTTGAGCGCCGGCAGGCCGAGAGCCGCGCGATGGCGGTGTGGCTGCGCATGAACGAGCGGAAAGCAAGGGGCTTCAATGCGGTCATGGTGGTGTCACGAAGACGCGCAAACCGACTCGTGGAAGGGGCGAAACCCGGTCCAAAGGCCGGAACGCCGCGGGCCGGTCCGGGATGTGGATGGGGCATGTAGTGGGCCCAGGGCACCCCGGAAGCCTCGGCCACCACAGCCGCGCCCCAGGCATTGGTGTCGACCCAGATGAGGTCTGGACGCCCCGCCTCGATCGCTGCCCGCAGATAGGGGCCCTCGTAGCGCGCCCGTTTGGCAAAGGTGTCACATGCCGACACTAGGGCGCCAATCGAGGTGCGCGTCCTCCAGTCTTCGAGCGGTAACGCCTCGATACGCGAATCGATTGGCGCGGCGGAGAGACCGAGCCGATCGATCGCCTCTGCGCTTCCGCTTTCGGCATGCACGCTGACATCGTGTCCGCGCTCCCGCAGAGCGATCGCGGTGGCGATCGGCGGGTAAACATGTCCCGAGCCGGGGGAGGTGTAGACCAGCACGCGTGCCATCAGTCGGCTCCGGTCAGCGCGTCGACCATTTGCACGATCGCCGCTTCGGTGCGGCGGCGCGACAGTTTCATGTCGAGGCGCATCAGCTTCCAGGTGAGTAGGTCGGTGGCGACGATCATCTGGATGACGAGCTGCTCCCTGCGGGCGCCCAGGAGCGATCTCAGGCTCGGCTCGAAGATCCGCTCGACCCATTCCCGGTGAAATTTCCGCCCCTCGTCCGTCATCGCGCGGACGGCCGGGAACCGATCCTCCTCGGCGAGGAGGTGGAGGATGCGGTCGCCTTCGCTGTCGTAGTGATCGAGCAGATTGCGGATCGCGCCCGCATGATCGCCGACCGGCGCCTCGTCGCGTGACTCAATCATGTGGCTGCCCCAGCCTTCGACCACGGTCGCGAACAGGTCCTCCTTGCGACCGAAATGCGCGATCAGGGTGGGGACGGTTACTGCGGCCGCCTCGGCGACCTCAGTCAGCGTTACGTCGTCGTAGGAGCGGGACAGGAAACGCTCCAACGCCACCTCGCGGATCCGCTCGGCCGTCTCCTCGGAGCGTTGCGCCCGGACCTTCATCCGGTATTGCCGCTTCCCTGTAGCCACCGCCTCCGTCATTTCACTTATATATCACTATAGTGAAAATTGGGCCGCCGTCAAACAGCGCGAGGACGTTCAGTCAGGCTCAGGGCTCCAGTTCCAGCACCACCTCAAACTTCTCCACGGCGGCCCGCTCACCCATGCTGTTGTCTCCGCTCGGAGGCGACATCGAGTTCAGCGTCCCGTCCCCCTGGCGGTAGTCCTCCTCGCTCTCAAAGAGGGCGATCGCCAGCGCCTTTTTGCCCTCGGCGTCGTTGAGGATCAGGAGCTTCTTGGCCGGGAGCCCTGGCGGCGGTCCACCCTCGGCCTCGTTCCGCGCGCTGATCTCGGCTGCGGCCTTTGCTCCGTCGCCGCCCTTGAACGTTGCCACTCGTGCATACATATCGCTCTCCTTCGCTTGAGTTCTCTCCGATATACGAGGATGACACTCCCTTCCGCATTTGTCTCACGAAGATTTGTCCCGGCAACCGGCCATGAGGAGAGCAGTCCACCGATCCCCAGCAAACCCAACGACGACGGTGAAAATCCAGGCAGACGGCTGCCGGAAACAAGCGCGTTCTAACCTCTGCGCTCCGTGAGCGCCCGCGCCGCCATCGCCGTCCTTGCCGTGCTCGCCGTCGTCGGCCTGCTCACCTTCGGCCTGCTCAGCAAGGGCTCTTCCCGGGTCGGCGTCGGCGAAGCGGCGCCCGTCTCCCCCCTACCCCAGCTCGAAGGAGGCGGCAACGGCTCGCTGGCCGACTACCGGGGCCGCTGGGTGCTGGTCAACTTCTGGGCCTCCTGGTGCGGACCCTGTCGCGAGGAGGCGCCGGCGCTGGAGAAGTTCCAGCGCCGTCACGGCGGCCCCGGCTTCACCGTCGTCGGCATCGACACCCGCGACCTCAGCGGCGACGGTCGCGCCTTCGTCAAGCGCTTCGGGCTCAGCTACCCGCAGCTGCGCGACGGCGACGGCGCCAGCGCCCACGACTTCGGGACGACCGGGGTGCCGGAGAACTACCTGATCGATCCGGAAGGCAAGGTGCGGCTGCTGGTCGTCGGCCCCGTCGACCACGAGTACCTCGACGGCGAAGTGGCGCCGCTGCTGCCGGGCGCCGGGCAGTCGTGAGGCCGCGGCTCACGTTCACGGTCTGGCTGGGTGCCGCGCTCGCCCTGCTCGCCGTCGGCGCCCTCGGCGCCCAGGCGGCGACGCCCAAGACCTCGCTCAGCGAAATCTCCTCGGAAGTGATGTGCCCCGTCTGCGGCACCCTGTTGGAGCTGGCCGAATCGCCACAGGCGCTGCGCGAGAAAGCTTTCGTCTCGCGGCTGGTCGCCGAAGGCAAGAGCAAGGACCAGATCAAGGACGAGCTGGTCGCCGAGTACGGGACCGAGGTGCTGGCGCTGCCCCAGGGCTCGGGCTTCGACCTCTCCGCCTACCTGGTCCCGATCGTCGCCTTCGCGATCGCCGTGATCGCGTTGGCGATCGGGGTGCTGCGCTGGCGCCGCGCCGGTGGGCCGCCCAGCGGCGACGGCGGCGCGCGCGCCGACGGCCCCAGCGCCGAGGAGAGCGAGCGCCTCGACGCCGACCTCGCCCGCTACGACCTCTGAGCGCTCACTCCCGAGCAGTCACTCTGCGCCGACGGCGATGGCGCCCAGTGCCGTGGCCGGCAGCCGCCGCACCTGAGCCCGGAGCAGCCGCCCGCCCTGGCCCGACAGCCCCTTGCGCGGGGCGGCGGCGAGAACCGCGTCGGCCTCCGCCGCGACCAGCTCCGACAGCCCCTGGGCAACCTCCAGCGGCGGCCCGATCAGCACGGTCAGCTCGTAGGCGGCGCGCAGCTTGGCCAGCGCGTGGCGGAAGCTCTCGAGCTTGACCAGGGTGGTCGGGTCGGGCGCCGGGCGCCCGGAGACGACGCAGATCAAGGGCTCAGCCGCGCCCTTTGCCGCCGGCCCGGCGAGCACCAGCGGCTGCAGGATCTCGGCCGCGGTCGCCTCCCAGCGCAGGTACTCGTGCAGGCCCGGCGCCGCGCTCAGCCCCAGCTCGGCAGCCGCCCGCGGCCGCGCCAGGTCGCACTCGAGCAGGGCGGTGCGGCGGCCGGCGGCGCTGGCGGCGGCGGCCAGCGCGATCGCCCCAGCCAGCCCACCCTCGCCGACGACGAGGAGGGCGAGGTGGTCGTCGAGCCCGCGCTGCAGCTTGGCCAGCGCCTCGAGGTCGGCCTCCCGAAGCGACCAGGCCCGCGATCCGGCGACCGGCGGGCCGCCGAGCTCGGCCAGGACGGGCAGCTTGCGGCGCCCGCCCGGCATCACATGCGCTCGGGGGCGGAGATCCCGAGCAGGCCCAGGGCGGCGGCGATCGTCCGCTTCGTGCAGAGGCAGAGCGCCAGCCGCGAGCGCTCAACGCCCTCGCCCTCGGCCCCGACCACCTGGCAGTCGCGGTAGAAGGCGTGGAAGTCGGCGGCGACCGCGGTCGAGTAGGCGCAGATCCGGTGCGGTGCCCGCCGCGCGGCCGACTCACGCACCTCCTCGGGGAACTCCAGCAGGCGTTTGATCAGGGCCCGCTCGCTGGGCTCGACCGCCGCCGCCCGGGCCTCGCCGTCGACCTCCCCCGCCGCCTCCTCGGCGGCCGCTCCGGCTTTGCGGAGGATGCTGGCGATGCGGGCGTGGGCGTACTGGACGTAGTAGACCGGGTTCTCGCTGGACTGACTGCGGGCCAGCTCGAGATCGAGGTCGACGGTGGTCTCGTGGCTGCGCCAGAGCATGAACCAGCGCGCCGCGTCGACGCCGATGTCGTCGAGCAGCTCGTCGAGCGAGACGAAGTCGCCGCTGCGCTTCGACATCTGCGCCCGCTCGCCGGCTTCGACGATGTGGACGAGGCTCATGATCAGCGCCTCGAAAGCCCCGGGGTCGGCGCCGAGCGCCTCGATCGCCGCCCGGATCCGCGCCACGTAGCCGTGATGGTCGGCGCCGAGCACGTCGATCAGGCGGCCGAAGCCGCGCCGCAGCTTGTCCCAGTGGTAGGCGACGTCGGCGGTGAGGTAGGTCGGTTCGCCGTTGGAGCGGATCAGGACCCGGTCCTTGTCGTCGCCGAAGGCGGTCGTGCGCAGCCAGAGCGCCTCCTCGTGGCGGTAGGTGTGCCCGCCCTTGTCGAGGTCGGCCAGCGCCGACTCGACCTCGCCGCGCTCGTAGAGGCTGCGCTCGGAGAACCAGGTGTCGAAGCGGACGCCGAAGCGCTCCAGCGTCGCCCCCACCTCCTCCAGCATCAGCTCGATCCCGCGCCGGCCGACCGCCTCGCGATCGGCGGGGTCGATGCCCTCGGCCGCGATCCGCTCGCCGAGCTCGCCGACGTACTCGCCTTCGTAGCCTTCCTCGGGCGGCTCGGCGCCGGTCATGCGGGCGGCGATCGAGTCGGCGAAGCGGCCGACCTGGCCACCGCCGTCGTTGACGTAGTACTCGCGCTCGACCTCGTGGCCGACCGCCTCCAGCAGGCGGACGAGGGCGTCGCCGTAGGCGGCGTGGCGGCCGCCGCCGACGTGCAGCGGCCCGGTCGGGTTGGCGGAGAGGAACTCGACCAGGATCCGTTCCGGGCTCGCGGTCGGGGCCGGGCCGAGCGCCTCGCCGGCGGCGGCCAGCGAGGCCAGGGCGCGGCGGTACCAGGCGTCAGAGAGGAAGAGGTTGACGAAGCCGGGACCGGCGACCTCGATCCGCTCGAGGCTGCCGGAGTCGCCCAGCTGCCGCTCCAGCTCCGTCTGCAGGCGGGCGGCGACGGCGCGCGGGTTGTCGCCCAGCGGTCCCGCCAGCAGCATCGCCGCGTTGGAGCTGTAATCGCCCAGCTCCGGCTTCGGCGGTCGGTCGAGCGAGGGGGCCGGCTCGGTGCGCTCGCCGTCGCGCAGGGCCCGGGCGGCCTGGTCGACGGCGCCGCGCAGCTCGGCGATCGAATCGGTGGCGGTCACCTGCCAATCGTATGGACCGCGCCCGGCCCAGGGTACGCTGGCCGCTTGCTTGCGGCCGTGATCAGCGATGTTCACTCCAACCAGCCGGCCCTCGAGGCCGTCTTCGAGGCGATCGACGCGGCCGGCGTCGACGAGGTCTGGTGCCTCGGCGACGTCGTCGGCTACGGCGCCCAGCCCGACGCCTGCGCCGACCTGATCCAGCGGCGCGGCGCCGTCTGCCTGGCCGGCAACCACGACCTCGCGGTGCTCGGCGAGCTCGACATCTCGACCTTCTCGGAGACCGCCGCGGCGGCCGTCGAGTGGACCCGGGACAACGCCAGCCCGGCGACCCTGGGCTTCCTCCGCGGGCTCTCGCCGGCAGCCGAGCGCGACGGCGTCGGCCTCTTCCATGCCTCCCCCAGCGACCCGATCTGGGAGTACGTGCTCTCGATCGACCAGGCCGAAGTGGGGATGGAAGCGCAGGCGCAGCGGGTCGGGTTGATCGGCCACTCCCACATCTCGCTCTTCTTCACCCGTGCCAACGGCGGCGGCCGCGGCGACGCCCAGGGCGCCCAGGCGGGCGACGGCGCCGGTCTGGCGATCGAGAGCGGCACCTGGCTGCTCAACCCCGGCAGCGTCGGCCAGCCCCGTGACGGCGACCCCCGTGCCGCCTGGATGGAACTCGACACCGACGCCTGGACCGCCCACTTCCACCGCGTCCCCTACGACCTCGCCACCGCGGCGGAGACGATCCTCGCGGCCGGCCTGCCGAGCCAGCTGGCCGAACGCCTCGGCGTCGGACGCTGATCCCCAAATGCAGGCAAATACAGCTCCGAGAACGTTGTCTAGACTCGATTCATGGCCCGCCTGAGCGCATCCCTGCTCGCCCTTGCCCTGCTCGGCCTCGCCGCGCTGGGACTATCCGCCTGCGGCGACAGCGGCAGTGCCGACCTGCTGCCGGGGGGCACCGCGAGTGAAATCACCTCCAACCTCGACCAGGTGAAGGAGCTGGCGACCGCGGGCGACTGCGTCGGCGCCGAAGACGCGGCCCAGGCGGTCAGCTCCCAGATCGAAGAGCTGGGCGGGGTCGACGAGAAGCTGAAGCAGGCGCTGCGCGAAGGCGCGACCAGGCTGAACGAAGTCGTCGCCGGCTGCGAAGAAGCCGAACCCGAAGAAACCGTGCCCGCGGTGGAACCGGCCGAAGAGCTGGAAGAAGAAGAGCCGAAGGAAAAGCCGGACAAGGCCGTGAAGCCGGACAAGGCCGAAAAGGAAGCGTCGGAAGAAACGGAAGCGGAAACCACCCTGCCGCCGCAGGCCGAAGGCAAAGCCAAAGGCCACGAAAAAGAGGAAGAAGCCGAAGTGCCTCCGGTGGAAGAAACCGGTGGCACCTCGGCCGGCGGCGTCGGCCCGGCCGCTCCGGCGGGGAGCGAATGATGGAGGCGGGAAGCCTTTCCGGCCGCTACGAGACCGGCGAAAAGCTCGGCTCCGGGGGGATGTCGAACGTCTACAAGGCAACCGACCTGATCCTCGAGCGCACCGTCGCCGTGAAGATCCTCGCCGAGCACCTCTCCGACGACGAGCGCTTCGTCGCCCGCTTCCGCCGCGAGGCGCTCGCGGTGGCGAAGCTGATCCACCCGAACATCGTCCAGGTCTACGACACCGGCGTCGACGACGGCCGCCACTACATCGTCATGGAGTACGTCGAGGGGCGCTCCGGGGCGCAGATCCTCCAGCGCCACGGCCCGGTCGGCCCCGAGATCGCCGCCGAGCTCGGCGTCCAGGCCTGCGCCGGGCTCGACTACGCGCACCGCCGCGGGATCATCCACCGCGACGTCAAGCCGGGCAACCTGATGGTCTTCGGCGGCCCGGTCGGCGGCGGCGAGATGACGGTCAAGCTGACCGACTTCGGCATCGCCCGGGCGATGGAGCAGACCCGGATCACCCAGGTCGGCTCGGTCGTCGGCACCGCCGCCTATCTAGCCCCCGAGCAGGTCCGCGGCGAGGAGGCGACGCCGGCGACCGACGTCTACGCGCTCGGCGTCGTCATCTACCAGTTCCTCACCGGCCGCCTCCCCTACGAGGGCTCCTCGCTGGCCGAGCTGGCAGTGCGCCAGCAGAACGAGTCGCCGCTGCCGCCGAGCACCTACAACGAGGACGTGCCGGAGACCCTCGGCGGCGCCGTCCTGCGGGCTCTCGAGGGCGACCCGAACCGGCGCTATGCCAGCGCCGACGAGCTCGCGAGCGGGCTGCGGCTGGGGCTCGAAGGCGAGGACGTCAGCGTGCCCGAGGGGGCGACCCCGACCCGGGTGCTCGGCGGCGACACCGCCGCCACCCGCCACCTCGACCGCACCGCCCAGACCGAGTACCGCCCGGCCCAGTCGCAGACGCGGCGCCCGGATGCCCGCGCCCCGCAGCCGCCCCCGGCGGCACCACCGCCGGCACGCGTCGGCGCCCCACGCCAGAAGACCCGCTCCGGCTTCTCCCGCTTCGTCCGCTTCGTCCTCGCCCTGGTCGCCCTGGTTCTCGTAGCCGCCGCCGTCGCCGGGGCAGTCATCTATGCGACGGACCAAGCGGCGGGAGTCAAGGTAACCAAGATCGCCGGCGAAAGCGTCGACAAGGTAGTCGAAGAATTGAAGGAAGCCGTCAAAAAGAACACCGAATAGCCGCCGGTGAAGAGGGAGAGGACACCCTCGTAACGTCTTGTACTTCTCGGTCGGTCCGGCCCTAGGACTGCCGCCGCTCGACCCAGCCGAGCAAGTTAAGTGAAGAGGGTGTCCTCTCCCTCTTTCTGCGACGGCCTTCGTCAGTTATCTGCGCGCATCCCAGGGCGATCTCCCTGCGAGTACAGCCGCCCGGTATTTGTCGAATTCACCGGCTTCGATCGCGGCGCGGGCGTGGCGGGTCAGCTCGCGCATGTAGGTGAGGTTGTGGAGGACGATGAGGCGGACCGCGGTCAGTTCCTCCGCCCGGGAGAGGTAGCTGACGTAGTCGCGGTCGTGGTGCTGACAGGCGGGGCAGGGGCAGCCGTCGACGAGCGGCTCGCGGTTGCCGGCCCATCCCCCCTTGCGCAGGTCGAGGCGGAAGCGCTTCTCCGGAACCGGGGCGAGGGCGACGCCGTGGCGGGCAAGGCGGGTGGGGACGGCGCAGTCGAAGACGTCGAGGCCGAGGGCGATGCCACCGAGCAGGTCGTCGACCTCGCCGATCCCGAGCAGGTGCTTGGGCGCCGCCTCCGGCAGCAGTGGCGCCGTCATCGCCAGCACCGCTCCCATCTCCTCCTTGTCGCGGCCGAGGGTGCCGCCGATCGCGATCCCGTCGACGCCGGCGGCCGCGATCGCCGCCGCCGATTCGCGCCGCAGGTCCTCGTGGACGCCGCCCTGGACGATGCCGAAGACGGCCTGGCGCTCGGGGCCCTCGCTCTGGTGCCACTCGAGGCAGCGGTCGAGCCAGCGGTGGGTGCGCTCGGTCGAGCGGGCGGTGTACTCGCGGTCGGCGTGGAACGGCGTGCACTCGTCGAAGACGAGGGCGATGTCGGAGCCGAGCGCCGCCTGCACCCGCATCGAGACCTCGGGCGAGATGAACAGCTCGGAGCCGTCGCGGTAGGACCGGAAGCGCGCGCCCTCCTCGGTGATCTCGACCTTGGAGCCGTGCTCGCCGCCGGAGCGGCCACTGCCCTTGACCTCGTTGGCGACGCCGCCATGGGCGAGCGAGAAGACCTGGAAGCCGCCGGAGTCGGTGATCAGCGCCCGCTCCCAACCCATGAACCCGTGCAGCCCGCCGGCAGCGGCGATCCGCTCCGGGCCAGGCGAGACGAACAGGTGGTAGGTGTTGCCGAGGATCAGCTGGTAGCCGAGGCCGGCGACCTCGCGCCCTTCCAGCCCCCGCACCGACCCCTTCGTCGCCAGCGGGATGAAGGCCGGCGTCTCGATCGGCCCGTGCGCGGTGTGGATGACCCCGGCCCGGGCGGTCCCGTCCCTGGCTCCGATCTCGAACCGCAGCCTGTTCGCGTCGCTTCTCATGACGGTTGCTGAGTTAGGCCGCCCACGCCCGGCTCAACTCAGCGAGCGACGACGAGCGTCTTGCCGGTCATCGGCTCCGGCTGGGGGATGCCGAGCAGGCCCAGGGCGGTCGGGGCGACGTCGGCGAGGATGCCGCCGTCGCGCAGCTCCAGCCCCTCCTGAGTGACGATCAGCGGCACCGGGTTGAGCGAGTGGGCGGTATTGGGCGAGCCGTCGGGCTCGAGCATGTGGTCGCAGTTGCCGTGGTCGGCGGTGACGATGCAGGCGCCGCCTCGGGCCTCGACCGCGGCGACGACCTCGCCGAGGCAGGCGTCGACCGCCTCGACCGCCGCCACCGCCGCCGGGATCACGCCGGTGTGGCCGACCATGTCGGGATTGGCGAAGTTGATGATCCCGAAGCGGTACTCGCCGACCCCCCAGTGCTCGACGAAGGTGTCGGCCGCCGCCCGCGCGCTCATCTCCGGCTTGTGGTCGTAGGTCGGGACGTCGCGCGGCGATTCGACCAGGAGGTGCTCCTCCCCCTCCAGCTCCTTCTCCTGACCGCCGTTGAAGAAGTAGGTGACGTGGGCGTACTTCTCGGTCTCGGCGACGTGCAGCTGGCGGCCGCCGGCCTTGGAGATCGTCTCGGCCAGGGTCGTCCGCGGCCGCTCCTCCGGAAAGGCGACCGGATAGGGCCAGCCCTTGCGGTAGGAGGTCATCGTGGTCAGGTCGAGGGCCGGGCTGCCGCCGCGCGGGAACTCCTCGAAGCCGGGCTCGGACAGGGCGCGGGTCAGCTCGCGGGCGCGGTCGGGACGGAAGTTGACGAAGATCGCGACGTCGCCGGCGGCGGCGCCGTCGTAGTCGCCGATCACGGTCGGCAGCACGAACTCGTCGGTGAGGTCGGCCTCGTAGGAGGCCTCGATCGCGGCGGCGGCATTGTCGGCGTGCTGGCCGCGGGCGTGGACGATCGCGTCGTAGGCGAGCTTGACCCGCTCCCAGCGGGTGTCGCGGTCCATCGCGTAGTAGCGGCCGCTGACGGTGGCGACGCGCCCGGCCTGGCGCAGCCAGCGCTCGAGCTCGCCGAGATAGCCGCGGCCGCCGTGCGGCAGCGTGTCGCGGCCGTCGGTGAAGGCGTGGAAGACGACGTCGGGCACGCCCTCCTGCGAGGCCAGCTCGATGCAGGCCTCGATGTGCTCCCAGCCGGAGTGGACGCCGCCGTCGGAGACGAGGCCGAGCAGGTGCAGGCGCCCGCGGGGGCTGGAGCGCGCCTTCTCACATGCCGCCAGCAGCGCCTCGTTCTCGAAGAAGCTGCCGTCGGCGACGGCGTCGTCGATCCTGGCCAGGTCCTGCTTGACGATCGCCCCGGCGCCGAGGTTGAGGTGGCCGACCTCGGAGTTGCCCATCTGGCCGGGCGGCAGGCCGACATCGCGGCCCTGGGCCGAGAGCTGGGTGTGTGGGTAGCGCTCCCAGAGACTGTCGAAGACGGGCGTCCTGGCCAGCGAGATCGCGTTGCCGGGGCCGGGCTCGGCCAGCCCCCAGCCGTCGAGGATGACCAGCGCCAGCGACGGGACGAGTGTCACCCGGCCGCCTCGACGATCGCCGCGAAGTCCTCCGGGTCGAGGCCGGCGCCGCCGATCAGGCCGCCGTCGACGTCGGGCAGGGCGAGCAGCTCAGCCGCGTTGGCGGGCTTCATCGAGCCGCCGTAGAGGATCCGCGCCTCGTCGGCCGCGGCGCCGCGCATGCGCAGGACGTCGCGGATGAAGGCGCAGGCCTCCTGAGCCTGCTCGGGGGTGGCGGTGCGACCGGTGCCGATCGCCCAGATCGGCTCGTAGGCGACGACCACCCGGGCGAGGTCGCCGGACTCGACCCCGGCCAGGTCGGCCTGCAGCTGGCGCTCCAGAACTTCCTCGGTCTCGCCGGCGTCGCGCGCGGCCTCGCTCTCGCCGACGCAGAGGATCGGCTCGAGCTCGTAGGCGAGCGCCTTCGCCACCTTGCGGGCCAGCGCCCCGTCGGTCTCGCCGAAGAGCTGGCGCCGCTCGGAGTGGCCGAGCACGACCGCCTCGACGTCGAGCTCGACCAGCATCGGGGCCGAGACCTCGCCGGTGAAGGCACCCGACTCGGCCTCGTGCATGTTCTGGGCGGCGACTTTGACGGCGGTGCCGTAGCGGCGCTGGACCACCTCGTGCAGGGCCGTGAACGGCGGGCAGATGACAACGTCGGCCTGGGTCGCGGCGATTCGCGGCAGCAGCGCGTCGACGAACTCGGCCGCCTCGGCGACGGTCTTGTTCATCTTCCAGTTGGCGGCGATGTACGGCGTGCGCTCAGGCATCGGTGCGCTCCTCGATCGGGGTGTCCTTGTCCAGTAGGGCCTCGACCCCCGGCAGCTTCCTACCCTCGAGCAGCTCCAGGGATGCGCCGCCGCCGGTCGAGAGCCAGTCGACCCGGTCGTCGAGGCCGAACTTGCGCAGCGCCGCGACCGAGTCGCCGCCGCCGATCACGGTCGTGCCCGGCGCCGCGGCGACCGCCTCGGCGACGGTCCGGGTGCCGGCCGCAAACGGCTCCATCTCAAAGGCGCCCATCGGCCCGTTCCAGAGCACGGTGCCGGCGGCGGCCACCGCCTCGGCGTAGCGCGCGGCCGTGCGCGGGCCGATGTCGAGCCCCATCCAGCCATCGGGGACCTCGACACCTTCGCTCTCGCGGCGCTCGGTGGCGGCGTCGAAGCTCTTACCGAGCACGAGGTCGACCGGCAACATCAGCTCGCAGTCGGAGTCCTTCGCCCGCTCCAGGGCCGCCGCGGCCAGCTCGATGCCCTTCTCCTCGACCAGCGAGTCGCCGGTGCCGATCCCCTGGGCGCGGAAGAAGCTAAAGCACATGGCGCCGCCGATCAGGATCTGATCGGCGATCTCGAGGAAGCGGTCGATCACGCCGATCTTGTCGGAGACCTTGGAGCCGCCGAGGACGACGACCAGCGGGTGCCGGGGCGACTCGACCACAGCACCGAGCTCGGTCAGCTCGCGCTCCAGCAGCAGCCCGGCGTAACCCGGCAGCTGGTGGGCGACGCCCTCGGTGCTGGCGTGGGCGCGGTGGGCGGCGCCGAAGGCGTCGTTCACATAAAGGTCCCCGAGCTGGGCCAGCGCTTCGGCCAGCTTCGGGTCGTTCTCGGTCTCCCCCGGCTCGAAGCGGGTGTTCTCCAGCAGCATCACGTCGCCGGGGCCGAGCGCGCCGCAGTGGAGGTCGATGCCGTCGCCGACCACGGACGAGGCCTGCAGCACCTCTATCCCCAGCAGCTCGCCGAGCCGCTTCGCCACCGGCGCCAGCGAGAGCGCCGGGTCGGGCTCGCCCTGGGGCCGACCGAGGTGGGCGGCCAGGACCAGCGCCGCACCGCGCTCGCGCAGCAGTTCGATCGTCGGCAGCGCCGCCCGGATCCGCATGTCGTCGGCAACCTCGCCACCGTCCAGCGGCACGTTGAAGTCGACCCGGACGAGGACCCGCCGGCCGGCGACGTCGGCTTCGCGGACGCTTGCCTTGGAGAAGCTCACGACCGCGACCCGGCGGCGCTCAGGAGCCCGCCAGGACCTTGCCGGCCAGCTCGACGCAGCGGTTCGAGTAGCCCCACTCGTTGTCGTACCAGGCGATCGTCTTGACCATGCGGCCATCGCCGATGGTCATCGTGCAGCCGCCGTCGACGATCGAGGAGTGCGGGTCGCCGACGATGTCGGAGGAGACGATCGGGTCCTCGGTGTAGTCGAGAATCCCCTTCATCGGGCCCTCGGCGGCGGCCTTGAGGGCGGCGTTGACCTGGTCGACCTCGACCGGGTTCGCGGTGGTGAAAACGAGGTCGACGGCGGAGCCGGTCGGGACCGGCGCCCGCATCGAGAAGCCGTTCAGCTTCCCGTTCAGCTCCGGCAGGACCAGGCCGACCGCCTTCGCGGCCCCGGTCGTGGTCGGGATCAGGTTCAGCGCCGCCGCCCGCGAGCGGCGCGGGTCGGAGTGCGGCATGTCCTGCAGGCGCTGGTCGGCGGTGTAGGCGTGGATCGTGGTCATCAGGCCCTGCTCGATCCCGAAGGCCTCGTGCAGCACCTTGGCCAGCGGCGCCAGGCAGTTGGTCGTGCAGGAGGCGTTGGAGATGATGTCGTGGGCGGCGGGGTCGTAGGCGTCGTCGAAGTTGACCCCGAGGGCGACGGTCACGTCCGGCTCCTTGGCCGGGGCGGAGATGATGACCTTCTTGGCGCCGGCCTCGAGGTGCTTGGCGGCGTCGGCGCGGGCGGTGAAGAAGCCGGTCGACTCGATCACCACGTCGACCCCGAGATCACCCCAGGGGAGCGCCGCCGGGTCGCGCTCGGAGAGCACCTTCAGCGGCGTGCCGCCGACCGAGATGGTCTCGCCGCTGAGCGTCACCTCAGCCGGGAAGCGACCGAGGATCGAGTCGTACTTGAGCAGGTTGGCGAGCGTGCCAGGATCGGTGAGATCGTTGACGGCGACGAACTCGATGTCCGCCCCAGCCGCGTGGGCGGCGCGGAAGACGTTGCGACCGATACGTCCGAAACCGTTGATGCCGACCTTCACAGCCATGCAGTCATGCCTCCTGAATTCGCTTGGTGGAGCCGATCCTACGGGGTCGGCCTAGTCGGACCCGATGGTGATCTCGATCTCGTACCCGTCCGGGTCCTTGAGGAAGGCGGAGTACGAGCCCGACCCGTGCGAGCGCTGCTCGCCGGGGTCGCTGACGTTGACGCCGCCCGCCTTCATCCCGTTTTCCCAGGCGGCCTTGACGGCGACGATGCCGAGACCGGAGAAGCTGAGCAGCCCGAAGCCGGGCTGGGGCTCGTGGTGGGCGGCGATGAAGAAGACCGGCTTGGCGATGCCCCAGCCGATCGTCTTGTCCTCCTCGAAATGGCGCCGCCAGCCGAGCGGCGCCAGCAGCGAGTCGTAGAACGCGGCGGCGCGGTCGAGGTCGGAGACCTCCAGGAGGACGTGGTGAAGCATCGGCCCGGAGGCTATAGACGGGAATCCCGGAAAGTCGTCTGACTAGCCGTTGCGCGGGGTCCAGCGGAAGAACCGGACCGCCAGCAGGAGACCGACCACACCCCAGATCGCGACGATCGCCAGGTTGTCCCAGGAGACCGCGGCGCCACCACCGCCGTTGGCCGGCACGTAGGCGTCGAAGAAGGCCTCGAAGAAGTGGCGGATCGGAAAGATGTCGGCGAAATGGATGACGCCGTTGGGCAACTGGTCGTCGGGGATGAAGACGCCGGAGAGGAAGTAGAGCGGCAGCAGCAGCGCGTTGACGATCGGGGCGGCGGCGTCCTGGGAGGGGATCGCGGCGGTGAGGGCGATGCCGAGGCAGCAGAAGGCGGCGGCGCCGATCACCAGGGTGACGACGATCGCGGGCAGGCGGTCCCAGGGGATCTCGACTCCGTAGAGGACGCGGCCGATCGCGGCCAGCAGCGCCAGCATCATCAGCGCCACCACGATCGAGTTGCCGACGCGGCCGGCGATGAAGACCCAGGGCGGCATCGGCGTGCCCCGGCTGCGCTTCAGCCGGCAGTCCTCGCGGGCGATCACCAGCGACATCGCCAGGCTCTGCATCGTCGCCGAGATCACCGAGAGGGTGATGATCGCCGGCACGTAGTAGGTCGTGGTCTTGATCCCGCCGCGGACGTCGACGGTCTGGCTGCCGAAGACGGTGGCGAAGATCAGCAGCAGGACGACCGGGAACATCACCGTGAAGAAGACCGAGGCGGGATTGCGCCAGAAGGCCTTCTGGTCGTAGCGGAACTGGTGCCCGACCAGCGCCAGCCCGCTCACTCGGCCGCCTCCGGGTCCGCGGTCAGCTCCAGGTAGACGTCCTCGAGCGTCGGCCGCGTCACTTCCAGTCCCTCCAGGTCCTCGCCCCGCGCCAGCGCCGCCCCGGTCAGCTCGTGCAGGGTCTCGACCAGGGTCGTGGTCTCGACCCTGACCTCCTCGCCGCCGTCGCGGTAGTGGATCGTCGCCGGCTGGTTTTCGCGGTCGCCGAGGTCCTCCGGGGTGCCGCGGGCGACGATCTCCCCAGCGGCGATGATCGTCACCCGGTCGGCCAGCCGCTGCGCCTCCTCCATGTAATGGGTCGTGAGGAAGACCGTCTTGCCGAGGTCGCGCAGGCCGGCGATCACGTCCCAGAACTGGCGGCGGGCGGTCGGGTCGAAGCCGGTCGTCGGCTCGTCGAGGAAGAGCAGCTCGGGGTCGCCGATCAGCGCCATGCCGACGTCGAGCCGGCGCTGCTGGCCGCCGGAGAGCTTGCTCGCCCGCGCCTCCGCCTTCTCCCCCAGTCCGACCAGCTCGATCACCTCGTCGACCGGCCGCGGGGCGCGGAAGTAGCCGGCGTAGAGGCCCAATGACTCTCGCACCGTCAGATACGGGTCGAGGCGGCCGCTCTGGAGGACGATGCCGATCCGCTGGCGCCACTCGCGCCCGGCCCGCTCGGGATCCTCGCCCAGCACCTCGATCTCGCCGCCGCCGCGCTTGCGGTAGCCCTCGAGGATCTCGACCGTGGTCGTCTTCCCGGCCCCATTGGGCCCGAGGAAGGCGAAGACCTCTCCGGGCATCACCTCGAGATCGATGCCCCGCACCGCCTCAGCCTCCCCATAGCTCTTGCGCAACCCGCGGATAGATATGACCGGCTCAGCCAAGGGACGAGGAGTCTAGGCAGAAGCGGGTCCGGGAAGCCTCAACCGAACCTCCCGCTGTTGTGAGGGCGAGGCTTCCCGGACCCGCTTAGTCCAGATCCACGTCGCGATGCTTGACCTTCACGATCACATCCTCGCGAGCGGCGAGGTCGCGGCGGATGCGGTCGGCGAC
>DASYJK010000085.1:0-2090 GCA_035996525.1 Solirubrobacterales bacterium
CGGCCTCTCGATGGGCGAGCACTGCGCGATCATGGCGACCGAATGGGAGATCGGCCGGACCGAGCAGGACGAGCTGACCCTGGCCAGCCACGAGAACCTCGCCGCCGCCTACGAGCGCGGCTTCCTCGATGACCTGATCACGCCGTACCTGGGCCTCGAGCGCGACCAGAACCTGCGCCCGGGCTCCGGCCTCGAGAAGCTGGCGAAGCTGAAGCCGGTCTTCGGCGGCCCCGAGGGGACGATGACCGCGGCCAACTCGACCCCGCTCAGCGATGGCGCCTCGGCAACCCTGCTGGCTTCGGAGGAGTGGGCGAAAGAGCGCGGCCTGCCGATCCTCGCCTACATCAGCGAGGGCCAGACCGCTGCCGTCGACCATGTCCACAAGCGCGAAGGGCTGCTGATGGCGCCCGCCTACGCGATGCCGACGATGCTCGACCGCGCCGGCCTGAAACTGCAGGACTTCGACTACTACGAGATCCACGAGGCCTTCGCCGCGCAGGTGCTCTGCACGCTGAAGGCCTGGGAGGACGCGGACTTCTGCAAGGAGAAGCTCGGGCGGGACAAACCGCTGGGCAAGATCGACCGCAAGAAGCTCAACGTCAACGGCGGCTCGCTGGCCGCCGCCCACCCGTTCGCGGCGACCGGCGGCCGCATCGTCGCCGGCCTCGCCAAGCAGTTGCACGAAGACGGCAAGGGCCGCGGCGTGATCAGCATCTGCGCCGCCGGCGGCCAGGGCGTCGTCGCAATCCTGGAAGGGCCGGAGTCATGAGGGTCCCAAGCGACACGGTGACTTCCGGTTATTCGAATCCGGGTCGATTGGGACCCGAATGGAGGGTTTCATGAGCGACCGTTACTCGCAACTCGTCAACGCGCCCGTCGTCTCGACGGTCGCCAAGCAGCTGGGGCTGCCGCAGCCGGTCAGCCTCGACCGCTACAAGGAGGGGGCGCCGGTCGTCTCCGGACCTGTCCTCACCGGCGCCGCCCCCGGCGGGCGCCTCGACAAGTACCTGCCGGGCTTCCTCGACTCGATCAAAGCCGAACGGGCTGGGACCGAGGGCAAGGCGAAGGCGCTGGTCTTCGACGCCACCGGAGTCGCCGACTCGACCGAGCTGGTCGAGCTGCAGCGCTTCTTCTACCCGGCGGTCGGCCGCCTGCTGCGCAGCGGCCGCGTCGTCGTCATCGGCACCCCGCCGGCCGCGGCCGGCTCCGCCCGCGCCCACACCGCCCAGCGGGCGCTGGAGGGCTTCACCCGCTCGCTCGCCAAAGAGATCGGCGGCAAGGGCGCGACCGCGCAGCTCGTCTACGTCGAGCGGGGCGCCGAGGACGAGCTCGACTCGACCCTGCGCTTCCTGCTCTCGCCGCGCTCGGCCTACGTCTCCGGACAGGTCGTGCGCGTCACCAAAGGCGTAAGCAAAACGCCCGAACTCGATTGGGAGCGCCCGCTCGCGGGCAAGGTGGCGCTGGTCACCGGCGCCTCGCGCGGGATCGGAGCGGCAATTGCCAACACGCTCGCCCGCGACGGTGCCAAGGTCGTCGGCCTCGACGTCCCCCAGGCTGCCGACGACCTGCGTGCGGTCACCGCTGCCATCGACGGCGAGGCAATCGGCCTCGACATCACCGACGACGACGCGCCGGAGCGGATCGCCTCGCATTTCGCCAAAGGCGGCGTCGACGTCGTCGTCCACAACGCCGGCGTGACCAAAGACCGCACGATCGCGAAGATGCCGGAAGAGCGCTGGGCACAGCTGCTGGAGATCAACCTTTCCTCCGACGAGCGCATCAACGACGCCCTGCTCGACGCCAAACGCCTGAACCCGAATGGCCGCATCGTCTGCGTTTCCTCGATGTCGGGGATCGCCGGCAACTCCGGCCAGACCAACTACGCCGCCTCCAAGGCGGGCGTGATCGGGATGGTCGAATCGCTCGCCCCCGAGCTGGCCAAGCGCAAGGCGACGATCAACGCCGTCGCCCCCGGCTTCATCGAGACGAAGATGACCGGGGCGATGCCGATCGGCCCGCGCGAAGCCGGCCGCCGGCTCAGCAGCCTCAGCCAGGGCGGCCTGCCGGTCGACGTCGCCGAGACGATCGCC
>DASYJK010000086.1:0-12480 GCA_035996525.1 Solirubrobacterales bacterium
GCCCTCCTGGGGGACGATCCCGAGCTGGCGCCGCAGCGCCCGCTGCTGGACCCCGCGCAGGTCGTGGCCGTCGACCAGCACCTCGCCCGCCTGCGGGTCGTAGAAGCGGGCGACGAGCTTGGCGAAGGTCGACTTGCCGGCGCCGGTGGCGCCGACCAGGGCCAGGGTTTGACCGGGGGGGACGTGGAGGTCGACGTCGCGCATCGCCCAGATGTCAGAGAGGTCGGGTGACGACCGCTCGCCGGGCCCGGGCGGTTCGGCGTCTTCCTTGTAGGAGAACCAGACGTTCTTCATCTCGATCTCGCCGGTCAGCGTGCCGGGGTCGATCGCGCCGGGGGCGTCGACCATGTCCGGCTCGGTGTCGAGCAGGTCGAAGATCTTGTCCAGGGCAGCCATTCCCTGCTGGTAGGTGGTGTAGAGCTGGGACAGTTCCTGGATCGGTTCGAAGAAGGTCGCCAGGTAGGCGACGAAGGAGACGATGATGCCGACCTTGATCGCGCCGTCGATCGCCTGGCTACCGCCGTAGAGCAGGATCACCGCGGTCCCGATCGCGGCCAGCATTTCGACCGCCGGGAAGTAGGAGGCGTTGAGGTAGACCGTCTTCATGTTGATGTCGCGGTTGCGTTCGTTGAGGTCGGTCATGACGTCGACGTGGCGCGGCTCCTGGCCGAAGCTGCGCACCACCCGGACCCCGCTCAGCGTCTCCTGCAGGTAGGAGGTGACGGCGGCGATCCGCTCCCGGGTCGCCTTGTAGGCCCCGGCCGAGACGATCCGGAAGGTGACGCTGGCGATCGCCAGCAGCGGCAGGGTGAGGAAAGTGATCAGCGCCAGCTTGACGTCGAGCAGGAGCAGGATCACGATCACGCCGACCAGGGTCAGGGTCGCCGAGAACATCGTCACCACGCCGCTGGTCACCAGCTGGTTGAGCGCCTCGACGTCGTTGGTCATGCGCGAGATCAGCACCCCGGGGCTGCGGCGGGTGAAGAAGCCGATCGACATCGACTGGATGTGGCCGAAGAGGCGCTCGCGCAGGTCCTGGAGGGCGCGGGTGCCGACCCAGCCGACCAGGTAGGTCTCCGCGTAGGTGGCGATGGCATAGAGCAGGGCGGCGGCGACGAAGGCGGCGACAATGAGGTCGAGGGCGCTGACGTCGCCGGTGACGATCCCGGCGTCGATCGCCTGGCCGGCCAGGTAGGGCGGGGCGAGGCCGGCGCCGGTCTCGATCACGAGGGCGATGAACATCAGCACGATGCGCCCGCGGTAGGGCCGCAGCAGGCCGATCATCCAGCGCACCTTGCGGCCGCGCTGGTCCTCGCCGCGGACCAGGCGCCAGAGCGCGACGAACAACAGGTAGACGTTGCGCAGGCGGTTGTCGCCGGGTTCGGAGCCGTTCGGCTCGGTGTTGTCCGGTTGGATCTCACTCACAGGCGCGCCATCTCCTCGCGGCTCTCGAGATCGCGCTGCAGGAAGACCGAGTCGGCGAGCCCGTGCTCGGCGATCTCGCGATAGAAGCCGCAGCCCCGCATCAGCTCCTCGTGGGTGCCGCGGTCGACGATCCTGCCGCCGTCGATCACGACCACCTCGTCGGCGAGGGAGACGGTCGAGAGGCGGTGGGCGATGACGAAGGTCGTGCGCCCGGCCATCACCTCGCCGAGCCCGGACTTGATCGCCTCCTCCGTGGTCGCGTCGACCGAGGAGGTGGCGTCGTCGAGGATCAGGATCCGCGGGTCGGCGAGCAGGGCGCGGGCGATCGCGACGCGCTGGCGCTGGCCGCCGGAAAGGGTGAGGCCGCGCTCGCCGACCCGGGTCTCATAGCCCTCGGGCAGCTCGCGGATGAACTCGTCGGCCTGGGCACGGCGGGCCGCCGCTTCGATCTCCTCGAGACTCGCCTCCTGGCGCGCGTAGGCGATGTTCTCGGCGACGCTGGCGGTGAAGAGGAAGCTGTCGTCGGCGACGAAGGCGATCTCGGAGCGCAGCGAGTCGACGTCGATCTCGCGGATGTCGGCGCCGTCGACCAGCACGGTTCCCTCGCTCGGGTCATAGAGCCGGGCGATCAGCCCGACCAGGCTCGTCTTGCCGGCACCGGAGGGGCCGACCAGCGCCACCGTCTTCCCGGCCTCGACCTGGAGGTCGACCTCGCTCAGGGCCGCCGCCGGTGGTTGAGGAGTTGACCCCACCCTGGCGTGGTCAACTCCTCCTCGCTCGCCGGCGGAAGTGTCGTAGCGCAGGCTGACGCCGCGCAACTCCACGCGGCCGCCCCCCGCGGGAAGGTCGGGCGCCCCCGGCGGGCTCTGGATCGCCGGTTCGCGGTCGATGATCTCGAACATCCGGTTGCCCGAGGCGATCGCCCGCTGCGCCATTCCCATCGTCACCCCGAGCATCCGCATCGGGCCGGCCAGCATCCCGACGTAGAGGTAGAAGGCGCTGAAGCTGCCGAGGCTGAGGGTTCCGTTGATCACCTCGCGGCCGCCGACCAGCAACACCAGGGCGATCCCGAACTGCGGCAGCAGCCCGATCAGCGGCGAGAAGAACGCCTGCAGCTTGGTCGAGTAGATGCTCTGGTCGAAGACCCGGGAGACGGCGCGCTGGAAGCGGTGCAGTTGGTACTCCTCGCGGGCGAAGGCCTTGACGATGCGGATTCCGGAGACGTTCTCCTCGGCCTCGGCGGTCAGCTCGGCGATCCGTTGCTGAACCTCCTGCAGGGCCGGCCGGGAGACGCGGTTGTAGCGCGAGGCGGCGTAGATGACGAACGGCGCCGGCGCCAGCGCGATCAGCGCCAGCAGCGGGTTGATCGCGATCATCACCACGCTCGCGAGCACGATCGTCAGCAGGCTCTGGGTGATGAAGATCAGGCCGTAGCCGAGGAAGAAGCGGATCGCCTGCAGGTCGACGGTCGCCCGCGACATCAGCTGCCCGGTCTGCTGGCCGTCGAAGAAGCCGAGATCGAGCCGCTGCAGGTGCGCGTAGAAGGTCTGCCGCAGGTCGAATTCGACCGAGAGCGAGACTTTGCCCGCAACCAGTCGCCTGACCACGGTCAGACCGAGGCGAAGGATGCTGGCGCCGACGATCGCCAGGGCAAGCGGCAGCAGCGCGGACTTGTCCCCGTCCTTGATCGCGTTGACGGCGTGGCCGGTCAGCAGCGGGATCAGCACCGTCATCCCGATCGCCGCCCAGGCAAACGCCATCGATCCCCAGAGCTGGGGACGGTAGGGACGCAGGAAGCCCATCAAACGGCGGTACGTGTGCATTCCCACCCACTATACAAAGTGAAGTATTGGCTCATTCCCCGCTAGTGGGGACTGACGTCCCCGCGATACGCCTAGCCGTTGAGCCGGGCGGCGGCCTTGGCGCTGGGCACTTTGCCCGCTGGACAGGGTTTCGGGCCGTGGCCGGGGCGGGGGAGGATCTGGAAGTTGGTGACGGCGTGGAAGGGGGTGGTCGCGCCGCTGTTCTGGGCGAGGTTGAGGATCAGGCGGTAGAAGCCGGGGGGGAGGCCGCGGTAGAAGATCTCCGGCCGCGTCGCCGGCGAGTAACTGCCACTGCTGCCGATGCGCTCGGCGAGGACGCCGTTGGGGCCAGAGTAGCGGGCGTAGTCGAAGGACTTGCCGACCAGGCGGCCGTTGCCGATCGGGCTGTTGATCGCGTGCAGCAGCTTGACCGGGTCGACGCAGTCGGGGACGCGGTTGAGGCTGAAGCGGATATTGCCTTTGCCGATCTGCGGGGGATGGCCGAATTCGCGCGGGGCGAGGTCGAAGTTTTCGACGATCGCCTTGACGACGACGGCGTGGCTGGTCTGACGAGCGCCGTTGCGGGGGGAGACGATCTCTACGCTTGGCTGACCCGGCACCGCTGCCGCGCTCGCCTCGGTGTGTTTGGAGTCGGAGCTACCCCCAAAGATCAGCGCCAGCGCCAGCACGGCGGCGGTGGCCGCCAGCGCTGCCAAGGTTGCAGTCCTTCTACGCATCGGAGCGGGAACATTACGCGCAAGACAGAGATACCCATGCGACGAGCGGCCGCCGCGATTCTCGCGCTGGCGCTCGGCCTCGCGCTGGGCGCCCCCGCCGCCCCGGCGGCCGACCTGGCGGGGCACGTCAACCCGTTCGCGGGAACCCGGCCCGGGTCCGGCACCTTTGGTGGTGGCCACAACTTCCCCGGGGCGGCGCTGCCCTTCGGGATGGTCCAGCTCGGTCCCGACACGACCCCGTCGGCCCCGCACTCCGGCGGCTATGACTATCGCGACAGCCACCTCGAGGGTTTCAGCCTCACCCACCTCAATGGCGCCGGCTGCGCCCTCTATGGCGACTTCCCGCTCCTGCCGACGACGGAGCCGATCGACTCCTCGCCGGCGCGGGCCGGTGGGCCGGGCCTCGACGGCAAGTTCCAGCCGGGTTTCTCCCATGCGGAGGAGGCCGCTTCACCGGGTCTTTACGAAGTGCGGCTAAACCCCGCTCGCGGTGCCGACATCGACACCGCCCTGACCGCCACCACCAGAACCGGAATGGCCCGCTTCGAGTTCCCCGCCAACCCGCACGCCAGCGTCCTCATCGACGCCGGCGGCAGCGCCCAGCCCGACGACTTCGCGGCCGTCTCCGTCGACCCCGACCGCCGTGAAATCTCCGGCACCGCCTCCAGCGGCCTCTTCTGCGGCCAGCGGCCGCGCTACCGGGTCTACTTCGCCGCGGTCTTCGATCGCCGCTTCGACGCCTACGGGACCTGGCGGGAAGGCACGCTCGATCGTGGTGGTGAAGCGGCGGAAGACACCCAGCTCCCCACCGCCAACCCCCGCGTCACCGCCCAGGCCGGCGCCTACGCGACCTTCGACACCCGCAAGAACCGCACCGTCACCGCCCGGGTCGGAATCTCCTTCGTCAGCGTCGACGGCGCCCGTGCCAACCTCGCCGCCGAAAGCAGCGGCCGGGGCTTCGGCACTATCGGGCGGCTCGCCCGCAAGCGCTGGAACCAGGCGCTGGGCCGGGTCCGCGTCAGCGGCGGCGCCAAGCGGCTCCTCGACACCTTCTACACGGCGCTCTACCACGTCTTCCTGGCGCCGCGAACCTTCAACGACGTGGGTGGCGCCTACCCGGGGATGGACGGGGTCGTCCACCACGCCCGCGGCCGCACCCAGTACGCCGACTTCTCCGGCTGGGACACCTACCGCACCCAGATTCAGCTGCTGGCGCTGCTGGCGCCGGAACGAGCGAGCGACATGATGAAGTCGCTGCTCGCCGACGCCGAGCAGAGCGGCTGTCTGCCGCGCTGGCCCTACGCCAACGGCCAGAGCATGACCATGGTCGGCGACTCCGCCGACCCGATCCTCGCCTCGGCCGCCGCCTTCGGGGCCGGCGCCTTCGACCGGCGGGCGGCGCTGGAAGCGATGGTCAGGGGCGCGACCCAGCCCTGCCGCAGCGTCAACGGCGAATACCTGCAGCGCCAGGGACTGCCCAGCTACATGGCCCTCGGCTACGTCCCCTTCGACCTCGACACCAACACCCGCAACGCCAACTCGATCTACGGCGACCCCGACTCGGTCTGGGGCTCGGCGGCAACCACGCTCGAGTACGCGGTCGACGACTTCGCGATCGCCCAGCTCGCCGGCCGCTCCCTGCACGATCGCGCCACCTACGCTGCCTTCATGCGCCGCTCGGCGAACTGGCGCCGGCTCTACAACCCCGCCAGCGGCATGATCGAGCCGCGTTACGCCGATGGCGATTTCCAGACCCCCTACGACAACCTCGGCGGCGGCGGTTTCGTCGAGGGCGACTCGGCCCAGTACACCTGGATGGTTCCGCAGGACCCGGCCGGCCTGATCGCGCGGATGGGCGGCCCCGACCGCGCCGCCAACCGCCTCGACGGCTTCCTGCGTGAGCTCAACGGCGGGCCGGGGGGGACCCACACCGACCACGCCCTGCTCGGCAACGAGCCGACCCTGCAGACCCCCTGGCTCTATGACTGGATGCGCCGGCCCTACCGGACCCAGGCTGCGGTCCGGCGCGCCCTGCTGACGCTCTACGACACCTCGCCTGGCGGCTACCCGGGCAATGACGACCTCGGCACGCTCTCCTCCTGGTACGTGTTCGGCGCCCTCGGCCTCTACCCGGAGGTGCCCGGCGTGGGGGTGCTGGCGCTCGGCAGCCCGCTCTTCGCCCGCGCCGAAATCCGCCTCGCGCACCGCCGCCGCGCCCTGATCCTCGGCTCGGCCCGGGAGGTGACCAGCACCGGTTCGGGCAAACGGCGCCACCGCCAGGTCAGCGCGATCAGCCCGGCGACGGCGCCCTATGTGCGGTCGCTGCGCCTCAACGGCCACCCCTACGCGAAGCCCTGGACGACCTACTGCGCCCTCGCCCGCGGCGCCACCTTGAGCTTCCAGCTCAGCCGCCGCCCGGATCGTCGCTGGGGCGCATCCGCCGCCGCGGCGCCGCCCTCGTTCGGGCCCGCGCGCCCGATGCCGAAGGGTGACTGCGCGCCTTGAGCCGGCGCCGGGATGTGCTCTGGATCCTCGCCGGGCTGACCGCCCTCGGCGTCGCCGTGCGCTTCGCCAGCCTCGGCCTGCAGAGTTACCACCACGACGAGGTGATCACCGCGATGCGGGTGATCCCCGGCAGCTTCGGGGACATGCTGCACCGGGTCAAGACCAGCGAGTCCAACCCGCCGCTTTACTACGTCCTCGCTTGGGGCTGGGCGAAGGCGTTCGGCACCGGCGAGTTCGGCCTGCGCTCGCTCTCGGCCCTGTTTGGTGCCGCCACCGTCCCGGTCGGTTACCTGATCGGGCGCCAGTTGGCCAGCCGCCGCGCCGGCCTCGTCCTCGCCGGCCTGATCGCCGTCAACCCGATGCTGATCTGGTACTCGCAGGAGGCCCGCTCCTACGCGCCGCTGGTCTTCTTCTGCGCGGTCTCGCTGTTCTTCTTCGCGCGGGCCCTGGACACCCGGGCCGGGCGGGACCTCGCCTTCTGGGCGCTGGCCTCGGCGCTGGCTCTGTGCAGCCATTACTTCGCCGTCTTCGCGGTCGGGATCGAGGCCGTCTGGCTGTTGGTGGCCCTGCGTGGGCGCCTCCGCCTCGTCCTGCCGGCGCTGGCGGCGGTCGCGGCGTCCGGCCTGGCCCTGTTGCCGCTCGCCAACTCGCAGACCAATCCGACCCACATCGGCTGGATCGAAAACAGCCCGCTCGGCGAGCGCCTCTGGGAGACCGCGGTCTCCTTCCTGATCGGCGAAACCGGCCACGTGATCGCCGAGGCGCCGCGGGAGCGCTACGCCTTGATCCCGATCGTCCTCGTCGTCCTCGCCCTTGGCCTGCTGGCCTGGCGGGGAGAGCGCCGGGAACGGCGGGGCGCGGCGATCGCGCTGGTCCTCGGTCTCGGCGTCGCGGCGCTGACCGCGGTGGCGGCGCTGGCCGGCAAGGACTACGTGGTCGAGCGCAACCTGTTGCCGGCCCTGGTGCCGCTGCTCGCCGCCGTCGCCCTCGGCTTCGGCGCCGCCGGAGCGCGCCGGCTGGGGCTCGTCCTCGCGCTCGTCCTCGGGGCCTACTGGCTGGCTTTCGACGTCCACGTGACTCAGACGCCGAACCTGCAGCGGCCCGATTTCCGCACCGTGACCGAAGCCCTCGGCCAGCCCAAGGGGAGGCGCCGGGCGATCGTCACCTGGAAACTGGCTGCCGACCCGGTTCGGTATTACCTGCACGACGGGGCGGTGCGCATGTACGGTGGAGAAGAACAGATCAGCGAAATCGCCGTGCTCCGCAAGCCACTGGCAACCGGACTGCCGATTAACCTGCCCCCTTCGTTTCATCAGACCGGGCGGGTTCGAGCCGACCGGCTGACCCTCATCACCTACGCCTCCAGGTACCCAGTGAAGATCCCGTACGAAATCCTGCGTCAGCTGCCGACCGGCTTCGGCGAGGAGGCCGTGCTGCTCGACGGGCCGAGACAGTGAGCGCCTCGGAGTTCGCCGATCGCGTCGGAGCCGCCGCCCGCCGGCCCGACAGCTGGTGGCAGCTGCTCAAGTTCGGGATCGTCGGCGGCTCGGGATACCTGATCAACCTCGCGGTCTTCGCCGTCCTCGCCGACAGCCTCGGTGTGCACCACACGATCGCCGCGATCGGTTCCTTCTGCGTCGCCGTGACCAGCAACTTCCTCTGGAATCGCTACTGGACCTTCGGCCCCGGCGACGGACCGGCCGGGTTTCAGGCGGCCCGCTTCTTCGCCGTCAGCCTGGCTTCGCTCGGCCTCAATCTGATCGTGCTGGAGGCGCTCGTGAGTGGCGGCAGCATCGGTGAGCTGACCGCTCAGGCGATCGCGGTGGCGGTCGCGATGCCGTTCAACTTCCTCGGCAACAAGCTCTGGACCTTCGCCTAGATCCTCACTCCGCGGTACTGAGCTGGCGGCGTCCCAACCACTCCATCATTTCCGGGATCAGCCGCTGTCGCAGCTGTGGCGAGGGAGACGCCAGCTCCGCCCGCGCGAGCTGGATCGCCGCTCCGATCTTCAGCGCCGCCTGGGTCGGCTCGCCGCCGAGACGCTCCTCCATCAGCGCCAGGGTCTCCCAATCAGTCTGCAGGCGCCAGAGCCCCATGCGCGTGCCCTCAGGATCGACCTCCGCCATCGTCACCACCGCCTCGACCGCGGCCAGCACCGGTTCGCTCGAGCTGTCCGCCGCGGCGGTTGCCCGGGCCACGGCATTCGGGTAGCAAGCATCCGAAACGATCAGCAGGGCTTCCCTACTCTTTCTCATGTTGGGACCTCCTCTTTTAGGTCTCGGCCAGGCCCCGGGGTGTAGGTGCACCGCCGGGGCCGTTTCTGCAAGGACCCGGCGAGCGTATGGTCGGTTCCGGACGGCCCGTACAAAATGACCCTGAGTAGTAGGCCACAATGCTGCCGGTGGCCCGGAGCACCGCTAAGTTAGCCTTGAGCGCGAGATGAGCAAGCAGAAGCCGAGCTACGACGCGGGCCGGATCGAGCCCGCGCGCCAGGCGGCCTGGGAGCGGCGCGGCGACTACGAGGCGCCGGCTCCGGCGCCCGGCCAGGCGCGCGTGTACATCAAGCCCTCGAGCCCGTTCACCTCCGGCAACCTGCACATGGGCCACGTCCGCGATTACTCGATCGGCGACGCCTACGCCCGCTTCCGCCGCGCCCGCGGCGACGCCGTCCTGCTCGGCTTCGGCTTCGACGCCTTCGGCCTGCCCGCCGAGCTGGCGGCGATCGAGCGCCAGGAGCCACCGGCGGACTGGGTCGCCCAGTGCGGCGAGCGCATGCTCGGCCAGATGAAGCGGCTCGGCTTCTCTTTCGACTACGACCGCGTCTTCTACAGCTCCGACGAGGGCCAGTACCGCTGGTCCCAATGGTTGTTCCTGAAGCTGCTCGAGCACGACCTGATCTACCGGGAGGACGCCACCGTCGACTGGTGCGACACCTGCCAGACGACCCTGGCCTCGATCCAGGTCGAGGACGGCCGCTGCTGGCGTTGCCACAACGAGGTGCGGCTGATCCAGCGGCCCACCTGGTTCCTGCGGATCACGCCCTACCTGGAGGAGAACGACCGCAATACCGAGAAGCTGGAGAACTGGGACGACCTGGCGCTCTCGACCCAGCGCTACATCCTCGGCCGCAGCGACGGGGTCGAGGTCGACCTCGCCGGCGACGGTGGGCCGCTCACCGCCTTCACCCCGCATCGCGGCGCCGTGGCGCGAGCCGACTTCGTGCTGCTCTCGCCCCGCCATCCCGAGATCGACGCCTGGGTCACCGACGCCGGGGTGCGAGAGGAGCTCGACCGGATGCGCTCGGGCGGCTGGGACCGCAGTGCCCGCGACGCCCGCTCCGTACCCGTCTTCGACACCGGCTCCTCGGTGGTCGGCCCCGCCGGGAACGAGCTGCCGGTGCTGGTCTCGCCGCTGGTTGATGCGCGCTTCGGCCCCACCGCCGCCTTTGGGATCCCCGCCGTCGACGAGGCCGATCGCGACCTCGCCGCCCGGATCGAGCGCGTCCCGACCTGGGAGGAGCCGGACGGGGACGGGGGAGAGGCGGGCGACGGCGGGGACGAGGCGGCGGACGCCGGCCCGGTCGAAGGCGCGCGGGAGGCGAAGCGCTACCGCGCCAACGACTTCTCGATCTCCCGCCAGCGCTCCTGGGGGACGCCGATCCCGGTCGTCCACTGCGAGGAGTGCGGCGCCGTGCCGGTGCCGGAGGCCGAGCTTCCCGTGGTGCTGCCGCGCGACATCAAGCCGACCGGCGAAGGGAACCCGCTGGCCGAGCGCCCCGACTTCGTCGACGTCGACTGTCCCACCTGCGGCCGCGCCGCCAAGCGTGAGACCGACACCCTCGACTGCCACTTCGACGCGCTCTGGCTCTGGGTGCCGGCCGCCGTCCCGCCAGCCGATCGCGCCGAGCTGATGTTCGAGCACCCGGACCTGAAGGAGTGGCTGCCGTCGGAGCGCCTCGTCGCCGGCGGCGACAGCGGCGGCTTCGTCTTCGACCAGCGCATCGTCACCAAGGCGCTGCGCGACATCGGCCCCTTCGCCTTCATGGCGGATGGCGAGCCGTTCGCGGGCTGCCTCTTCCACGAGATGGTGATCGCCGACGGGCGCAAGATGAGCAAGCACCTCGGCAACGTCGTCAACCCGGACGAGCTGGTCGAGCGCTACGGCGCCGACACTGTGCGGCTGGCGATCCTCTACGCCGCCGGGCCGGCGAAGACGCTGAACTGGAGCGACGGCTCGCTGCGCTTCGCCAACCGCTTCCTGCGCAACCTCTGGACCTACTCGCAGGACCGCTTCGCGGCGCTCGAGGACACCCCGCACGACGAGGAGGCCGCCGCCGACACCGAGTTCATGCGGGACCGCCTGCGCAAATGGTGCGAGAACGGGCTCGCCCGCATCACCGACGACACCGAGCAACTGCAGATGCACAAGGCGGTGCGCAACATCACCCGCCTCTTCGAGCGGATCCAGGATTTCGAGAAGCGCGTGGTCAAGCGCCGCGGCCAGCTCGACCGCGCCGATGCCGAGGCTCAGATCGCCGCCCTGGTGCTGCTGGCGCGGGCGCTGGCCCCGTTTGCGCCCCACACCGCCGAGGAGCTGCTGCTCGCGTCCGGCCTCGACGAGGCCGCCGTGTTGCCGGCGCGCTGGCCCGACGCGGCGCCGATTCCGGTCTCGGCCGAGGCTCCTACGCCTACCGCTTAAGGATCTCAGACAGAAGTCCGTCGATTAAGCAAACTCGCTTGATTGTTACACGGCGGTGTGTTATGAATTATTGCGCCGGGCGATTAAACCGGTGAAGGGGGCGGGGTCTCTCAGCTACTGGGAAACCGCCTTGGGGTGGCAAAGGAGGACCAGTCATGGACCAGGACCGGATACGGACCTGGTGACGTCGGCACGGCCGGCGCGGCCCCGCCTCACTTCATCGCAATCCAGTCGTCTGGCTCAGTCGGCTTGAGGCGGGCGCTCACATCGAAGCGTCGCTTCGCCGGCTGCCAGGAGACGCCGGTGCACAGCTCTCCCGGCGTCGTCTCGAGCGAGCCCGCCAGCTTCACGATCGTGCTCAGCCGCGGCTCGCGCCCCGCCCGCTCCAGGAGCGAGATCTCGGTCCGGTGCAGCTCGCAGCGATTGCCGAGCTCTTCCTGGGAGATCCCGGCTTTGGTCCGGGCTTGACGAAGATTTGCGGCGAAGCGCTCCTGAGGTTTCATGGTCGGCGATTCTTTGGGGCTGAAGACAGGAACTCTACAGACAAAAAGATTCTCTCCATCGGTGCAGCGGCCCGTTTCGCTACCTTGCAGGCGAGGGTTGCGCGCGTGATTATCCGATTTTTACGCAGAAAGCGTTGAGCGCCGAGTAATCATGTGTTATACCCGTGCGACTAAAGGACGAGCGCCGTTATAGGTTCTGGCCCGCGTGGCCTGCCTGGCGGCGGTAAAGGAGGAGTCATGAGCGACGCGGTCGAGCCGCATCTGGGAGAGGCCGTCGGACCCCGGACCACCTCCTGCGCCACCGAACTCGTCTGTCGCGACTGCGGCTACCGCACGCCCCTGCTCGACACCGCCTTCAAGTGTCCGGCCTGCGGCGAGGGCCTCGACATCGACTACGACTACGAGCGGGCGACCTCGCTGATCGCCGAGCGCGGCCTCGGCGGTCGCCCCCAGAACATCTGGCGCTTCGAGGAGCTGCTGCCGATCGTCTCGCAGCGAGCCCAGGGCAAGGTCGGCCAGTTCTCCGGCCAGACGCCGCTGATCCGGGCCGAGCGTCTCGGCGCCGAGATCGGCCTCAAGAACCTCTACCTGAAGGACGACTCGACCAACCGGCCGACGCTCTCCTACAAGGACCGGGTCGTCAGCATGGCGGTCGCGCGGATGCTGGCGCTGGGCAAGGACGAGATCGGCTGTGTCTCGACCGGCAACGTCGGCACCGCGGTGGCGGCGCTCGCCGCCAAGGCCGGGGCCACCGCCTACATCTTCTACCCGGGCAACATGGAGAAGGGAAAGGCCAAGGCCTGCCGGGCG
>DASYJK010000087.1:0-7417 GCA_035996525.1 Solirubrobacterales bacterium
CGAGCCCGACACCGGCACCGACGCCGCCAACCTCCGCACCCGCGCCACCAAGACCGACTCCGGCTGGTCGATCAGCGGCCAGAAGATGTGGATCAGCCTCGGCAACTTCGCCGAGGTGGCGCTGGTCTTCGCCCAGACCGATCCGGAAAAGAAGCACAAGGGCCTCGCCTGCTTCCTGGTCCCGACCGCCACCGAGGGCTTTTCCACTCAGGAGATCCACGGCAAGCTCGGGCTGCGCTCCTCCGACACCGCCTCGCTGGCGCTGGACGAGGTCGAGGTCGGCGAGGACGCGATGCTCGGCCAGATCGGCGACGGCTTCAAAGTCGCGATGAGCGCCCTCGACAACGGCCGTTACAGCGTCGCCGCCGGCTGTGTCGGCATCTGCGACGGCTGCGTCGACGCCTCGGTCAAGTACGCCCAGGAGCGCAAGCAGTTCGGCGTCCCCTTGGCCCGCTTCCAGCTGGTCCAAGAGATGATCGCCGACATGATCCTCAAGCGCGACGCCAGCCGGATGCTGGTCTACCGCGCCGGCGTGCTCAAGGACGAAGGCAAGCCGAACACGACCGAGACCTCGGTCGCCAAGCTCTACGCGACCGAGTCCGCGGTCGAATGCGCGAACCTGGCGATCCAGGTCCACGGCGGCGCCGGCTACGTCGACGACTACCCGGTCGAGCGCTACCTGCGCGACGCCCGCGTCACCACCCTCTACGAGGGCACTTCGCAGATCCAGAAGCTGATCATCGGCCGTGCCGCGACCGGGATCAACGCGATGCTGCCCTTCGAGGAGAGTTAGGGTCGGATGGCCGAGATCGTCGAGGCCTCGGTCGACGACTTCCACGTCGGCCTGCTGCGTCTCAACCACCCCGAGACCCGCAACTCGCTCTCGGCCGAGATGCGCGAGGGCATCCTCGCCGGGCTCGAGCGCTTCGACGAGGACCCTGAGGTCCGCTGCGTCGTGATCGCCGGATCCGACAAGATCTTCGCCTCCGGCGCCGACATCCGGGCGCTGGCGGCCCGGGCCCTGGGCGAGCCCGCCGACGCCAAAGGAATCGAGTTCTGGCGGCGAATCGCCGCGGTGCAGACGCCGATAGTGGCGGCGGTCGCCGGCTACGCGCTCGGCGGCGGCTGCGAGCTGGCGCTCGCCTGCGACATGATCGTCGCCGAGGAGACGGTCCGCTTCGGCCAGCCGGAGATCACCCTCGGGATCATTCCCGGCGGCGGCGGCACCCAGCGCCTGACCCGGGCGATCGGCAAGCAGCGGGCGATGGAGTACGTCCTCACCGGTCGCCACTTCGACGCCGGCCTCGCCGCCGCCTGGGGAATCGTCAACAAAGTCGCCAAGACCGGCCAGTCGACGCTGGAGGCGGTCGAGTTGGCGCGCACGATCGCCGAGCGCCCACCGATCGCCATCCGGCTCGCCAAGCGGGCGGTGCTGATCGCGCAGGAGTCGAGGATGTCCGATGGTCTCACGGCGGAGCGCGGCCTCTTCGACGAAGCGATGGCGACCGAGGACCGGGTCGAGGGCATGCAGGCCTTCCTCGAGAAGCGCGAGCCGAACTTCAGGGGCCGGTGACAGTCTCCCGCATCGGCATCCTCGGCGCCGGCACGATGGGCCGGGGCATCGCCCAGGTCGCGGCCCTGGGCGGGTACGAGACGCGGCTCTATGACGCCTTCCCCGCCGCGGCCGAAGAAGCGGCGACGAAGCTCCGCGAGGCGCTGGCGAAGGGCGCGGCCCGTGGTCGCTGGAGCGAGGCCGAGGCGGACGAGGCCTCGAACCGGATCGGGCCGGCCCTGGCGATCGGCGAGCTGGCCGGCTGCGAGCTGCTGATCGAGGCGGCTCCCGAGGACATCGAGCTGAAGCAGCGGCTGCTCGCGGACGCCGCTGCGGTCTGCGGCCCGGAGACGATCCTCGCCAGCAACACCTCCTCGCTGCGGATCGCCGACATCGCCGCCGGGGTTCCGGGGCCCGAGCGGGTGGTCGGGATGCACTTCTTCAACCCGCCGGTGCTGATGAAGCTGGTCGAGGTGGTCGCCGCCGAGCGCTCCTCGAAGCGGGCTCTGGCGGCGACGACCGAGGTCGCTGTGGCGATGGGCCGGACGCCGATCCAGGCCAGGGACACCCCCGGTTTCGTCGCCAACCGGATCGCCCGCCCCTTCTCCCTGGAGTCGCTGCGGATGCTCGGCGACGGCGTCGCCGACGCGGCCGCGATCGACCGCGCCGTCCGCCTCGGCGGCGGCTTCCGCATGGGCCCGTTCGAGCTGATCGACCTGATCGGACTCGACGTCAACCTGACCATCGCCCGCTCCTTCTTCGCCCAGGGAGGCGGGCCGGAGCGCTGGCGCCCGAGCCCGATCCAGGAGCGCCTGGTCGAGGCGGGCAAGCTCGGCCGCAAGAGCGGCGAGGGCTACTACTCCTACGCCGGCGGCAGCGGACGGGAGCCGGACCCGGATCTGGGGATCCCGGCGCCGACGCTCGACCCGGAGCAGCTGGCGAAGATCGATCCGGCCGCGGTCGAGATCCTGCCCCGCCTCTTCGCCCAGATCGCCAACGAGGCCGCCTTCGCCCTGGAAGAGGGGATCGCCTCCCCGGCTGACATGGAGACGGCGACGCGGCTGGGCCTCAACTGGCCGATCGGCCCGCTCGGGATCACAGGACTGATCGGCGCCTCCCGCGCTGTCGAGCTGCTCGAGCGACTACAGCGCGAGAAGGGAGCCGCCTACGCGCCGTCGC
Source organism: Solirubrobacterales bacterium (assembly GCA_035996525.1). Classification (GTDB taxonomy): domain Bacteria; phylum Actinomycetota; class Thermoleophilia; order Solirubrobacterales; family 70-9; genus VAYN01. The sequence continues at coordinate 2,732 of DASYJK010000087.1, forward strand.
CGCTGCTGATTTCGAACATCAGTTCATCCGGGTAGCACCAGCTCCAGGTCTCCCCGGGCTCGGCGGAGCGGATGATCGGGTGCTTGGTGGCCTCGTAGTGCGCGGTCGCGTGTTTGCCGACCGAGTTGTCACAGCAGCCGATGTGGCCGCAGCTCTGGCACATCCGCAGATGGACCCACTGCATGCCCTGCTTGAGGCACTCCTCGCAGCCGTCGACCGGATCGGGAAGATCCAGCAGCTCAACCGAATCGAGGTGGGCGCACTCAGCCATCAGGGAGCAATCTCCGCCGGCTCGCCGCCGGGCATCCAGTGCGCCTCGACCGGGGGCGGGCTGTCGCGCAGGTAGCGCTCGGCGTCGAGCGCGCCCATGCAGCCGGTGCCGGCGGCGGTGACCGCCTGGCGATAGGTGTGGTCGACGACATCGCCGACCGCGAGGACGCCGGCCATGTTGGTCCTGGTCGAGCCCGGCTCGGTGACGATGTAGCCGTCCTCGTCGGTGTCGACCTGGCCGACCACGATCTCCGACTTGGGGATGTGGCCGATCGCGACGAAGGCGCCGGTGGCCTCGATCTCCTCCTCGGCGCCGGTCTCAGAATGACGGAGGCGGATCTTCGCCAGCTTGCCGTCCTCGCCAGCGACGAACTCCTCCGGGATGTACGGCGTCTTCAAGGCGATGTTCTCCTTCTCGCGGGCGCGGTCGAACATGATCCTGGAGGCGCGGAACTCGTTGCGGCGGCCGACGATCGTCAGGTGCTCGGCGAACTTGGAGATGAAGATCGAGTCCTCCATCGCCGAGTCGCCGCCGCCGACGACGATCACCTCGTGGCCCTTGAAGAAGGCACCGTCGCAGACCCCGCAGGTGGAGACACCGCGGCCGGCCAGCTCCATCTCGCCGGGTACGCCGAGTCGTTTCGGCTCCGCCCCCATCGCCAGGATCACGGTCTTGGCGCGGTGCTCCTCGTCGCCGAGGAAGACCCTCTGGACGCCGCCGTCGGAGAGCTCGACGCGGTCGACGTCGTCGGTGACGAAGCGGGTCCCGAAGCGCTCGGCCTGGGCGCGGAACTGGCTCATCATCTCCGGGCCCATGATCCCCTCGGGGTAGCCCGGGTAGTTCTCGACGTCGGTGGTGTTCTGCAACTGCCCACCCCACTGGAATCCCTCGAAGACCAGCGGCTCGAGGTTGGCGCGTGCCGTGTAGAGGGCCGCGGTGTAGCCAGCAGGTCCGCCGCCGATGATGATCACGTTCTCGATTTTCTTCGAATCAGCCATTTATTTCCGCCTGGAGTCTATTACTTTACTTTTTATAGTAGTCCCCTCGGCGGCCCATCGCAAATCCACCGACGGGCAGCTCGAGGTCCGTTTCGGCATTGCCGCCGCGCTCCACCGGCAGGCCTTCCGTCTCCCAGCCATGGACCGTTTTTCGCAGCTGGAAGAAGGCGATTATGCCGACCGGGATCGGCATCCAGAAGGCGACCAGGCGGAAGACGAGGATCGCTGGGAAGACCGTGGTCTCGGGGATGCCGAAGAGGACGAAGGCACCGATCATGCCGGCGTCGACCGCGCCGACGCCGGCCGGCGCCAGCGGGAAGAGGTTGGCGACCATGCCGAGGAAGAAGCCCTGGACCACGACCGCCAGCGGCACGTGCAGGCCGAAGGCGTGGAAGGAGGCCCAGAGGACGCCGATGCTGGCCGCCCAGAAGCCGGCGGCCCCGAGCACCGCGAGCCCGCCGCGCGAGGGATGGGCGAAGAGGCCAAGCGCGAAGCGGAACCCCTCCCCCACCGTCGCCGGCACTTTGGCGGCGCCTTTGAGGAAGGCCCTGGCGCGCTCGCCGTGGGCGAACGGGGCGAGCCGGCGCTCGAGGTCGGCGGGGATCAACGCGACCAGGACGCCGATCACCAGCAGCAGCCCGGCGACCGCGGCGGGGACGATCGTCAGCTCGACCGAGCCCTTGCCCTCCAGCACCCCGGTCCGCAGCAGGATCCCGAAGAGGATCAGGGCCAACGGGTAGAAGGCGTAGTGAAGGGTGATGAAGGCGACCATCCGCCGGGCCACGTCGCGGCGCCCCATCCCCGCTTTGCGCAGCGACCAGTAGGTGAGGGCGATGCCGCCGGCGCCGCCGGCCGAGAACAGCAGGGTCGCCGCCACCCCGGCCATGTTGATCTCGTAGGTCTCCTTCCACTTCAGCCGCAGCGCGTCGCCGCCGACCACCGCCTTGAAGAGGGCGATGTAGGTCGCGTAGGCAACGACGTTGAAGGCGATCGCGATGCCGATCCAGAGCGGATCCGCTTCGTCGAGTCGCCCCAGCGCGTCGCCGAGGCCGACCAGCTTCGGGAAGAGGAAGTAGATGCAGACCAGCAGCGCGACGACGACGACGAGGGTCTGAATCAGTCGCCGCGTGGTGAGCAACGGCATCTCGGCGCTTCCGTTGCCGTTCGCCGGGTGCTCTCCAGACACTCCATGGACGCTACCCGCTCGCCAGGCGCTCCAACCGCCGCAGGCCGCGGGTGACGCCGTGGACGAGCGGCTCGGCAAGCGGCTCGCCGCGCCTAACCACCGCCACCAGCGCCGCGCCCGCGAGCAGATCGGTGACGTAGTGCTCGCCGAGGTAGACGAGGGCGAAGCCGAGCGTGCCGGCGTAGGTCCAGCCGAGCGCCCCCTCGACCTTGCCGACTTCCGAGAGCGAGAGGGCGGCGACCAGCGAGGTGGCGAAATGCAGCGAGGGCATCGCCGCCCACGGGTTGCCGCCGAGCGCGTCGTACATCTTCGGCCAGGCCGAGCCCCAGGTCTCCTCGCCGACCTCGACCATGATCCGCCGCACCTCTTCGCCGGTCAGGTCCTCCTCGGAAGCCCACCAGGGCGGCGCCGTCGGCACCGCGAAGTAGACGGCGCAGCCGAGGTCGAAGACCGCGGCCATCTGGCGGGCGGCACGCGGGAAGCGCTCGTTGTTGCGGGCCAGCACCAGGGCCAGCGAGACGTAGGGCTCGAAGAACCAGAGCCAGTGGGTCCAGGTGAGGACGCGGTTGACGAAGCCGACCTGGGGGAATCGAGCCAACCGACGCTGGAGGCGGGTGTTCGGCAGCTTGCCGGCGCCGATCAAGCGGTCGCTGACGATCGGATAGCGGCTGCGCAGGCGCGCCCGCAGGCCCTCCGGGTCGTCGAAGGGAAGCTCGTGGACCATGATGAAGGCCCACATCTGCATCGCGTAGAGGGCGACGTCGCGCTTCTTCGAGCGGGGGAAGAGAACGGCCAGGGAAAGCGGGCCGCCGGCGCAGGCGGCGACGGTCACCGGGGCCGGGATCCGCAGGCGCCGGCGCAGCAACGGCACCGTGATCGCGGCGCCGAAGACGGCCACCCCACCACCCCTGACCAGATGGCGAAGCGCGGGTGATGGCCGGGAGCCCCTCTTCATAAGGTCGGCGAGTATAGGTAGGCGCTGGAAGCGGGAGCGATGGCGCGCCGCCGTTCAGGGGTTCCACGTGATTAGAATGGCCGCGCTTTGACGCCGCACTCTCCTGGCACGGACCAGATCGACACGTTGCTCCAGATTGGCTTCGTCGCCGCGGCGATAGTCGTCGTCGCGGTCAACGTCGCCCTGCTCTACGCCGTGCGCCGCAACCGCGCCAAGCGCGGGGTCGCCGCCGCTCCGGCCACCAACAGCCGTCGCGGCCAGTTCCGGGTCGGCGCCATGCTCACCGCCTTCGCCGCCGTGATCTTCATCCTCAGCGTCGTCTACACCGGCAAGGCGCGGGAAACGCCGACCTCCGGATCGGCCGGACTCGCCGCCGCCAAGTCGGCGCCGCTGACGATCAAGGCGACCGGCCAGCAGTGGCTGTGGCGCTACGACTACCCCAACGGCTCCTTCTCCTACTACAAGCTGGTGGTCCCGGTCGACACCGCGATCGAGCTGGAACTGCTCTCCACCGACGTCGTCCACACCTGGAATGTCCCCGACCTCTCCGGCAAGCGCGACGCGGTCCCCGGCAAGACCAACAAGGTCGTCTTCCTGGCCGATGAAGAAGGCGAGTACACGGGTCAGTCGGCGACGCTCTCGGGCCAGGCCTACGGGGCGATGCGGACCGCGGTCGAGGTCGTCTCGCCGCAGGCCTACGAAGAATTCCTCAAACAGCAGAAGGCCGACATCAACAGCGCCCAGGATCGCGTCGTCGGCCTGATCGAAAACGGAGAAGTGCCATGAGCGAGAAACCCAGTCCCGAGCTGGTCGTCGACGGCTTCCCCGGCAAGCGGCGCCCGCGCTGGGTCGAGCTGGCGACCAGCGCCGACCACAAGGACCTCGGCCGCATCCTGATCGGCGGCTCGCTCGGCTTCCTCTTCATCGCCCTGGTCGAGCTGCTGCTGATGCGCCTGCAGCTGGCGATCCCGGAGAACACCTTCCTCTCCCCCGTCGCCTTCAACCGCATGCTCTCCCTCTACGGGACCGACGCGATCTTCCTCTTCGCGCTGCCGCTGATCCTCGGGCTCTTCTACTACGTGGCGCCGCTGCAGATCGGCGCCCGCGGCACCGCCCTGCCCCGGCTCAGCCAGATCGGCGTCGCCCTCTGGGCGATGGGCGGCCTGGTCCTCTACGCGGGCTTCCTCTTCACCCCGTCGGAGGCCGGGATCAACCCGCTGGCCCCGCTCAGCGAGCTCGCCTTCCTCTCCAACAACGGCGTCGACGCCTGGGCCAC
>DASYJK010000088.1:0-11550 GCA_035996525.1 Solirubrobacterales bacterium
GCCAGGTCGGCCATCGAGCAGGCTTTGTAGAGCAGCTCGCGGGCGGCGGCGGTGCCGGTCTCCATGTCGGCGAGCTTGAACTGGATCCCCTGCAGGGCGTTGATCGGCTTGCCGAAGGCGATCCGCTCCTTCGCGTACTCGTTGGCGTAGTCGGTCGCCCCCTGGGCGATGCCGACGGCCTGGGCGGCGGCGCCGAGGCGGGTGCGCTCGAGCGTGCCGAGGGCGACGCCGAGGCCTTTGCCCTCGATGCCGACCAGGTTCTCGTGCGGGACGCGGACGTCGGTGAAGGAGGGCGAGCCGGTCGGCGATCCCTTGATCCCGAGCTTGTGCTCGAGCTGGCCGGGGTCGAAGCCCTCGCGCTCTTTCTCGACCACGAAGGCGCTGATCCGCTTGTTCTCGCGGTCGGTGACGGCGAAGACGACGTAGAAGTCGGCGACGGAGGCGTTGGTGATCCAGTTCTTCTGGCCGTTGATCACCCACTCGTCGCCGTCGCGGACCGCGGTCGTGCGCATCGCCGCCGGGTCGCTCCCGGCCTCGGGCTCAGACAGGGCGAAGGCCGGCGACCACTCGCCGCTGGCGCACTTCGGCAGGAAGCGCTCCTTCAGCTCGTCGGAGCCGAAGAGCTGGATCGGCAGCGTGCCGAGCTCCTGGATCATCAGGATCAGAGCGGAAGAGGCGCAGGCCTTGGCGATCTCCTCGACCGCCATCTGCAGGACCAGAGTCCCGGTCCCGGTCCCGCCGTATTGCTCGTCGAAGGGCAGGCCGAGGATGTCGTGCTCGGCGAGCAGCTTACGGACGTCCCACGGGTACTTGCTTTCGCGGTCGATCTCGCCCGCGCGCGGGGCGATCTTCTCCTGCGCCAGCCGGCGCACCATGTCGCGGAGGTCTCGGGACTCTTGGGGGACTTCGTAAGTGTTGGTCATCGGCGCGCCAGTCTACGGCCGAGCGCCCCGCGCCGGTTGCTGAGTTGAGCCGGCTATAGGCGGCCTGACTCAGCAACGGTCGGCCTAGACTGCGCGGATGCCCACGATCGCCCCTTACGGCTCCTGGCGCTCGCCGATCGATCCCAGCGCCGTCGCTGCGGCGGGCCGGCGGTTGGCAGCGGCGCGACTGGCCGGCGACGGGGCCGTCTGGTGGGCGGAAGGGCGACCGGCCGAGGGCGGCCGGGTGGTGCTGATGCGGCGCCCGGCGGGCGGCGAGCCGGAAGCGGTGACGCCGGAGGGGACCAACGCGCGCACCCGCGTCCACGAGTATGGGGGCGGCGCCTGGTCCCTGGTCGCCGACGATCTCGTCCTCTTCACCGACTTCGATGACCAGCGCCTCTACCGACAGCGGCTGGGCGAGGAGCCGGTCGCGATCAGCCCCGAGCCCGAGAGCCCGGGCGGCCTGCGCTACGCCGACATGCGGCTCTGTCCCGACGAGCGCACCGTCGTCTGCGTGCGTGAGGTCCACGGCGAGGGCGAAGCCGAGAACCAGATCGTCGCCCTCGCCCTCGACGGCTCCGGCGAGCCATCGGTGCTCGCCTCCGGGCGGGACTTCTACTCCTTCCCCCGGGTCAGCCCCGACGGCTGCTGGCTCGCCTGGACCTGCTGGGACCACCCGAACATGCCCTGGGACGGGACCGAGCTCTGGGTCGCGCCGCTGGAGGACATCGCCGACGCCCGCCTGGTCGCCGGCGGCCCCGAGGAGTCGGTCTTCCAGCCCGAGTGGGACGCGGCGGGGCGGCTGCACTTCGTCTCCGATCGCGACGGCTGGTGGAACCTCTACCGCGACGAGGGTGACGCCCCGGCTCAGCTAACCGCCGAGGAGGCCGAGCTGGGCCACCCGCAGTGGCTCTTCGGCGGCTCCACCTACGCCTTCCTCGACGACGGCTCGCTTGCCTTCATCCGCTGCGAGCGCGGCGAAGAACGGCTCTTCGCGCTCGACCCCGGTGCCGAGCGCCTGCGCGACCTCGGCCTCCCCTTCACCTCGTTCGGCTTCCCCTTGCTGTCGGCCCACGGCACCCGGCTCGCCTTCGCCGCAGCCACCCCCGAACGCGAGACCGCGGTCGCCCTGCTCGATCTCGCGAGCGGCGAGCACGAGCTGGTGCAGGCGGGGAGCGATGCGCCGGCGGACCCCCGTTTCGTCTCGATCCCTCGCGCGATCGAGTTCCCGACCGCGGACGGCGAGACCGCGCATGGCTTCTACTATCCGCCGACCAACCCCGACTTCGCCGCGCCCGAGGGAGAGCTGCCGCCGCTGATCGTCCAGAGCCACGGCGGCCCGACCTCCCACAGCCCCCCCGCTTTCGACTCGGAGTTCCTCTTCTGGACCAGTCGCGGGATCGGCGTCGTCGACGTCAACTACCGCGGCAGCAGCGGCTACGGCCGTCCCTACCGCCAGCGCCTGCGTGGCGGCTGGGGCGTGGTCGACACCGACGACTGCATCGCCGCCGCCCGCCACCTGGCGGAGATCGGGGAGGTCGACGGGGAGCGCCTGGCGATCCGCGGCGGCAGCGCGGGCGGCTACGCGACCCTCTGCGCCCTCGTCTTCCACGATGAGTTCGCCGCCGGCGCCAGCTACTTCGGCGTCGCCGACACCGAGACCCTCGCCACCGACACCCACAAGTTCGAGTCCCGCTACCTCGACGGCCTGATCGGCCCCTACCCCGAGGAGAAAGAGCTGTACTACGAGCGCTCGCCGATCCACTTCGTCGAGCGGCTGCGGGCGCCGGTGATCCTCTTCCAGGGCCTCGAAGACGAGGTGGTGCCGCCGAGCCAGGCGGAGACGATGGTCGCCGCGCTCAAGCAGAACGGCGTCCCCCACGCCTACCTGGCGTTCGCGGACGAGGCCCACGGCTTCCGCCGCTCGGAGACCGAGATCCGCTGCCTCGAAGCCGAGCTCTACTTCTACGGCCGCATCCTCGGCTTCGAGCCCGCCGACGAGCTGGAGCCGGTCGCGATCGACGGCGCCTGAAGCCGGCGGCCGCTCAGGGTTCGACGTATTCGCACCAGCCCGGTTCCGGGAAGTAACCGCCGGAGCCGTCGGGGCTGGTGGTGACCACGTAGCTTTCGCCCGCTTCGAAGAGGGTGCGCTGGAAGGTCCGGGTGCCGCCGCCGGGATCCTTGACCGTCAGCGTCACGTCAGCGCCTTCACCCCTGAAGTCGCAGATGCCGAAGGTGTAGCGACGATTGGGGTTGGCGGTCTCCTGTAGGACCTCCTCCGCATGGACGAATTCGCCTTCCAGGGGGATCACGTCTTCCACCAGTTCGACCCCGGGAATGCCGTCGCGTTCGCCGAAGTAGAGGAGGTTGCCGGCGTCGTCCCAGGTGTAGAGGTCGATGTCGGAGTCGGTGCCCCAGCTCATCGTCGCCCGCACCAGCGGCAGCGTGACCGCGGGCGCGGTGGGCGGAGGTGGCGGCGGTGGGGCTGGCGCCCCGCAGGCCGCGTGCCAGAGGTTGCGGTGATAGAGCGCGGGAGTGCTCGGGGTCGAGATCGAGAGCGGGCCAACTTCGCCGGTCGCGGAGAGCTTGCCCAGGTCCATGTCCCAGCTGCACTGGCCGGGGGCCGCGGTGAAAGCGAGGCTGTTGGTGAGGTCGACGTGGATGTTGGCCGCGTTGGCGGCGCCGATCCCGACCTCGGCAGCGAGGCTGAGACCGGCCTTGACCCCGGTGAAGACAGACGCGTTGAAGTCGACCCGGGGAGAGGTGAAGCCGGCGATCGGGGCGGCGCTGAGCGGGACGCCGCTGATCTTCGCACCGACGTTGATGTCGGTGGACGCCTCGGTGCTGAGGCTGCCGGCGGCGCCGATTTCGACCGTCGCCCCCGGACGGATGCCGCCATAGACGGGCACCGGGCCGGCCATCCCCTGGAAAGCCAGCGCGGGGAGCTTCAGCGAACAAGAGAGGCCCACTTGTGAGCTGACCTTGACCCCGGCGGCGGCGTGGAAGCGAAGTTCCGCCGTTGCCCCGGTCGTGGCTTTGAACGGCCCCCACCCCGTCGTCGTCCAGCCACCGGTCGCGTGGAACTGGCTCAGGTCGACATAGGGCTTGACACCCGCGCCGGTGCTTTCCCCGCACTTGACCACCTGACTGGCGCCGGCTTCGGCACTGGTCGCGAGCGGGATGTCGAAGGTCATGTTCGGCGCGACCTCGTAGATGCTTGCCGCGCGCAGGTGGACGACGCCGTCAGCACCGAACCCGGTCACCCGGGCCAGGAGACCGTTTGGCAGGAGGTCATCGGGGCGGGCGGAGAGCACGGCGCCGCGGCGCACGCTCGTGTGACCCGTGAGGATCACTCCATCGGGGCTGCTCGGATCCCCGAGCACCTTGGCGACACGACCGCTTACGCCCACCACTCCGGGGTTGATGATCGTCCCGTAACGGACGCTGAGCCGGGCTCGCTTGCCCGGCCGGACCTTGACGTGAAGGGTGCGCCGCAACGGCAGTGCGGAGGCGCCCGGCCGAACCTGCTTGTGGCGCCGGCGCACCTCGACCTGGGCGACCTTGACGCGGTAGCTGCCGGGAGCCAACCTCAGGCTCGCCGTCCTCGCGACCGCGACCACGCGCCGGAGCCGCTCGGCGCCAGGAGACTGCGGAGGCCCGAGGACAGTGAGCGCGGCGCGTTCTCCGGGTGGCAGGCCCAGCACCCGCAAGGCCAGCGCGCCTTTGCCCGCCGTCTCGTCAGTCGAGTGGGCACCCACGGCGGCCTGCGCGACCAGCAACAGCCCGGCGACGAACAGGAATAGGGTCACACTCACGCGTTTAACAGTCACAGTCGCCCAGTAAAGCACGGCCACTGTGTGTTAAACACAACCAAAGTGCTAAAAACGTACCGTTTAAATGAACTGCACTATCAACGGCGACCGCGCTCGCCACACCGCGGGGCGGCGGGCGGCGCGGTCGTCACCGACTACGAACGTTTGCCGCTCGCTGCTTTCGCTTTGCGCGAAGCGGCCGGTTTAGTGCCGGCTTTGGCTTTTTTCGCCGCGGCTTTCGGTTTGCGCGTGGCGCTTGCTTTCGCTTTTTTCGCGGCGGCTTTTTTCGGTTTCGCGGCGGCGGCTTTTTTGACTTTGCCGGTTTTCGCTTTTTTCGCCGGAGCTTTTTTGGCGGGCGCTTTTTTGGCGGCGCCGGCTTTGCCCGGGCGGCGCTGGGCGGCGGGAACCTCAGCGGTCGCCACGGCACCGGACAGGGCCTTGATCTGGCCCTCGAGGAACTTCGCCATCCGTTCCTCCTCGCGACGGATGTCGCGGGCGAGCTTGGCGGTCTCCTTGTCAGAGACCTTGGTCGCAAAGATCTCGATTGCCAGGTAGGTCGAGATCTCCTCGTGCTCGTTGAAGTACTCGGTCTTGGCGTTCTTCAGCATCTTCTCCTGCTCGCCGCTGCCGCGAACCGCATGCAGCGGGCCCTTCGCGGCGGCCGTCGCCTTGGCGACCACGGTCTGGATCGCGTGCCCGCCGCCGCCGAGCTTCTTGATCCGGCGCTCGAGCTGTTTGGCGTGCGATTTCGTCTCTTTCAGATGCTGTTTGAGGCGTTTCTTGTACGGCGCCTTGGTGGTCATGGCGATGTGCGCCTCGAGAGAAGTCTCCAGCTCCTTCTCCTTGCCGTAAGCCTCGTTCAGATACTGGACAAGCTTCGAGTCGCGCTCGTTCAAATCGGTCATCTGGTTGGTGGTCCTTCCTGTAGGGGGTTGAGTGGGCTACCCGAGCCCGTCTTGGTTGAAAAGGGATGAGCCGGTCAGCTGACCAGGCAGTTGGCGCCGCCTTCGCTTTCGCCGGAGGCGGGGAAGGCGTGCGCCAGCGCGTGAGCGATCAACTCGCTGCGGGCGGCGTAACCGGGTGAGGTGAAGTGGATTCCGTCTTCTATGAACCAGGCGTCTTTGACGTCGGAGGCCCAGTCGTAGACTCGCATGTTGGGGTATCTACGGCAGGCGACGAGCAGTTCTTCGTCCCACTTTTCCATGTTCTTGGCCGAGTAGGGATCGCCTTCTTCGACCAGCGAGCGGACGTTGACCCACATCACCGGTTCGTCGCCGATCGTATTCATCATGATTTCGATCCGTTCCATCTCGCCGACGGCGGAGCCGACGAAGACGTTGGCCGCCTCGTTGGTCCCCAGCGCCAGCACCCAGCAGCCTTTGTAGCCTTCGAGCTTCCAGGCTTCGGCCACTTCCTGGGCGTTCGGTTCGCCTTCGAACTGCTCTTCGATCGAGCGCGCGCCGGAGATCTCGAAGTGCTCTTCCTTGACGCCGACGTCGGCGTACTGGGCTTCGATCCGCTGGCTTTCGAGCGGCAGGTATTCGGGCGAGGTCAGCCCCTCCGAGGTCGAGTCGCCGATGTGGACGACGGCTTTGCAGGAGGAGCGTTCGGAGGCGTTGGCCTGGGCCGGGGTCAGCGGCGCCGGTTCGGTCGCGCCGGCGGCGAGCGCTTCTTCGACCCGCACCGCTTTGCCTTCGGCCGCGACCGAGTTGACCCCGGCCATGCCGGCGCAGGCAGCGACGAGGACGACGGCGCAGGCGCCGGTGACGGCCCAACCCTCGCGGGTCAGGTTCGCCGGCCGCCACTCCCCCGCCCGCGCCCGCTTCCAGAGGCGCCCGATCGCACCGTGGCGGACCGGCTCCTCGATCAACTTCCAGGAGAGCGCCGAGATGCCGACGATCGCCGCGAGCTGCAGCAGCTCGCGCAGCGGTTCGGCCCCGTTGGCGACGCCGCCGGGGGTGGTGAGGACGATCACCGGGAAGTGCCAGAGGTAGATGCCGTAGGAGCGCACGCCGATCCAGCGCAGCGGCTTCCAGCCGAGAACGGGGCCGAGCCGGCTGGCCGGGTGCGCCAGCGCCGCCACCACCATCACCGTCGCGATCGAGAGCAGGATGAAGCCGCCGCGGTAGAGGAAGGAGGAGTACTGGTTGCTCTGCCAGATCATCAGCGCGATCACGAGCAGGCCGGCGACGCCGAGCCCGTCGAGGGTGTTGCGGGCGCCGGCGGCGATCCGCGGGCTCAGTTTGCGGCTCGGCCAGACCATCGCCAGGGCGGCGCCGAAGAGCAGCTCGAAGGCGCGGGTGTCGGTCCCGTAATAGACCCGCGAGGGGTCGAGGCTCGGGTGGTAGAGGACCGCCATCAGGATCGCCGAGACCAGCGCCAGCAGGAGCGTCGCCACCGCCAGCCGCGGCCGCACCCCGGAGCGCAGCGGCGTCTCCCGCACGACCTTGACCCCGAGCAGGAGGACGAACGGCCAGACCAGGTAGAACTGCTCCTCGATCGCCAGCGACCAGAGGTGGTTGAGCGGGCCGGGCGGGGCGAAGCGGGCGAAGTAGGAGACGTCGCCGAAGATCAGCTGCCAGTTGCTGACGTAGAGGGCCGAGGCGACGACGCCGTCGCGGAACTGCCGCGGCTGGGCCGGCCCGAAGATCGTCACCCAGGCGACGACGATGACGAGCATCGCGAACAGGGCCGGCAGCAGGCGGCGGGCGCGGGCGAGCCAGAAGCGGCCGAGCCTGATGTGGCCGCGGCGCGCCAGCTGCGAGAGCAGGATGTCGGTGATCAGGTAGCCGCTGAGGGTGAAGAAGATGCCGACCCCGAGCAGGCCGCCGGGCGCCCAGCCGAAGCCGAGGTGGAAGGCGATCACGGCGAGGACGGCGACGGCGCGGAGCCCGTCCAGCCCGGGCATGTAGCGCTGGTTGCGCTTGACTGGTTCGGGCATCTGTCGCTCCCATGCTACGAATCGGAGGAGAAGACATGACCGACAAGTCCCCTTCCACCCCGCTTCCGACCCGCCGGCTCGGCGATTCCGGGCTCGAGGTCTCGCTGGTCGGGCTCGGCTGCAACAACTTCGGCGGCCGCCTCGACGCGGACGCGACGGCGGCCGTCCTCGAGGCCGCGCTCGACGCCGGCATCACCTTTTTCGACACCGCCGACATCTACGGCGGCGCCGGCGCCAGCGAGCGGCTGATGGGTGAGGCGCTCGCCGGCCGCCGCGACGAGTTCCTGATCGCGACCAAGTTCGGCTGGGCGATGACCGGCGCCGAGGGCGTGCCCGACGTGCCGACCGGTTCCCGCGAGTACATCCGCTGGGCGGTCGAGGGCTCGCTCGAGCGGCTGCGGGTCGAGCGGATCGACCTCTACCAGTACCACCGCCCCGACGGCGTGACTCCGATCGCGGAGACGCTGGCGGCGCTCGACGAGCTGGTCGACGAGGGCCTGGTCGGCGCGATCGGCTGCTCCAACGTGAGCGCGGCCGAACTGGAGGAGGCCGAGCGGGTGTCACGTGAGCGGGGGCCGGCGCGCTTCGTCACCGTGCAGAACCTGTACAGCCTGCTGGAGCGCGGGATCGAGGCCGAGGTCGTGCCCGCCTGCGAGCGGCTCGGCGTCTCGGTGCTCCCCTTCTTCCCGCTGGCGATGGGACTGCTGAGCGGCAAGTACCGGCGCGGCGAGCCGGCACCGGAGGGGACGCGGCTGGCCGGCAACGAGCCGGGCAGCACCGAGCAGTTCGACGTCGTCGAGAAGCTGGAGGCGTTCGCGGCGGCGCGCGGCATCGGCCTCGTCGACGTGGCGATCGCCGGGCTCGCGGCCCAGCCGGCGATCGGCTCCGTGATCGCCGGAGCGACCCGCCCCGAGCAGGTGCGCGCGAACGTGGCGGCGCTGGCCTGGGAGCCGAGCGCCGAGGACCTGGCGGAGCTCGACCGGATCGCGCCCCGGGCCGCTTGATGCCGGTTCCGCGGTTCGCTATCCACGAAATACGTGGAAAGCGAACCGCGGATGCGGGGCGCCAGGTTCCATGGTTCCTTGTCCACGAAAAGAGTGGGAAAGGAACCGCGCAGGACAAGAGATGGGTTCCACGGTTCGCTTCCCACGGATGGCGTGGATTTGGAACCGCGGAACTCGTCCGCCCGGGGCTCTAGGTTTCCGCGCCGTGGGTCTCGTTCACATCTCGTCGCGGAAGCAGGGCCTCGGCCTCGCCGGTGCGCTGGCCTTGGCGGCACTGCTGACGGCGCTCGCGCTCGGCCTTGGTGCTTCCTCCGCAGCCGCCGCCGGCTGCCCCAGCTTCCGCGTCCTTCACGACGACCGCATCGGCCCCGCGGTCCTGCCGGCCGGCAACTACACGATCACGGTCGCCCCGTCCGCCGGCCTGACCTGCCCGGCGGCCTCGAAACTCTTCACCCGCTTCCTCGAGGACTTCGACGGCGTCCTCCCCACTCCCTGGCGCGTCAGCGGCCAGGGCAGCGGCAAAGCGACCTTCACCCAGAGCGGCAAAGCCGGCTTCTCGGTCGCGCGCAGCTCGGGCGGTGGCGGCGGTGGCGGTGGCGGTGGCGGCAACTCCGAACTCGGCGCCCTCTGCCGCAACTCCTTCACCGTCAACTCCAACGTCGTGCTCGGTCCGCTCACCTTCCCCCGCGGCCAGTACCTGCTCTACATCCCGCCGCGCTCGGGCATCAGTTGCAACCGTGCCTCGGTCCTCTTCACCCGCTTCCTCGGCTCGCCCGGCGGCCGCCTGCCCTTCCCCTGGCGCCTGAAAAACCAGACCGCCACTTTCTTCAAGCCCGAAAACCCGACCCGCTCCGCCTTCCGGGTCGAGCCCGCCGCGGGCGCCACCGGTTCTGCCGGCGCCGGCGTCGCCTAACCCCGGCCCGGCTCAGGCCGCGGCCGACTCCAGCGCGAACGGGCTGCCCTCGGAGTCGCGGCAGATCGACCAGCGCTCGCCCGGATGGATGACGGAGCCGCCGAGTTCGCGCACCCGCGCCAGCGCCGCCTCCATCTCCGGCACCGCGAAGTAGGGAAGCGAGCCGGTGTCGCCCGGCCCCTTACCGCGCTCGTGGACGCCGACGCGGACCCCGTCGCCCTCATGGACCCAGCCCTCGCCGGCGTCGCCGGCGCGCGGCTCCAGCTCGATCCCGAGCAGGCCGTGCCAGAAGCGCAGCGCCCGCTCGGCGTCGTCGGCCGGGAACTCGATCAGGGCGGCGGGCATCGGTTCAGTATGGGACTTAGCCGGCGGGGCGCGACGTGCCCTCACGGCCGAGGAAGGAGCTCTCGGCGCCGATCAGCTGCTCGAGCTCGCCGCGGTCGAGGAAGATCCCGTGGCACTTCGTGCACTGCTCGATCGTCACCCCGTTGCGCTCGTGGGTGCGCATCGGCGCCTGGCACTTGGGGCAGGTCAGTTTGGCCACGGATAGGAAGTTACCGACCCCGGCGCGGCGGCCGGGGCGCTTATTAGGGTGCCGGGCGAAGTGAGCGAGTCGGGCAGAGCAGCGGGCAGCGAGGCGAGCGGGCCGGACCTCTCCGACCGCGCCTTCGTCTCCGGCCTGCTCGCGGCCCTCTCCCTGCTCGCCGGCCTCGGCGTGGCCCGCTTCGGGACCGCCGCCGCGCTCGTCGCCCTAGTCGCCTTCGTCGCCCTGGTCGTGATCAGGCTCGGACTCCTCGGCCCCAGCGCCCCGCGCTTTCCACCGCCCCGCCCGACGCTCGCCTGGCTGGGCGAGCTGGCCCGCTTCCTCGGCGAGTTCGTCGCCTGGGCGGCACCGCAGGTTCCGTTCGTCGCCCCCTTCCTTGTCTTCGTCGCCGTCACCTGGCCGCTGGCGCGGGAATCGGCCTCGCTCGCCTTTCAGGAACAGGCCTCCCAGATCATCCTCGTGCTGCTGATCGGCTTCGCGATCGAGGCCGGGGCGATCCGCTGGCGCGACCGTCCGGTCAACTGGATCCTCAGCCTGATGACGGCGGCGATCCTGCTCGCCGGCGAGACCTACGCCCTGGTCGACCTCGCCACCGGCAGCCCCGATCACGCCGATGTCATCGCCGGCTCGATGGCCGCCGGGGTGACCGCGATCCTGATCGCGGCGATCCAGGGCTCGGTCCGGTCCGAAGACCCGCCCGCCCCCGGCCCGGACTCGAACTAGACCGCCGTCCCGCTCAGGGTTCTTGGGCGGCGGGCTCGGTCAGCGGCGCCGGCTTCGGCGTGCCGAAGGCCCTGGCGAGGACGATGCTGAGCTCGTAGAGGACGATCAGCGGCGCCGTCTCCAACAGCATCGAGACCGGGTCGACCCCGGGCAGGGCGGCGGCGATCACCGCGCAGGCGAGGTAGGCGTAGCGGCGGTTCTGGGTCAGCTGCTCGACCTTGACGATGCCGAGCCTGGTGACCGCGAGGATCCCGACCGGGATCTGGAAGACGATGCCGCAGGCCAGGAGCGCTTGCGCAAAAAATCCATAGTATTCTTTCGCCCGCACCTGGATGTTGAACTGGGAGTCGTTGAAGTTGAGCAGGAACTTGGTCGCGGCCGGCAGCACGACGAAGTAGCCGAAGAGGATGCCGGCGATGAACAGGGCCGGGATCAGCAGCAGCAATGGCAGGATCGTCTTCTGCTGCTGCTTGCTGAAGGCAGGCAGAAGGTAGGCGTAGGCCTGGAACAGGATGATCGGCAGGGCGAGGATGATCGCCCCGTAGGCAGAGACGGTCACGGTCGTCGTGAACGGCTCGCTGATCCCGAAGGTGATCAGCTTGTCGTGGTTGGACGGCAGCGGCCCGTTGGCCAGTTCCAGCAGCAGGTGGTTCTGCCAGAAGCAGAGCGCCAGGGCGACGCCGAAGACCG
>DASYJK010000089.1:0-12636 GCA_035996525.1 Solirubrobacterales bacterium
GGGATCGAGCTGGTCACCCTCGACCGCGCCAACTGCTGCGGCGCCGGCGTCATCGCCGAGCACAACCAGGAGCTGGCCGACACGCTCAACGCCCGCACCTTCGCGCTCGCCCAGGAGACCGGGCTCTCGATGATGAACATCTGCTCGACCTGCCAGGGCGCCCAGTCGGAGTGCCAGCAGCGGCTCGACGCCGACTCCTCCTACCGCGCCCACGTCAACGAGGCGCTCTCCGGTCAGGGCCTGGCCTACGAGAAGGACAAGAACGGCTTCACCAACAAGAACTTCCTCTGGCTGCTGGTCGAGGACTACGGGCTCGACAAGCTCGCCGCCCAGGTCAAGCGGCCGCTCAGCGGCCTCAAGGTCGGCCCCTTCTACGGCTGCTACATCGTCCGCCCCAAGGAGCGCCTCGGCTACGCCGAGTTCCCCGACCGCGACGTCTACCTGGAGCAGGTCATCGTCGCCCTCGGCGGCGAGGTGGTCGAGTACGACGGCGCCCGCAAATGCTGCGGCTTCCCGGTGATCACGATGAACCGCGAGACCTCGCTGAAACAGGCCGGGACCCACGTCGGCGACGCGATCGACGCCGGCGCCGACTGCCTCGTCACCCCCTGCCCGCTCTGCCACCTGAACCTGGACATGCAGCAGCCGGAGGCGGCCAAGGTCGTCAACCGCGACCTCGGCCTCGCCGTCCTCCACCTCCCCCAGCTGGTCGGCCTGGCGCTCGGCGCCGAGCCGAAGGAGCTGGGCATGAGCAAGCACATCGCCTCGACCGGCTGGGTCGAGGAGCGGCTGAGCGCAGTCGCGGCCTGAGCAGGGTCTCGGTAGGGGTTTCGCTTAACTTTTTCGAGGACGGCCATGGCCGTCCGAGAACAGTGGCGCCGAAAAAGTACAAGGCGCTTCACCCCTACCGAGACCCTGCTCAACGAGGCGCCTTCTTCAGCTAGACAAAAGGCTTCGTTGTGTGAGGAAACTGTGCCAAAAGTGTGAATTCTCAGGGAGGGGGTTCCGGGCAAAGAAATAGCCTGGGCCGATCGACTCCTTCTTCCTCCCATGCGCCTCCGCCAGCGACACCGCGGGGGTTCTCACCGACCTCTTCGTCGTCCTCCTCGCCGCCAAGCTCGGCGACGAGCTGTTCAAGCGGATCGGACAGCCGGCGATCGTCGGCGAGATCCTCGGCGGGGTCTTGGTCGGCCCCTCGGTGCTGGGGCTGGTCGAAGTCAACGAGGTGCTGCGGGTCTTCTCCGAGCTCGGCGTCGTCTTCCTGCTCTTCTGGGTCGGGCTGGAGACGCGGCTCTCGGAGATGCGGGCGGTCGGGCGGATCGCGGTCACGGTCGGCAGCGCCGGCGTCGTCCTACCGTTCCTGGCCGGGATCGGGCTGGGGCTGGCGCTCGGCGAAAGCACCGAAACCAGCGTCTTCCTGGGCGCCGCCCTGGCCGCGACCAGCGCCGGCATCACCTCGGCCACCTTCCTCGACCTCGGGATCGCGCGCCGGCCCGCCGCTCGCACCGTTCTCGGCGCCGCTGTCGTCGACGACATCCTCGCTCTGATCCTGCTCTCGGTAGCGGTCGGGATGGCCGCGGACGGGGGGGTCGACGCCGGCAAGATCGCCCTGGCCCTGGCCGTCGCGGTCGCCTTCGTCGCCTTCGTCGCGCTCGGCGGCACGCGGCTGCTGCAGCGCCGGCCACGGCTGCTCGACGCGCCCCGCTTCGCCGACTCGCCGCTGCTGCCGGCGGTGATCCTCTGCCTCGGGCTCGCCGCCTTCGCCGCCCAGATCGGGCTGGCGGCGCTGATCGGGGCCTTCCTCGCCGGGATGATCGTCGCCGAGACCAAGGACCAGAGCTCGATCGAGGAAGAAGTGCGACCGCTCTACGCCTTCTTCCCGCCCTTCTTCTTCGCCTTCATCGGCATCGAGCTCAGCCTCGACTCGCTGTTCAGCGTCCACGCCCTCGAGCTGCTCGCCGCGGTGACCGCGCTGGCGGTCGTCACCAAGCTGATCCCCGGCTACCTCGGGGCGCGCGGCCTCGGCCGCGACGAAGCCGCGATCGTCGGCGTCGGCATGGTCCCGCGCGGCGAGGTCGGGATCGTCGTCGCCTCGATCGGAGCGGCGGAGGGCGTCGTCGACGCCGAGCTGTTCGCGGTGGTGGTCGGGATGTCTGTCTTGACCACGCTGGTGGCGCCGTTCGTGCTGCGCAGGCTGACGAGCCCGTCAGCGGTTGAGCAGCCCGCGCTCGACTAGAGCCTCGGCCAACTGCACGGTGTTCGTCGCCGCGCCCTTGCGCAGGTTGTCGCTGACGACCCAGAGGTCGAGGGCGCTCTCATTGCCGGGGTCGCGGCGAATGCGACCGACGAAGACGTCGTCCTTGCCGGCGGCGTCGATCGCCATCGGGTAGCGGCCCGCGGCGGGGTCGTCGACCACGGTCACGCCCGGCGCCGCGGCGAGCAGCTCGCGGGCGCGCTCCGGGCTCAGCGGCCGCTTGGTCTCGACGTTGACCGCCTCCGAGTGGCCGCTCACGACCGGCACCCGCACGCAGGTGGCGGAGACCTTGATCTCCTGGTCGCCGAGGATCTTGCGGGTCTCGTTGATCAGCTTGCGCTCCTCGTCGGTGTGGTCGTCGCCGGCGGCGAAGCTCCCGGCCTGGGCGAGCACGTTGAAGGCGATCTGCCGTGGGTAAATCGTCGCCTGCGCCGGCTGGCCGTGGAGGATCGCGTGCGACTGCTCCATCAGCTCGTCGATCGCCGCCTTGCCGGTGCCGGAGACGGCCTGATAGGTGGAGATCACCAGGCGCTCGATCCCGGCCTCGTCGTAGAGCGGCTTCAGGGCGACGACCATCTGCATGGTCGAGCAGTTGGGGTTGGCGACGATGCCGCTGTGGCCGTCGAGCGCCTCGGGGTTGACCTCGGCGACGACCAGCGGCACGTCGTCGTGCATGCGCCAGTGGCTGGTGTTGTCGACGACGACGGCACCGGCCTCGACCAGTCGTGGCGTCCACTCGGCGCTGATCGCGCCGCCGGCCGAGGAGAGGACGACGTCGAGACCCTGGATCGACTCGGCGCTCAGCTCGCGGCAGGCGATCGTCGTGCCGTTCCACTCCAGCTCACGGCCGGCGGAGCGCGCGGAGGCGAAGGGAACCACCTCGGCGGCGGGGAAATCGCGGTCGGCGAGCAGCTCGAGGATCGTCGTCCCGACCAGCCCGGTCGCGCCGACAACTCCGACTCTGTATCCGTCGCCCGCCATCGCCCGATTATGACGGCGGCTCAGCCGGCGACCGTGGGCCGGTGCTCGGGCCCGGTCGGGTCCTCGGGGCGGATCGCGTCGTCGCCCAGCTCGAAGACCGCGTGCAGCGCCTTGACCGCGTCGGGCACCCGGTCGGCCGGGATGACGCAGGAGATCTTGATCGGCGAGGTCGAGATCATCTCGATGTTGATCCGTTCGGCGCCGAGCACCTCGAAGACCTTGGCGGCGACGCCCGGGTGCGAGCGCATGCCGGCGCCGACGATCGAGACCTTGCCGATCTGCTCGTCGGTGCGGACCTTGAGCGAGACGTCGCCGAGAGCGGCGATCGTGTCCCTGGCCGTCTGCAGATCGGCGCGGTCGACGGTGAAGGAGAGGTCGGCCAGCTGATCGCCGCCGACCGGCTCGTTCTGGATGATCACGTCGACGTTGACGTTGGCCTCGGCGAGCGCGGTGAAGATGCGGCCGGCGACGCCCGGCTCGTCGCGGACGCCGTTCAGCGTCACGCGGGCCTCCGCGTTGGAGTGGGTGACGGCGGTTACGAAAGGTTGCTCCATCGTTTGATCCTCTGCGACCACGAGGGTACCGGGGCCGTCCTCGAAGCTGCTGCGGCAGTGGATGCGGACGCCATGGTTGCGGGCGTACTCGACCGAGCGCAGCTGCAGCACCCCGGCGCCGGAGGCCGACATCTCCAGCATCTCCTCGAAGGAGACGCGGGAGAGCTTGCGGGCATCGGGGACGACCCGGGGGTCGGCGCTGAAGACGCCGGCGACGTCGGTGTAGATCTCGCAGACGCTGGCGTCGAGTGCCGCGGCGAGCGCGACCGCGGTGGTGTCGGAGCCGCCGCGCCCGAGGGTGGTGACGTCGCGGCTCTCGGTCGAGACCCCCTGGAAGCCGGCGACGAGGACGATCCGGTCCTGCTCCAGCGCCTCTTTGATGCGGTTGGCGCGGACGTCGATGATCCGCGCCTTGGTATGGGAGGAATCGGTGACGATCCCCGCCTGCGAGCCGGTCAGCGAGATCGCCTCGTGCCCCATGTCGTGGATCGCCATCGCGCAGAGCGCGCAGGAGATCCGCTCGCCGGTCGAGAGCAGCATGTCCATCTCCCGCGCCACCGGCCGCTCGGAGATCTCCTGCGCCTGGGCGACCAGTTCGTCGGTCGTCTTGCCCCGGGCCGAGAGCACCGCCACGACCCGGTGCCCGGCCTCGCGGGCGGCGACGATCCGCCCCGCGGCGCGCTTGATCTGCTCGGCCCCGGCCACCGAGGTGCCGCCGAACTTCATCACGACGATGTCGGAATCGACTCCGCTCATAGGCATCTGAGGATAGTCGGCGCCTAAAGCAACGGTTCGGCCGGCCGATAAGCACGTGCATGGAGCCGAATACGAGCAACCTGCCGGTGGCCGGGGCGGTTCAGGACACCTCCGTCCAGACCGAGCGGCTGCTGGTCGCCTCCCGCCTCGCCACCGATCTCGCCCGAGCTCACGACGTCGCCGATGTCGCGGGCGTGGCCGTGCGACTGCTGCACGAGTCCTTCGACTACTACCTGGCGGTCGTCCAGCGCCTCGACGGCGACGGCTCGCTGCGCGTCGTCGCCGGCGCCGGGCCGCTGGCCGAGGAATTCACCGATTTCCTCGCCCAGGAGCAGCCGGTCGAGGTCGGCGTCAACGGCCGCGTCGCCCGCAGCGGCCGCGCGGCGATGGTCAACGACACCCGTCTCGACTCCGACTACCTGACCCGCAACCCGCGCACCGACCCCGGCTCGGAGCTCTCACTGCCGATCTCCGTCGCCGGCTCGATCTGGGGGGTGATGAACCTCGAGCAGGAGCAGCCCGACGCCTTCGCCGAGGAGGATCTGCTGCTGGCCCACGTCGTCGCCAGCCAGGTCGGTGCCGCGATCCACCGCTGCCAGCTGGTCACAGAACTCGAGGGCGCCTTCCTCACCACCGTCGGCGTCCTCGCCGACGCGGTCGAGCTGCAGGACGCCTACACCGCCGACCACGCCAACGAGGTCGCCGACATGGCGGCCGCGGTGGGTGAGCGGATGGGCGTCTCCGGCGCCGAGCTCGAGCGCCTGCGCTACGGCGCCCTGCTCCACGACGTCGGCAAGATCGGCATCCCCGGCGAGATCCTGCGCAAGCCGGGGCCGCTGACGAACGAGGAGCGCGGGCGCATGGACGAGCACACCGCGATCGGCGCCCGCATGCTCGAGCGCATCCCCTTCCTCGCCCCGGTCGCGCCGCTGGTCCGCTCCGCCCACGAGCGCTTCGACGGCGGCGGCTACCCCGACGGCCTCGCCGGGGCCGACATCCCCCGCGGGGCGATGATCATCGCCACCTGCGACGCCTTCCACGCGATGACCTCCGACCGCACCTACCGGCGCTCGATCGGCCACGGGGAGGCGATTCGCGAGCTGGAGGCCAACGCCGGCACCCAGTTCGACCCGCTCGTCGTCGCGGCCCTGATCGCCGAGCTGGGCGGGACTCCGCCCCGGACCTAAGAGCCGCCTCCGAGGTTGCCGAGCATCGCCTGTTCGGCCATGCGGACCAGGCCGAGGCCGCTGTGGGGACGCATGTCGCTGCTGCGGACGCGGACGTGGGAGCCGTGCGGGCCGACCACCTCGACGATCGTGCAGACGTCGCCGATTTCGCAATCGTCGCCGTAGTCGCCTTCGATCGCCTCCATCTGCTCGGCCACGACCCGGCCGATCTTGCTCTGGTCAAGCGCCATCTCGAGCTCCTTTCTTGAAATTGCGAGAACCCCCGCCGAGCGATGACCATAAGTGATGGACATCACACCTCAGGATATATCTAACCGATATATATCTCGGCTATGGAGCAGCTCAGCCCAACCGCGTACGTGATCCTCGGGATGATCCGTGGGGCGCCGAAGTCCGGCTACGAGATCAAGGCCGTGGTCGACGAGACGACGCGCTTCTTCTGGGCTGCCAGCTACGGACAGATCTACCCGGAGCTGAAACGGCTCTCCGAGGCGGGTCTGGTCGCGGGCGTGGACACACCGACCGGCGGCCGCAAACGGACCCTCTACGAGATCACCGCCGACGGCGAAGAGGAGCTGAAGGCCTGGCTGCGCCAGCCGCCGGCCACCTTCGAGATGCGCGAGGAAGGCCTGCTGAAGCTGTTCTTCGCCGACACCCTGCCGCCAGAAGAGGCGGTCGAGATCCTGCGCGCGATGCGGGACCACCGCCGCTCCGTCCACGCGCAGCTGGTCGCGATGGAGCCGGCGGCGGCGGACAAGCCGGACCCGTACCCGCTGATGGTTTTGCGGGGCGGCATCGAGTTCACCGCCTGGTTTGCCGACTGGTGCGAGCGGATGGAGGAGCAGATCCTCGCCTCCGCTCCCGAGAAAAGGAGCAGCTGATGTTCGATTCCCTGGCCCGCCTCGCCGACGGGCACGCACGGCGCGTCGCCCTGATCGCGCTCGCCTTCTTCCTGCTCGCCGCCGCGGTCGGCGGCTCGGTCGCCAGCCGCCTCGACCCCTACGGCGCCGACGATCCCGCGACCGAGACGGTGAAGGCGCGGGAACAGCTGCAGGACGCCGGGCTCAGGGTGCCGGCGGTGATCGGCGTGGTCGAGAACGCCCCCGTCGCCAAGCCCTCGAGCCGGGCCAGGGTCGTGGCGCTCGAGAACCAGATGCGCGAACGCTCCGACGTCGCCGCGGTGACCGGCTACTACGACACCCACTCCCCCGCTTTCGTCTCCCACGACGGCGGCTCGACCTACTTCGCGATCTCGTTGAAGGAGACCGACAACAAGCAGGTGCAGGAAATCGGCAAGGACATCGCCGCCGAACTCTCGGCCCATCCGGGCGTCCTCGCCGGTGGCTTCGCGGTCGCCCAGGAGCAGGTCAACAAGCAGGTCGAGAGCGACCTGCGGATGGCCGAGCTGCTCGCCTTCCCGTTGCTCTTCCTGCTCTCGCTGCTGTTCTTCCGCAGCCTCGTCGCCTCGGTGCTGCCGCTGATGATCGGCGGCCTGGCGATCGTCGGCACCTTCCTGATCCTGCGGATCGCCAGCGAATTCGGCTCGATCTCGATCTTCGCCCTCAACCTGACCACGGCCCTGGGCCTCGGGCTGTCGATCGACTACAGCCTCTTCATCGTCTCCCGCTACCGCGAGGAGATCGCCAAGGACGGGCCCGGGCCGGCCGCGATGCGCCGGGTCCTCGCCACCTCCGGACGCACCGTCTTCTTCTCCTCCCTGACCGTCTCCGCCGCCCTCGCCTCGCTGCTGGTCTTCCCGCAGACCTTCCTCTACTCGATGGGCCTCGGTGGTGCCCTGGTGGCGCTGTTCACGGCGCTGATCTCCCTGACCGTCCTGCCCGCGGTCCTGACCCTGCTCGGCAACCGCGTCAACGCCGGGGCGCCGCGCTTCCTGCGGCGCCGCGCCGAGGCCGACGCCAGGCCCGACGAGAGCGGCTTCTGGTACCGGCTCTCCCGCTTCGTGATGCGGCGCCCGGTGCCGGTGGCGACCTTGAGCGCGCTGCTGCTGATCGTCCTCGGCCTGCCCTTCTTCGGGATCAAGTTCAACACCGTCGACCCGACCGTGCTGCCGGACTCGGCGAGCGCCAAGCAGGCCTACGAGGTGGTCAGCAATGAATTCCCGCCCTACCACGACACCCCGATCTGGGTCGACGTCGAAGGCGGCGGCCCGCAGGCGGCCGCGCTCGTCGCCGCCCGGGCGCGCCAGGTCTCCGGCGTCGCCGAAGTGGCGCCGCCGCAGCGCCTCGGCGGCGACGTCACCGCGGTCCAGGTGGTCTCCGCCAACCCCTTCGTCTCCACCGCCAGCCAGGACACGGTGCGGCGGCTCCGCGACCTCGCGGCGCCGCCCGGAACGACGGTGCTGGTCGGTGGCGCCACCGCCGACTTCGTCGACCTGCAGTCGAGCATCGCCTCGCACCTACCGGTCGCGCTGGCGATCGTGATCGTCGCCACCCTGGTCATCCTCTTCCTGATGACCGGCTCGGTGATCCTGCCGATCAAGTCGCTGATCATGAACTTCCTCAACCTCAGCGCCGTCTTCGGCCTGCTGGTGCTGATCTTCCAGGACGGCCGGCTGCAGGGGTTCCTCGACTACTCCAGCCCCGGAGCGATCGAGCAGACGATGCCGATCCTGCTCTTCGCGGTCGCCTTCGGCCTCTCCACCGACTACGCGGTCTTCCTCCTCTCTCGAATAAAAGAGGCGCGCGACAACGGCGCCTCGGACTCCGAGTGCGTGGCGATCGGGCTGGAGCGGACCGGGCGCATCGTCACCGCGGCGGCGCTGTTGTTCGCGGTCGCGATGGGCGCCTTCGCCACCTCGCAGATCATCTTCATCAAGGAGAACGGGGTCGGGACGGCGCTGGCGGTGTTGATCGACGCCAGTATCGTCCGCGCCCTCTTGGTCCCCTCGCTGATGGAGCTGCTCGGGAAGTGGAACTGGTGGGCGCCGGCGCCGCTGCGCCGCCTGCACGACCGCTTCGGGATCAGCGAGGGCGCGGCACCTGCCGCCGGGCCGGCGGCGGAGGGCGCGTGAGCGACGGGGCGGACACCGTCACGCTGCCAGGGTTCGACGCCGACACCGCCGTCGAGGACCTCGGCGGCGGCCGCTTCGGGGCGACGATGAGCGAGCGCTGGTGGGTCGGCAAAGGGCCCAACGGCGGCTACGTCGCGGCGGTGATCCTGCGGGCGATCCAGGCGAGCGCGAGCCCCGAGCGGGCGCCGCGCTCGCTCACAGTCCACTACCAGCGGGCGCCGCGGATGGGGCCGGTCGAGATCGCGGTCACGGTCGAGCGCGAGGGCGGCCACATCACCTTCCTCTCGGCCCGCCTGACCCAGGAGGGGAAGGTGCAGGCGACCGCGCAGGCGGTGCTCTCCGAGGACTGGAGCGAGGGCGGCTTCTCGGAGCTGACGATGCCCGAGGCGGGCGAGCCGGGAGAGCTGCACGCCGTCGACACGGAGGGGAACGGCCGGCCGAACATGCTGCAGAACTACCGCCTCCGCCCTGCCCTCGGCGAGCCCGCCTTCTCCGGCGGCGCCCCCGAGACCGGCGCCTGGATCCGCACCCGCGAGCCATACCTGCTCGACGCGCCGCTGGCCGCGGCCCTGCTCGACACCTGGTTCCCGGCCCCCTTCGTCCGGCTCGAGCGGCCGGCCGGAGCGCCGACGATCGACTACACCGTCCACTTCCGCTCGCCGCTGCCACCGGCGGGCGCCACGGACGAGGACCCTTACCTGATCTCTTTCCGGTCGAATATCGCCCGCCACGGGTTCTTCGAGGAAGACGGCGAGCTCTGGTCGGCCGGCGGGACCCTGCTGGCGCAGTCGAGGCAGCTGGCGCTGCTGCTCGACGTTTCGTAGTTGTAGACGCTGGCGTCGAAAGGGGTGAGGGCGATTTCGGCGGCGTAGCCGATCGGTTCCAGTTCGAACAGTTCGTCGATGCTGCGCAGCAGCGAGTAATGGTTGTAGTAGCCGCTTTCGTTGACCGTGCCGGGTTTGACGAACGAGGAGAGCAGGAGCAGGCCGACACGCCCGCCGCCGCCAGTCGGCTTGATCGGGCCGGGAGGTGCTTCGGGCGCCGCTTCGGGCGGGAGGTTCGGGTAAGTCGGCGCAATACAGCAGGAGCTGGCATCCGGGGTCGGGCCGGTCTGGCGCGCCTGCGAGGAGGTGATCGCGATCAGCCCACCTTCTTTGTAGGCGGGCGAGGCTTCGATCTGAGGCACCACCTGCCGCAGGAACGGTTCGGCGGCGAGGGCGCCCGCGGGCTGACCCGCTTCGCAGGGCAGTTCGCCGCCGTCATGGCAGGCGCTGGGGACGATGTAGGAGAGCGCCGGCGTCTTCTTCGCCGTCTTCAGATCGAGCGCGAGCTGGTCGAGGCCGACGTCGCTCTGGGCACATTCGGGCCCTTCGGTCAGCGAGTGGAAATAGACGAGTGGGTCGCGCGAGCCTTCCTCATGAACACAGGGAGCGAGGCGGCCCTCGACGTAGGCCCTCGATTTCAATTTCT
Organism: Solirubrobacterales bacterium; assembly: GCA_035996525.1. GTDB lineage: Bacteria > Actinomycetota > Thermoleophilia > Solirubrobacterales > 70-9 > VAYN01. Next base: position 10,234 of record DASYJK010000089.1, read on the forward strand.
TTTCCGCCAGCTGGCCCGGCAGCGTTGCGGTCGCCGCCGGATAGACGCAGCCGTTCCCTTCGACCTGACCGGCGGGTGAGACGGTGCCGGGAAGGATGTCGGCGTAGACGGGACAATTGAGGGTGGTTTCGGCGGTCGGCCCCTGGCCGCTGAGCAGGGCGATCTGGTTGGCCAGGTCGCCCTTGGTCACCGCGTAGTAATTGGACAGCAACTCGCCTTTTTCGATCAGCGTCTTCGCCAGGTAGGGAGCGGGCGAAGCGGCCCCGAAGGATTCTTCGTAGCCGTTTTCGCCGAGCACGATCAGGAACACGTGCTTGACCGGCGGCAGCAGTTCTTCTTCTTCGAAGAATTCGGGTGGCGGAGTCGGTTCGGGCGCCGCTTCCGGCACTGGTTCTTCGGCCGCCGGCAGGGGGGTCGGGATGCTGGAGGCCGTGGCCGGAAGGATTGGCGCCGGTTCGGGCGCGGCGGCGACTTCCGGGGTCGCGGTTTCGGCCGGTTCCTCCGTGGCCGGCGGCGGCGACGGCACTTCGAGCACGATCGAGGAGAGCCCGGCGCTCTGAGCGATCTGGCTGCCGGCCGAGCCGAGCATGACGCCGAGCGCGAGCATCCCCATCACCGCTACCGCCGCCGCCCAGGGAGAGGGCATGAACCGGCACTCGAGGCACTGGTCCCGCTTGCCGGAGATGGCCGCGCCGCAGCCGACGCAAGCCTTGGCGCCGGTCCCGTCGAGACTGTCGTCGTTGCTGGAGGTGGTCACGCCGCGCGCCAATCCTCGCCTCATGGCACCGCTCACTTGTGAACATCCTGAGTACGCCGTGCCCAGCGACGCCTTCACAACTCTTAAACACTGGAGCGGGTGCGGGGTCCGAAGATGCGCCGGTGACCGAACAGTGTCCGTCTTGCGGCGCCCAGATGGCCGCCGATCAGCGTTACTGCCTCGAGTGCGGCATCCGCCGCGGTGATCCGCGCCTGCCGTTCATGGACGCGGTGGTCTTCATGGACGCGATCAAGCAGCCGGCCGCCGCGACGGCGGCGCCATCTCCCCTGCCCGAGCGACGCTCGCGGATGACCGCGAACGCCTCGCTGATCGCCGGCGTGGCGACCCTGGTGCTGGCGATCGGGGTCGGCGTGATGATCGGCCAGTCGGGCGACAGCGGCAGCTCGGTCGCCTCGGCTCCGGCCCCGCAGATCATCAAGGTCGGCGGTGGCGGCGAAGAAGCCGCGACCGCGTCCAGCGCCGAAAGCGGCAGCGAAATCGGCGGCAAGAAGGGCAAGGGGAGCAAGGCCAAGGCCCCCGAGAAGGCGGTCGACAGCAGCGGCACCTCCGAAGCCGCCGCCGAAGTCCTGAAGCCGGCCGGCGACGTGAAGCTGCCGCCGCCGACCGTGCAGCCTGGCGGCAAGTGCGAAAGCGGTGCCTCCGGCTGCAAGGGCGGCGAATTCACCGGAGAATTCTTCGGCGAATGAGCTCGGATCAGCAAGAGTTCGTGGTCGACCTGCAGCGCCGCCGCGAGCAGCTGGTCGCCCGCGTCGCCGAGCTGCAGTGGGACCTCGGCGGGCTCGCCTACGAGATGACGATCCGCAACAGCGTCAAGGTCGACGTCCTCGTCAAGCGCGCGGTCGAGCTGCAGGATGCCGACGCCGAACTCAGCGAGGTCGAACGGATCGTGCGGATGGAGGAGACCGGCGCTTCCGGTTCCTGCGGATCCTGCGGGGCGCCGCACAGCAGCGGCGCGACTTTCTGCTGGCAGTGCGGACACTCGCTGCTGCCGCAGGTCTCAGGCGACTCGATTCTGCGCAGCTGAAAACCAGCGGGGACTAGCCGAAGCGGCCGGTGACGTAGTCGCGGGTGCGCGGGTCGCGCGGCTGCCCGAAGATCCGCTCGGTGTCGTCGAACTCGATCAGCGACCCGACCGGCTTCGCGCCCGAGGTCTCGAGGCTGAAGAACGCGGTGCGGTCGGCGACCCGGGCCGCCTGCTGCATGTTGTGGGTGACGATGACGATCGTGAAGCGGCCTTTGAGGGTGTGCATCAGGTCCTCGATCGCGCCGGTGGCGATCGGGTCGAGCGCCGAGGCGGGCTCGTCGAGCAGCAGCACGTCGGGCTCGATCGCGATCGCGCGGGCGATGCAGAGGCGCTGCTGCTGGCCGCCGGAGAGGCCGAGCGCCGAGTCCTTGAGGCGGTCTTTGACCTCGTCCCAGAGGGCCGCGCCGCGGAGCGCTTTCTCGACCCGATCGGAGAGCCCGGAGCGCATGCCGAGGTTGCGCGGAGCCCAGGCGACGTTGTCGTAGATCGACTTCGGGAAGGGGTTCGGTTTCTGGAAGACCATCCCGATCCGCCGCCGCACCTCGACCTGGTCGACGTTGGAGCCGTAGATGTCGTGGCCGTGGTAGAGGACCTGACCCTC
>DASYJK010000090.1:0-6110 GCA_035996525.1 Solirubrobacterales bacterium
GGTAGCGGGTCGCATGGGATGAACCGTCGCGGTAGACGCGGTCGAACTCACCGCTGCGTGAGAGGCGCCGTCGCTTCGGCGCCATCTACGGGGTGAGGCGCTTCCGACCTTTACGCCGGCGTCGCTTGAGGATCGCCCGGCCGCCGCGGGTACTCATCCGGGCGCGAAAGCCGTGCGTCTTCGCGCGCTTCCGCTTCTTTGGCTGATACGTGCGCTTCATGGGGACGGCAGTATACGGACGGCGCCGTGGACCGCGCCCCGAAATCTTTTCTGCGGGTTTTGCGGGGGGTCGGGGATCCCTCCCCAGGCACGCCGCTATGGTCGCCCACCAGGTGCAAGATGACTCCTCTCGACATGAACTCGACGCCCTCTGGCGGGCGACCCAAGACCGGCTTCGGGCCTCCGTGCCCGAGTCGACCTTCCGCCTCTGGCTGGAGCCCTTGCGGCCGATCGGCGCCGATGCCGACACCCTCTACCTGACCGGCCCCGAGGGCATTCGTGCCTGGGCCGAGCGCCGTTACGCCTCGCTGATCGGGCAGGCGCTGGCCGGGTCCGGCACCCCGTTACGGCGGGTCAGCTTCAGCGCCGACACGGAGGGCCCAGCCGGGCCCACGGCGGCGATCGACGGAGCTGAGCTGAACCCGAACTACACCTTCGAGCGCTTCGTGATCGGCAGCGGCAACCGCCTCGCCCACGGTGCCGCCCTGGCCGTCGCCGAGGCCCCGTCCGAGGCCTACAACCCGCTCTTCCTGCACGGTCCTCCCGGACTCGGCAAGACGCACCTGCTGGCGGCGATCGCCAACTACCTGCGCGCCAACGCCCCCGGCCTCAGCGTCCGCTACACGACCGCCGAGTCCTTCACCAACGAGTTCGTCGGCGCCCTCAAGTCGGCCGGCGCCGAGGGCTTCAAGGCCCGCTACCGCGACATCGACGTGCTGCTGATCGACGATGTCCAGTGCCTCGAAGGCAAGCCCGCCACCGAGGAGGAGTTCTTCCACACCTTCAACGCCCTCTATGAATCGGGCAGCCAGCTGGTCCTCTCCGCCGACCGAATCCCGAGCGAGCTCTCGACCCTCGCCTCGCGCCTGCGCGACCGCTTCGAGTGGGGCCTGACGGTCCCGGTCGAGCCACCGAATCTGGCCACCCGCCTGACCGTCCTGCGCCGTCTCGTCCAGGAGGCCGGGGTCGAGATCGCCGACGGCGGCGCCCTGCACGAGCTGGCGCACCGGATCGACGCCAACGTGCGCCAGCTTCACGGCGGCCTCACCCGCGTGCTCGCCCACGCCTCGCTGATGGCCCGCCCGCTCAGCACCGAGCTGATCGCCGAGGTGATCCCCCGCGGCCGCTCCGCCCAGGCCACCTCGGTCGAGGAGATCCAGCAGCGGGTTGCCGAGGGCTTCGGTATCTCCCGGGCCGAGCTGATCGGCTCCAGCCGTGCCGCCACGCCGCTGCGCGCCCGCCAGGTCGCGATCTTCCTCACCCGTGAGCTGACCGACCTCTCGTTGCCGCAGATCGGCCGGCTCTACGGCGGCCGCGATCACTCCACCGTTCTCAACTCCCTGCGCCGGATCGAAGCGGGCCTCGCCGACGACTCCGAGCTCGCCGATCGTGTCCAAGACTTACGCGGCGCTATCCACAATCCCGTCGGCGAGCGGGGCTGACGGCCGACGACACTGCAAGAATCGCTCCTTTCCCACAGGCGCCTCCACAGGCGCGAAACCGCGCCACAACGCCGTTTCCTCCGTTGGCCCGGACTTTTCCACAACTCCTAACCCAACTCAAGAAGGCATCTAAAACTTGAAGCTCACGACCAAACGCGAAGAACTCGTCGCCAAGCTCTCGATCGTTTCCAGGGCCGTATCGACCCGCGCCGCCACCCAAGCCCTCTCCGGCGTCCTCCTCACTGCCGCCAGCGGCAAGGTGACCCTGACCGCGACCGATCTCGACATGGGATTGGAGACCGCGCTCGCTGCCGAGATCGACTCCGAGGGCTCGGTCCTGCTGCCGGGCCGGCTGCTGGCCGAGGTGGCCCGCTCGCTCGCCGACGCCTCGGTCGAGATCGAGCTGCGCGAGTCCGAGCACGATGTCGAGATCCGCAGCGGCAGCTCCAGCTTCCACCTGCGGGTCCTGCCCGCGGAGGACTTTCCGAAGCTGCCGGCACCGGGCGAGGAGCCCGGCCTGAAGATCCCGGCCAAGGAGCTCGGCGCCAGCATCGACCTGGTTGCCCGCGCCGCCTCCCGCGACGACATGCGCCCGGTCCTGACCGGCGTCTTCGTCGCCGCCAGCGGCTCGGAGATGACGATGGTCGCGACCGACTCCTACCGGCTGGCGGTCAAACGGACCGAGCTCGAGAGCGACCTCGGCGGCGAGATCGACGCCAACATCCCGGCCCGGGCGCTGCGCGAGCTCGGTCGCATCCTCTCCTCCGAGGGCGTCGACGAGGCGACCGTCTTCCTGCTCGCCAGCCAGGCCGTTTTCCAGGCAGGGGCGATTACCCTCACGACGAGGCTGATCGACGGCCAGTTCCCCAACTTTCGACAGCTCCTGCCGGAGTCCTACGAGCACGACGTGCGGTTGCCGCGGGTCGACTTCCTTGACGTCACCCGCCGGGTCAGCCAGCTGGCCCAGCGCAACGCGCCGCTGCGGCTCTCCTTCGCTCCGGGCGAGCTGACGATTGCCGCCGAGACCCCCGACGTGGGGGACGCGACCGAGACGATGCCGGCCGCGTTCGAGGGCGAGCCGCTGGAGATCGGCTTCAACCCGGAGTTCCTCAAGGAGGGGATCGAGAGCGTCGAGGGCGACGAGGTCCTGCTGCGGCTGATCTCGCCCCTGCGCCCGGGGTTGCTGCAGCCGGTCGAGGGCGAAGACTTCCGCTACCTGGTGATGCCGATCCGGCTCAACGTCTGAGGGGTGGCGGCCGGTGCTCGTCACCGCGATCGAAGCGAGCCCGGTCCGCAGCCTCGATGGGGTCCGGGTGGAGCTGGCGCCCGGCATCGTTAGCGTCGTCGGGCCCAACGGGGTCGGCAAGACCAATCTGGTCGAGTCGCTCTACTTCGCCCTCACCGGCCGTTCCTTCCGCACCTCCGATCGCCGCGACCTGATCCCCTTCGGCGGCTCGCTGGCCCGGGCCGAGGCGACGGTGCGCGACGGGGATGGGCTGGAACGGCGACTGCTCGCCTCGGTCAGCCGGACCGAGGGCCGCCGCCACCTGCTCGATGGCAGTCCTGCCGACCCCCCGACCCTGGCCCGCAACCGGCCCCCGGTAGCGGTCTTCGCCCCGGACCGCCTCAGCCTCGTCAAGGGCCCGCCCTCGGAGCGCCGCGCTCACCTCGATGGCTTTCTCGCCGCCCGTTGGCCGGCGCGCGGGGAGCTGCGCAAGCGCTACGGGCAGGCGCTGGCGCAACGCAACGCGCTGCTCTCGCGGCTCGCCGGCGGTTACGGCTCGCCGGCCCAGCTCGACGTCTGGGACGCGAGCCTGGCTGAGGCCGCGGCGCCGCTGGTGGCGGCGCGCGGGGAGGCGATCGCCGAGCTCAGCGGCCCCTTCGCCGCCGCCGCAGCCGAGCTCGGGCTCGAGGGCGGCGCGAGCATCGAGTACGCGCCGCGCGCCGCCGGCTCGGCGGAGGAGATCCGGGCCGGCCTGGAGGAGCGGCGCGAGCAGGACGTCCGCATGGCCCGCAGCTCGTGGGGCCCGCACCTGGACGAGTTCAAGCTCGCGACCGCCGGGCGCTCACTGCGCCGCTACGGCTCCCAGGGTCAGCAGCGCGCGGCCTTGCTCGCCCTCCTCTTCGCCGAGCGCGAGGCACTGCTGCTGGCCCGCCGGGTGATTCCGCTGCTGCTGCTCGACGACGTCATGAGTGAGCTCGATCCGGGCCGGCGCGAGCGCCTCGTGCGGCGGCTCGAGGACGGCGGTCAGGCGCTGATCACCGCGGCCGACGAGGAGTCGCTTCCCGCCGCCGCCTTGGAGTCCGTGGTGCGGATGCCGCCGCCCGCCCAACCACTGAGCGCGGCCGCGGCATGAGTCGCCGCCGCGCCCCGCGCCCGGCCGGCTCGGCGATCCGCGCCGCCCGCGACCAGGCCGCCCCGCGGACCGGCCTGGCGGCCGTTCAGGCGGCCTGGGCCGGCACCGTCGGCGAGCAGCTGGCCGCGGTGGCGGCACCGGTCTCCGAGCGTTCCGGGACGCTGACGATCGAGTGCGCCGACAGCGTCTGGGCGCAGGAGCTGGACCTGATGCAGGAGCAGCTCCTGGAGCGGCTGCGGGAGGAGTTGGGGGAGCGCGCGCCCTCGGGCTTGCGATTCCGCGTCAACAACGACCGTTCCTAGCCCCTGTTTATTCACGATTTGCAGGGAATTTTCCTCACCTATGCCGCTCTTCCGCGGCACTCAACTGGTATTCTTATGGCAACTCGCGTTATTGCCCCGAACTGTCTGGTGTGAGCCTCCAGGCGTCGGGGTTTTCTGTGTCAACCGGAAGGGACTCATTGCCTGAGAAGAAATCCAGCAGCGCCACTTCAGCGTCTTATGGCGCCGAGGACATCACCGTCCTCGAGGGACTGGAGGCGGTGCGCAAGCGTCCCGGCATGTACATCGGTTCGACCGGGCCGCGCGGGCTTCACCACCTCGTTTACGAGGTCGTCGACAACTCGGTCGACGAGGCGCTCGCCGGCCACTGCGACAGCGTCCGCGTCGTCCTCCACCCGGACAACAGCTGCACGGTCGCCGACAATGGCCGCGGCATCCCGGTCGGGACGATGGAGAAAGAGGGAAAACCCGCGGCCGAGGTGGTGCTGACCGTTCTTCACGCCGGCGGCAAGTTCGGCGACGGCGGCGGCTACAAGGTCTCCGGCGGCCTGCACGGCGTCGGCGTCTCCGTCGTCAACGCCCTCTCCGAGCGCCTGCATCTGCGGATCAGCACCGACGGCAACGTCTGGTCGCAGGATTACGAGCGCGGCAAACCGATGACCGAGCTGAGCAAGGGCGAGGCGACCACCGAGCACGGGACCCAGATCACCTTCCTGCCGGACCTGGAGATCTTCGAAGAGATCGGCTTCGACTTCGACACCCTGGCCGAGCGCCTGCGCGAGACCGCCTTCCTTACCCGCGGCCTGCGGATCGAGCTGGTCGACGAGCGCGGCGAGACCAACAGCGTCGTCTTCAAGTACGACGGCGGCATCGAGGACTTCGTCCGCCACCTGAACGAGAACAAGGACGAACTCCACCGCAAGGTCATCTACTTCGAGGGCGCCGACGAGGAGGACGGGGAAGTCGAGCTGGCGATGCAGTGGAACTCCTCCTACCAGGAGTCGATCTTCAGCTTCGCCAACAACATCAACACCCACGAGGGCGGCACCCACCTCTCCGGCTTCCGCTCGGCGCTGACCCGGACCCTGAATGCCTACGCGCGCAACAAAGGGCTGCTGCACGAGAAAAAAGACGAAAACCTGGCCGGTGAGGACGTGCGTGAGGGGCTGACCGCGGTGATCTCGGTCAAGCTCCACGACCCCCAGTTCGAGGGCCAGACCAAGACCAAACTCGGCAACCCACCGATCAAGGGCCTGGTCGAGGAGACGGTCAACCGCAAACTGGCCGAGTACTTCGAGGAGAACCCCACCGACGCGCGGCGGATCATCAGCAAGGCGATCGAGGCTTCTCGCGCTCGCGACGCCGCCCGCAAGGCACGCGACCTGACCCGCCGCAAGTCGGCGCTGGAGAACTCGACCCTGCCGGGCAAGCTCGCCGACTGCTCGGTCAAGGATCCGAGCCTGGCCGAGATCTTCGTGGTCGAGGGCGACTCCGCCGGCGGCTCCGCCAAGCAGGCCCGCGACCGCAACACCCAGGCGGTGCTGCCGCTGCGCGGGAAGATCATCAACGTCGAGAAGAGCCGGATCGACAAGGTCCTCGCCAACAACGAGATCCAGGCGTTGATCACGGCGATCGGGACCGGCGTCCACGACGAGTTCGACATCGAGGGCGCCAGGTACCACAAGATCGTGATGGCGACCGACGCCGACGTCGACGGCGCCCACATCCGCACCCTGGTCCTCACCTTCCTCTACCGGCAGATGCCGGAGCTGATCGACGCCGGCTTCGTCTACATCGCCAAACCGCCGCTC
>DASYJK010000091.1:0-3035 GCA_035996525.1 Solirubrobacterales bacterium
GGCGGGATGACCACCGAGATCTCCTCTTCCCTGACCCAGGCCGGCCTCGGCGTCTCCACCGCCGTCTCGATCGGCGGCGACGCGATCATCGGCTCCGCCTACGCCGAGCTGATGCCCTACTTCGAGGCCGACGAGGAGACCCAGGCGATCGTCATCTACACCGAGCCCGGCGGCCGCATGGAGGCCCAGCTCTCCGAATGGGTCAAGGACAACGACAGCCGCCTGCCGATCGTCGCCTTCATGGCCGGTAAGTTCATGGACGACGAGGAGATGAAGGGGATGAGCTTCGGGCACGCGGGCACGATCGTCGAGGGTAAAGAGGACACGGCGACCGAGAAGATCGCCCGCCTCGAAGCGGCCGGGATTCGCGTCGTCGAGCGGATCGACGAGATCCCCGACGCGGACAAGCAGAAGCTGGGGGCGGCGGCCTGATGGCCGAGAAGCTGAACAAGGTCTTCATCGACGTCGAGGTCGACGCCTCCGTCGCCGGCGACGCGGCCCTCGCCGCCAAGCTCGAGGAAGTCTGCCCCGTCGACATCTTCAAGGGCACCGACAGCGGCGTCGAGGTAGTCGAGGAGAACCTCGACGAGTGCGTCCTCTGCAAGCTCTGCATCGAAGCGGCTCCGGCGGGCACCGTGCACGTCAAAAAGCTCTACGACGGCACCGAGCTCAGCTAGCCCGCACTCCGCCTCCTCGTGCGGGGCGGTGCGGCGGGTGTCTTGACGCGTATCCGGTCAGGCCGGACGCTCGCCTGAGCGCCACCCGCACCCTGACGAGGACCCAGGCGAGCGCGCCGCAGGCGCAACTAGCCCCGTCGAAGTTCCGCGGTTCCTTTTCCACCAAATAGGCGGGCACGGAACCGCGGAGGTCCGCTCAAACCCGAGGCCCCGTTCCGCGGTTCCTTTTCCACGGAATGCGTGGGTAGCGAACCGCGGAAGGACCTTGATGCGGGATCCGTCAGGTGGCTTATGTCCGTGCCCCGCAGTCAGAGCTGGGCTAAACGGCTGCTTCGGCCGCCGCGATCAGCAGCCCGCCGGACTCGACCAGCATCTGCGCTTCCTCGCGCAGGCGGTCGGGGATGACGACCATCGTCGCCAGCTGATCCAGCAGCGCCGTGTCCCCCTCGACCTCGACCCCGGGCACGCCGGCGGGGCCGCTGACGACCGCCGCCACGACCTCGATCGGGGAGCCGGAGAGGGTCAGGTCGGGCTCGCCGGTGCCGCCGCGGGAACCGGCGATCCAGCCGTCGCGGGCGCGCAGGGCGTAGTTCTCCCCCTCGGTGCGCAGGCCGAGGTCGAAGCTGGCCTCGGCCGGCGGGCGCAGGATCACCCGCAGCGCGTTGGGCAGCGACGAAGGCGCCAGGCCGACCACGTCCTCGGCCTTCTGCAGCTCCATCCCCCAGCGGGCCAGCTCGATCAGCGGCCGCTCGAGGCCGCGACCGAGCTCGGTCAGCTCGTAGACGGTCGCCACCACGGGGCTCTCGAGCTCGCGGCGGGCGACGACGCCGTCGCCCTCGAGATCGCGCAGCCGTTTGGTCAGGACGTCGGTCGGGGCGCCGCCGACGGCGCGGGCGAGGTCGCGGAAACGCAGCGGACCAAGCATCAGCTCGCGCACGATCAGCAGCGACCAGCGCTCGCCGACGCTGTCGAGGGCAAAGGCGAGGCTGCAGGGCTGTCCGTATTCCCGGCTCACAAGCCGCATTCTAACAGGACGATTTGATTTTCAAAGCAAGCGCTTTGAAATCTGGTACGGTTCCGCCGCTGCCATGAACCGGATCGCCGATCTCACCTGGAAGCGCCCGAAGCTCGTCCTCTCCATCGTCGGCGTCTTCGCCCTGCTCGCCGTCGCCTTCGGCCACGATGTCGAGCACCACCTCAAGGCAGCCGGCTTCACCGACCCCTCCTCCGAGAGCGAGCAGGCAACCAACCTGCTGACCGGCGCCCTCGGCTACGACGCCAACCCCGGCATCGTCCTCGTCGTCCGCTCTCCCGGCGGCGGCAAGCTCGACACCACCAGCCCGGTGGTGCGGCGTGAGGTCGGGCAGCTCAGCTCCGAAGTCGCCAAGGCCGAATACGTCGGTCGCGTCGTCAACCCTCTCCGCAACCGCCGCGCCGGCGCCGAGCTGATCGCCGCCGACGGTCGCTCGCTGGTCGTCCTCGGCTATCTCTCCACCGCCGACCGCGAGAGCGCCGGTGGGATCGCCGCCGAAGCCGTGCAGCCGGCGGTCGACCGCAGCAAGCTCGACGTGACGATGGGCGGCTATGCCGCCAGCTTCAACGAAGTCAACGACCAGACCAAAACCGACCTGACCAAGGCCGAGCTGATCGCCTTCCCGCTGCTGGCGCTGTTGCTCCTGATCGTCTTCCGCGGCGTTGTCGCCGCCGCGATCCCACTCGTGATCGGTGGCATCTCGATCGTCGGCACGCTGCTGGTGCTGCGGATCATGTCGACCTTCGTCGACACCTCGGTCTTCGCGCTCAACATCGCCACCGGGCTCAGTCTCGGGCTCGCGGTCGACTACGCGCTGCTGATGGTCTCTAGGTACCGGGAGGAGATCGCCGATGGCGGTGCCACCCGCGAGGCCCACCGCCGCACCGTGACGACCGCCGGCCGCACCGCCCTCTTCTCCGGCTTCACCGTCGCCGCGGCGATGGCGGCGCTGGTGATCCTGCCGCAGCGCTTCCTCTACTCGATCGCCGTCGCCGGGGCCTCGGTCGGGATCCTCTCGGCGGTGATCGCGATCCTCGTCGTGCCCTCGATGCTGGCGCTGCTGGGGACCCGGATCGACGCTTTCTCGATCCGTCGAGGCCCGGCCGTCTCCGACGAGTCAGGCGGCTGGTACCGGCTCGCCCGCGGCGTCATGCGCCGCCCGGTCCTTGTCGCCCTGGCCAGCTCGGCCCTGCTGCTGGCCTGCGCCGCGCCGCTGCTGTGGACGACCCTGACCGGGCCCAGCGCCCAGGCGGTGCCGCCGGGCAAGCCTTCCTACGAAGCCAACAGCTACGTCGAAGCCCACTACCCGCGCGATCTGACCGAGG
>DASYJK010000092.1:0-1775 GCA_035996525.1 Solirubrobacterales bacterium
CCGCCCTGGCCGCCGTACTCCTCCGGGAAGCAGAGGCCGAGGAAGCCGAGCTCGCCCGCCCGCTGCATCGCCGAGGTCGGCCAGTAGGTGTCCTCCCACTCGTTGCGGTGCGGCCACAGCTCCTTCTTCACCCACGACTCCATCGACTCGCGCAGGTCTTCGTGCTCCTGGCTGAAGATGAAGTGCTTGCGCCCGGCTGCATGGTCGGGCTTGATGACGCTGGAGCCGTTGGTCGCGGTCGCCACTGTGTCTCTCCTCGTTCGCGGGTTCGGGAGGCGGCAGCGGCCGCCGGAAGCGAGTAGACAGTAGCACTTCCCACTTTCAATAAAAACGGCTATGGTGGCGCTCGATGAGCGAGGGGAACTACGAGCTGGTCGCCTACGAGGTCGCCGACGGCGTCGCCACGGTGACCTTGAACAACCCGGAGAAGCGCAACATGCTCTCCGGCCAGATGCTGGCCGAGCTGGTCGACGCGATGAAGGAGGCGAAAGCCTCCGACGAGGTCCGCGCCGTCGTTCTCACCGGGGCCGGCGACAAGGTCTTCTGCGCGGGCGCCGACCTCGGCGGCTTTGCCGCTGACGCCTCGCTTGTCGACAAACACTTCGCCTCCGACCTCTTCCTCGAGTTCTTTCGGCTGATGCCGCGGCTCGGCAAGCCCTCGCTCTGTGCTGCCAACGGGCACGTGCTGGCGGGGGGGATGGGGCTGGCGCTGTCCTGTGACCTGGTGATCGCCAAAGAGGGGGCGACCTTCGGCACGCCGGAGATCAACGTCGGCGCTTTCCCCTACATGATCATGTCGATCATCTACCGCAACGTCCCGCGCAAGAAGGTCAACGAGATGATGCTGCTGGGCGAGCGGCTGAGTGCCGAGCAGGCGGTCGAGTACGGGCTCGCCAACAAAGTCGTCCCGGCGGCGGAGTTCGACGCCGCGGTGGCGGAGTGGGCGGGCAAGCTGGCCTCGAAGAGCCCGGTGCTGATGCGCCTCGGCCACGACGCGATGTACCGCCAGCAGGACATGGCGATCGACGACGCGCTCGAGTTCCTGCGCTCGCAGCTCTCACTCACCTTCAGCACCGAGGACATCGTCGAGGGCGTCACCGCCTTCTTCGAGAAACGCGACCCGCAGTGGAAAGGGCGTTAGTGGCCGGCCCCGAGCAAGAGTCGAATCACCTCCTTCCCGGCACCGCCACGCTGGCGGAGCTGAACGAGCAGCTGCACCAGCGCCGCGAGAAGGCGAAGCTGGGCGGCGGCGAGGAGAAGGTCGCCAAGCAGCACGACCGCGGCAAGCTGACCGCCCGCGAGCGGCTTGAGCTGCTGGTCGACGAGGGCACCTTCGTCGAGCTCGGCATCCACGGCCGCCCGCACTTCGCCCAGCGGGCGATGGACGGGGTCGAGGCACCCGCCGACGGCGTCATCACCGGCTGGGGCGACGTCGACGGCCGTCCCACCTGCATCGCCGCCTACGACTTCACGGTGATGGCCGGCTCGATGGGAATGACCGGCGAGCTCAAGGTCACCCGCCTGCGCGAGATGGCGCTCTCGAAGCGGATGCCGTTCGTCTGGCTGCTCGACTCGGCCGGCGCCCGTATCCAGGAGGCGACCGGCTCGCTCTTCGCCGGCTCCGGCTTCCTCTTCCGCGAGGAGGTCGAAATGTCGGGCGTGATCCCGATGGTGGCGGCGATGATGGGGCCCTGCGCGGCCGGCACCGCCTACATCCCGGCCCTGGCCGACTTCGTGCCGATGGTCTCCGGCCAGGGGGCGATGGCGCTGGCCGG
>DASYJK010000093.1:0-5144 GCA_035996525.1 Solirubrobacterales bacterium
CCCCCCCCCCACCCCCCGCGCTATCGCTGAAGATCGAGACTGCTTTGTCACGGAGCTCAGGGGGGAACTCGTCAGGGGAGATGGTCAGGTTGAGGCCGATGCCGACCACTGCCCAGCCGTCCTGGGGGCGGGCCTCGACGAGGATACCGGCGAGCTTGCGGCGGTCGACGAGGACGTCGTTGGGCCACTTGACGCCGCAGCGGAGGTTCGCTGACGTCGAGTCATCACCATGGGCGAGGGTGCCGGCGAGCTCTTCGGCTGCGGCGCAGACCGCGAGTGGGACGGCGAGGGGGAGCATCAGGTGGCGCTCGTCGAGGGGGCGGACGATCGCCGAGTAGAGGAGGGCTTTGCCCGGGGGCGCGGTCCAGACGCGGCCTTGGCGGCCGCGGCCGGCGGTCTGCTCGTCGGCGGTGACGACGGTGCCGTGCTCGGCGCCTTCCGCGGCGAGCTCGCGGGCTCGCGTATTGGTCGAGTCGATCGAGTCGAAGTGGTGATGCGGCTCGCCGAAGCTCATCGCCGGCGGTTGCGGCAGTCCTTTGTACCCCTATGCGTCACAAAGGACTGCCGCACGCTGGGAATCACCTCGCGGCGTCCTCCAGTAACGCTTGGAGGAGGCCGTCGATGTTGTGTTGCTCGGCTTCGACGTCGACCTCGAAGCCGGCGGCCTTGGCGGTGTCGCTGGTGACGGGGCCGATCGAGACGATGCGGGCGGCGCTCGGGAAGCGGTCGCCGAGCGCCTCGACGAGGTTGGTCACCGTGGAGGAGGAGGTGAAGGTGACGTAGTCGGCGCCCTGGGCTGCCTCGATGGCCGCCGCGTCGGGCTGGTCGCGGACGGTCTCGTAGAGGGCGACGACGTCGACCTCGGCACCGCGCTCGCGCAGGGCGTCGGGGAGGACGTCGCGGGCCTCGGCGGCGCGGGCGACGAGCACGCGCCTGCTCTCGACCTCGACCCCGGCCAAGGCCTCGACCAGCGCCTCGGCGACGAAGCGCTCGGGGATGACGTCGGCGACGATTCCGTGCCGCCGCAGCGCCCTCGCCGTGCCGGGGCCGATCGCGGCCACGGTGGCGCCGGCCAGAGCGCGGGCATCGAGCCCGCTGGCACCGGGGGCGGTGTCGACGCCACCCGCGGCGCGGTCTCTGGGTGCTCCGATATCGCGCATTGCCTCGAACAGCAGATCGGCGCCGTTCGGGCTGGTGACGCAGATCAGCGCATACTCGCCGATCGAGTCGACCGCGCGGCGGACCTCCTCGCTCTCGATCCGCGGCTCGATTCGGATCGCCGGCAGCTCGACCACGTCGGCGCCGAGGTCGCGGAGGATCGCGGCGAGGCCGCTGGCCTGGGCGCGGGCGCGGGTGACGACGACACGGCGGCCGTGCAGGGGACGGCGCTCGAGCCAGGCGAGGTCCTCGCGGCGGGCCGCGACCTTGCCGACGACGATCAGGGCGGGGGCCTTGACTTGCTCGCGCTCGACCGCCGCGGCGATCGACCCGAGGCTGGCGCTGACGGTGCGCTGGACGGGCCAGGTGCCACGTTCGATCGCGGCGGCCGGCTCCTCGGGGTCGCGCCCGCCGGCGATCAGCGCCGCCGCGTTCTCGCCCAGCCGCTTGACGCCCATGTAGAAGACGAGAGTGCCGGGGAAGCCGGCGAGGGCGTCCCAGTCAAGCGCCGACTCGTCCTTATCCGGGTCCTCGTGGCCGGTGACGAAGGCGACCGCGGAGGCATCGTCGCGGTGGGTGACGGGGATGCCGGCGTAGGCGGTGGCGGCGACGCCGGCGGTCACCCCCGGCACCACCTCGAACTCGACCCCGGCGGCGCGCAGCGCTTCGCCCTCCTCACCACCGCGGCCGAAGACGAAGGGGTCGCCGCCCTTGAGGCGGACGACGCTCTTGCCGGCCCGGGCGGCCTCGACCAAGCGGGCGCCGATCTCGTCCTGGGGGACCGAGGGCACGCCCGGCTGCTTGCCGACGTAGATCAGCTCGGCGTCGGTGCGGGCTCCGTCGAGCGCCGACGGCGGGATCAGACGGTCGTAGAAGACAGCGTCGGCACCGGCGATCAGGGCCAGCGATCGCGCCGTCATCAGACCGGGGTCCCCGGGCCCGGCACCGACCAGGTAGACGATCCCGCTTCGCGCACTCATTCCGCGGTTCCTTTCCCACCAAATGTGCGGGTGGGGCTCACGCCATCGCCTCGGCGCGATCGAGGAGGTCGCGGGCGCCGGCGCTGAGCAGGCGCTCGGCGAGGAGGACGCCAGCGGCGGCGGGCTCGGAGGCGTCGCCCTCGACTCGGTCGCGCAGCCACTCGCTGCCGTCGGGGAGGCCGACGAAGGCGTCGAGCTCGAGGCCCTCGCCCTCGACCCGGGCGAAGACGCCGACCGGGGTCGTGCAGCTGGCGTCGAGCAGGCGCACGGCGGCGCGCTCGGCGGTCAACTCGCGGGCGGCATCGAGGTCGAAGATCCCGGAGACGGCCGCGGTCGTCTCCTCGTCGCCGGCACGGACCTGCAGTACCAGGGTGCCCTGGCCGGGCGCCGGCACCATCGTCTCGACCGGGATCCGGAAGCCGATCTCCGCCTCGCGGCCGAGCCGGCGCAGGCCGGCTGCGGCGAGCACGATCGCGTCGAGCTCGCCCTCGGCGAGCTTGCGCAGGCGGGTGTCGACATTGCCGTGCAGCTCCTCCACCCGCAGGTCGGTGCGGGCGGCGAGCAGCTGGGCGCGGCGGCGCAGGCTGGCCGTCCCGACCCGCGCCCCCTCGGGCGCGTCCGCGAGCGAGGAGCCGGCCCCGATCCAGACGTCGGCGGGGTCCTCCCGCCGCGGCACCGCCGCGATCTCCAGCTCGGCCGGCATCTCCCCTGGCAGATCCTTGGCCGAGTGCACCCCGACCTCGGCCTCTCCCGCCATCACCGCCCGCTCGACCCCCCGCACGAAGCGCGACTTGTCTCCGGGCTCGCCGTCGGAGGACGCCTCGACCAGCTCGGCCCCGCCCAGCATCTCGGCCACCATGCCCGCCTGGGTCAGCGCCAGCTTGCTGCCGCGGGTGGCGATCCGGATCATCGGCGGGCCCGCGCCCTCAGGCGGACTTGCCCTTGCGCCGCAGCTCGGTGACGCTGGCGCCGCCTTCGGCCTCTGGCTCGGTCTCGACGTCGAGACCGAACAGCTCGCGCAGGGCGCTGATGAAGAGGTAGGACTCTCCGGAGCAGGCCGAGCGGCGGATCCGCAGGGTCGGCTCGTGCAGGAGGCGAGAGGCAATCGCCCCCGCCATCTTCTCCACCCGCTCGCGATCGGCGTCGGAGAGGCTCTCCCAGCGGCTCTCGTTCTCGGCCAGCACCCGCCGCACGATCTCGTCGCCGTGCTCGCGCAGGGCGCTGATCGTCGGCACCACCTCCTGCAGGCCGAGCCAGCGCTCGAAGCGGTCCAGCTCGGCCTCGATGATCAGCTCTGCCCCCCGCGCCTCGGCCTCACGGCCGCTGGCGTTGCGTTCGACGATCTGCTGGACGTCGTCGATGTCGTGGACGCTGACCCCGGTGACCTCGCGGCAGGCCGGCTCGATGTCGCGGGGGACGGCGATGTCGATCATCAGCAGCGGCCGCTCGGGACGCTCGGCCATCACCTGGGCGAGGCCGTCGCGCTCGACGATGTGGTGCGGAGAGTTGGTCGCGGTGACGACGATGTCGGCCTCGGCCAGCTGCTCGGGCAGCTCCTCGAAGCGGACGGCGCCACCGCCGAAGCGTTGCGCGAGACCGATCGCGCGGTCGTAGTGGCGGTTGGCGACGAAGACGGTGCGGACGCCGCGGGCGACCAGCGCTTTGGCGACCAGCTCGGCGGTCTCACCGGCGCCGACGACGAGCACCCGGCGGTCGGAGAGGTCGCCGAGCGCGCGCCGCGCCAGCTCGACCGCGACCGAGGGAATCGAGACGCCCTTCTCGCTGATCCCGGTCTCCTCGCGGGCGCGGCCGCCGGCGCTGAGGGCGCCGCGGAAGAGGCGGTTGAGGATCGGCCCGGTGGCGCCCTCGACCATCGACAGCTCATAGGCCCGTTTGACCTGGCCCTGGATCTCGGCCTCGCCGACGATCATCGAGTCGAGCCCGGCCGTCACCCGCAGCAGATGGCGCGCCGCCTCGGTCGAGCGCAGCGAGTAGAGGTGACCGAGCAGCTCGGTCGGGCGGATCTCCGCCTGGCGGGTGAGGATGCCGAGCGCCGTCGACTCGGCCTCGACCGAATCGGAGACGATCAGGTAGAGCTCGGTGCGGTTGCAGGTCGAGATCGCCGCCGCCTCGTGGATGCCGTCGGCGGCGGTCAGCTCGCGCAGGGCGGAGACGGCGCGCCCCTCGGTCAGCGAGAGCCGCTCGCGCAGGTCCAGCGGCGCCGTCTTGTGGGAAACGCCGAGGGCGAGCAGCTCGGACATCAGGCGCTCACCTCCTCACGCTGCTCCTCCTGCTTGCGCTGCTCGGCGAAGCCGGCCAGCTCCCGCAGCTCGCGCTCGATCCGCTGCAGTTTCGCCGCCATGATCGCGACGTAGACGACGAGCAGGACCATGAAGACGATGAAGGCGGCGGCGACGTACTTGCCGGACTCGCCGAGCGGCAGCGCCGGGGTCTCGGCCAGCAGGCCCAACATCTAGCTCACCTCCGGGGCGATCCGCGAGGCGGCGCCGGGGGCCGGCGCGTCGAGGGCGCGGCGCAGGCGCTTGACCTGGCCGGAGGCGCTCTTCGCGGTCAGCTCGAACTTGACCAGGGTCACCCAGAGCAGCGCCATCGTCGCCAGGCAGCAGAGGAAGACAAGCATCATTTCGCCGGGCAGGCCGCCGTTGGCGGTGCCGAAGGTGCGCGGGTGGACGAGGCTCTGGGCCATCCGCACGGCCATGAAGTTGAGCGGCACGAAGGCGCCGGCGGTGATGGCGAAGACCGAGGCGTAGCGGGCCTGGCGCTCGGGATCCTCGATCGCGTAGCGGAAGGGGTAGTAGGTGGCGTACATGAGGAAGACGATCAGGAAGCTGACCAGGGTCGGCTCGTCCCAGACCCACCAGTGGCCCCAGGAGGCCTTGGCCCAGATCGAGCCGGTGATGAGGACGGAGACGCCGAAGATCACCGACATGTGGATCGAGACGTATGAATACGCGTCCCACTTGCGGTTGCCGGTGCGCAGGTGGG
>DASYJK010000094.1:0-6162 GCA_035996525.1 Solirubrobacterales bacterium
CACGCCCGCACCCGAGCCGGCTATCGAGCCGGCCGCGACCCCGGCGGCCGAACCGGCCACCGCGACCACCGAATACGTGCCGCCGCCGGAACCGGCTCCCGTCGCCGCATCGCCGGTCGAAAGCACTCCGGCCAGCGGCGCCGGCGGCAACCCCGCGGGTGAGTTCGGGCCATGAGAATCCGCTTCCGCGACATCGTGACGACGCTCGCCCTGATCGCCGCGGCGCTCGCCGGCGCGGACGAAGTGCGAGCCGACCAGGTCGCGCAGCTGCGCCCGATCGACTTCCGCGTCTTCGGCGGCGAATACGCCTGGCACGCGGACAACGACTTCCGCCTCGACTGGGATCGCCCTCCGGTGAGCGAAGAAGGCCTTCCGATCGTCGCGGTCCATTACCGCGTCCGCGACCCGGCCGGCGCGATCGCGATCGCCGAGGCCCGGCTGCCCTGGTACACGACCCACATCGAGAACATTCACCTCCCAGCCGGGCGCGGCGCCTACACCGCCGACGTCTGGCTGGAGGGTCCCGGAGGCCAGATGGGACCGGTGGCGAGTGGGGAGCTGCGCTTCGACGACGCCAGGCCGGGAACGGCGCAGCCGCTGGCGCCGGCCGGCTGGATCGCGGGCAATGCGTCCGCTGTCTTGAGGATCGAGCACCCGCCGGGAGCGCCGCCGGTCTCCAGGATCTACGGCTACGCGGTCTCGGTCGACCGCGGCGCGGGCAGCGTGCCCTGCGCCGGCCCGGACCGCTGCCGCCCTGGTGAGGCCGACCTGCACAGCGGCGTTGACGCCGACACCGTCTCCCTCGGGGTGCTGCCGGAGGGGGTCAACGTCGTCCGCGCCGTCGCCGTCTCGGGCTCAGGGATGAGGTCGGCGGAAAGCCGCGGCGCGATCGTCCGCGTCGACGCGACCCTTCCCGCGATGACCCTCGACGGCGTCCCACCTGGCTGGGCCGCCGGGCCGGTGCGGCTGACCGCGAAGGCGACCGACGCGATGTCGGGGATGGCGGCCAGCGGACCGAGCGGACCGTTCACCGCGATCGCCCTCGATGGCGGTGTGCCACGGACCGCGCTGGGCGGAACGGCTACCACCACGGTCGCCGGCGAGGGCTCGCACACCGTCGCCTTCTACGCCCGCGACGCGGCCGGAAACCTCCGCGAGGAGTCGCCGTCGCGGGCGACCGTGCGAATCGACGAAAGCCCGCCGCGAGTCGCCTTTGCCGCAGCCCAGGATCCGGCCGATCCGGAGCGGATCGAGGCGACCGTTAGCGACGCCCTTTCCGGACCGGGCCCGGCGCGGGGATCGATCGCGGTAAGGCCGTCGCGCTCACACCAGCCCTTCCTGCTGTTGCCGACGACGGCTTCCGACGGTCACCTGATCGCGCATTGGAACTCCGACTCGTTTCCGGCCGGCACCTATGAGTTCAGAGCGAGCGGCTACGACGCCGCCGGCAACGGCGCCAGCTCCGATCGCCGCCTCAACGGCATCCGCATGGTGCTGTCGAGCCCATTGAAGACACCGACCGCGATCGCCGCCGGATTCGCGGGCAAGCCCCCGCGGGGCCAGCGGTATGGACGCGAGACCGTCTACGCGGGCCGCCTGACCTCGTCCACTAGGTCGGTGCTGGGCCATCTGCCGGTGCGGATCGTCGAGACCTTCGCCGCGGGCGCCCACTTCCCGCGGCGCGCGACGACGACCCAGACTGCGGCCGACGGGTCCTTCCGCGTCAGCCTCGCCGCTGGCCCGAGTCGCCTCGTGGAGGTCGCCTTCGCCGGCACCAGGACCCTTGGCCGCAGCGGCAGCGGCGCGTCACAGCTACAGGTACTCAGCGGCATCGACATGAAAGCGTCCTCCGCCATGGCCCGGATCGGCGGCGCACCGGTCGTCTTCAGCGGCCGGCTCAGCGTCGCCGGCGCCTTGATGCCGGCGGTCGGCAGAGCGGTCGAGCTGCAGTTTCGCCTCGCCGGCGGCAAGTGGTCGGAGTTCCGCACCGTGCAGACCGACCCCCACGGCCGCTTCCGCTACCCCTACTCCTTCAGTGACGACGACAGCCGCGGCGTCCGCTTCCAGTTCCGCGCCTTCGCCCCCGCCCAAGACGGCTGGCCCTACGAGCCGGCGGGCTCCCGCCCGGTCCTCGTTACTGGCCGCTAATTAATCCTCGTCACCCGCAAGAGTGCCCAGGACCAAGCGGGGCGTTCACGAAAAGAGCCCCGCATGCTGGTTGCATGCGGGGCTCTTTGAGGGGGCGCATCCGCGCCGTGTCCTGAGTGCTCCTACCGAAGGGACGCCAACTGATCCGTGACCTGGTCCACGAGACCCTGGGCCCTGGAGGCGGGGGCGTCGATCGCGCGGCGGACGCGGGACTCGACCTCGTTGCGGTTGCGCTTGAGGGTCGTCTCGACCGTGCGCTGATGCTTGCGGGCTTCGCGCTCGACCCGGTTGCGGGTCTTGCGGGCCTCGGTGGTCGCCTTGCGGCGGGCGCTGGTGCCGCGACGCTCGGTCCGCTTCACCGTTTTACGCAGCTGCGTGCGGTACGACTTGAGCTGTTTCTCGGCGCTGGCGCGGCCGGTCCACGGCTCGACGATGTCGGAGACGCGGTCGCTGACGCTGAGGACGATGCCGACCGGCACGTCGACAGCGGCCTCGGCCACGGTCTGCACCTGGTTCTTCTCAGCGGCGACGGTCTTGGTCGCGGCGCGTTTGGTCGCTTTGGCGGTGGACGTAGCCGATTTTTTAGCTTCCGTGGTCGCGCGTTTGGCCTGAGTTTTCGATTTGCTGCCGTTTTTCGTGTCTGCCATGAAGATGAATCCCTTCGAATTTGTTTGCCTGCCTGGGCTGTCCGCGAGTGTAACGAACGTACGTTCTTTTGCGAACACACGTTCTTAACCTCTTTTAGGGAGGTGGTTACACGGCCGAGCTGGCGGCCTGGGCGGCGCGCACGGTCGCCAGGGCGCCGGCGCCGCAGGCGGCGGCAATCGGGTAGCGGGCGTCGAGGTCCAGGGTCGCCTCGTCCAGGGTGAGGTCGGCAAACGCGACCTCACCGCCCGCCTCGCGGACGATCAGCTGCGCCGCGGCGGCGTCGACGGAGCGGCATGAACGCAGGCTCAGCATCGCGTCGAACCGCCCGGCGGCGACGTAGGAGGCGGTGATCGCGATCGAACCGACGACCCGCAGCCGGTAGGCCTTCCCGGCCAGGGCCCGCAGTGCCGGCAACGACCACTCCGGCTCGGCCGACTCGAGGGCCACCACCTCCAGCTTCTCGGCCTCGGCGCTGACCCGGGCGGCGCGGTCGCCCAGCGTCGCCCCCAGGCCGCGACGGGCGACGAACTCCTCGTCGGCGCCGAAGTCGTGGACGAAGCCGAACTCGACGTCGGCCATTGCCGGCCCGGAGGCGAGGGCGATGCTGAGGCTGTGCGAGGGGATCGTGCGGCGGGCGTTGAGCGAGCCGTCGATCGGGTCGATCACCACCCGCGCCTCGCCGCCGGAGCCGAACGAGACCTCGCCGCGCTCCTCCGAGACGGCCACGAACGAGGCACCCTGAGCGGCCAGTGCGTCGAGCTCGGCGAAGACGACGTCCTCGCAACGGCGGTCGATCGCCAGGGTGTGGTCACCGCCCTCGCCGACCCCCTCGTAGACGGTGCGCTCCTCGCTGGTCGCGGTGGCGGCGAAGATAGCCCGCTGCGCCGCCACGGCGCGGCGGCAGATTCCCAGCCAGTCTGCGGAGAAAACGTCCATCGGCCGAATGCTAGGGCGCGCTAGCGTTGAACGATGCGCGAGGAGCCCCGGGCGGCAGCGGTGGAGACGGATGGACGGCAGCTGGCGATCGCCCACGGCGGCGGCCCGCTGCTGGTCCTCGGCACCGCCGGGACCGGCAAGACGGAGCTGCTGGCGCGGCGCTTGGCGCGACTGGCGGAGGACGGCACCGCTCCCGAGCGGACGCTGGCGATCGGCTCCACCCGCGCCACCGCGCGGCGGCTGCGGGAACGGGCGGAAGCGCTGCTGCGAGGGCCGTTCGAGGAACTCTGGATCGGCAGCTGGGACACGATCGGCGAGCGGCTGCTGCGCGAGCATGCCGAGGCGGCCGGCCTCGATCCCTTCTTCGATGTGCTCGGACCGGCCGAGCGGCTGGCGATGCTGCTCGACCGGCTCGACCAGCTGCCGCTGCGCCGGCACGAGATCCGCGGCAACCCGGCCGCCCTGCTGGCGCGCCTGCTGGCGCGGATCGACGCGCTGAAGGCGGAACGGGTCGGGCCGACCAGGCTCGAGCAGCGCGCCCGCGAGGCCGAGCGGCAGGCCGGCGACGGCGCCGACACCGAGGCCGCCCGCCGCGAGCTCGAGTTCGCCGAGCTCTACACCGCCCACGACCGCATCCTCGCCGGCGCCGGCAGCCTCGACCGCGGCGACGTCTTCCTCGCCCTCGACTGCCTCTTCGCCGAACGCCCCGACGTGCGCCGTCAGGTGGCGGAGCGCTTCGAGTACCTGATGGTGGATGAGCTGGAGGAGGCAACTCCCGCCCAATTGGCGATCTTGGAGGCCCTCGCGGAGGACAACGCGAACCACCTCTACACGTTCGAGGGCGAGTCAGCGGATGCCTGGTTCCAGGAGATCCACCCTGAAGGCGAGGTGATTGCCCTTGAGCATCGTTTTCGAGAGCCGGCGGTGCGGTTCTGGAAATGCGCCAACGAGCGTGCGCAGTCCCAGGCGGTGGCCCGTGAGGTCGAGCATCTGCTGGCGGGTGGCGCCGACCCCGCGCAGATTTGTGTACTGGTCGCCGATCCCGCGCGCCAGGGTGGCGCGATCGCGGCGGCGATGGAGGAGCGTGGCATCCCCTTCCACCTCTCCGGCCCCGCCGCCCTCTTCCAGCGGCCCGAGGTGCGCGACGCGATCGCCTGGCTGCGGGCGCTCGCCGACCCCGGCGACTCGCCGGCGGTGGCGCGGGCGCTGACCCGGCCGCCGATCGAGCTGCGGCCGGGCGACCTGGCGCGGCTGACGACGATCGCCCGCCGGCGCAAGCAGGACATGGTCGCCGCCTGCGAGGCTGCCCTCGACAGCCCCCAGTTCCAGCCCGAGGCGCGGGAGCGGATCCAGGCCTTCCTCAAGCTCTATAACGCCGCGGCGGCGGCGATGGAGGAGCGCCGCGCCGACGTCTTCGTGCGGCGCCTGATCGAGCGGGTGGGGCTGCGGCGCCAGCGCCTCTTCGCCGCCCAGCCAGAGGTCGCCGAGCGGCTGCTCGGGCTCTCGCGCCTGGCCGAGCTGGCGACCGCCTGGGCGCGGCGCGAGCCGCACGGCTCGACCCGCGGCTTCGTCGCCTACCTCAGCGCCGTCGCCGAGGCCGGGGTCGAGCCCGCCGGCAACGAGGAGCCGCCCTCCCCCGGCTCGGTCCAGGGGCTGGCGATGGACGCGGTCAAGGGGATCGGCTTCGACCACGTCTTCGTACTCGGGCTCGAGGGCGAGGCCGAGTGGACCCGGATCGGCTGGCCGGCACGGACCGGCCTCTTCCTCTCCTGGGTCGAACGCGGCGAGGACGGCGAGGCGCGCCCATCCCGCTTCTACGAGGAGGCGCTGGCCGCGGGCGCGGGCGCGGAGGAGGAGCACGGCGAGGAGCTGTTCGGTCCCGCCGAGGGCCTGCACGCCACCTACCGGACCCTGCGCGAGCAGGTGCTGGAGGCCTCCTGGCGGGCCGGTCGCGAGCTCTCCGAGCCGCGCCTCGACACCGCGATCGACGTCAACCGGGCGATCGCCCGCTACCTGGAGCTGCTGAAGCTGGCGGCGCTGGCGCAGCGGCCGGGGGACGAGCCGGCGGCGGAGGCGATCGCCGCCGTCAACGGCCTCCTGCGCCAGGTCGCGACGCCCGAGCAGCAGGCCGAGCTCGACGCCTCTTCGCTCGACTCCTACCTGCTCGACGCCGAAGATGAGCAGGGCCGCCGGCGCGAGCTGATCGCCGCCCGCGAGGAGCCCTCGCTGGAGGCCTTCCTGCCACGCCGCGGCGACGGCATGCTCAGCCTCTCCGCCTCCGACCTCAGTCTCTACCTGACCTGCCCGCTGAAGTACAAGTTCGCGCGGGTCTTCGGGATCCCGCAGGAGCCGACGATCAACCAGCGCTTCGGGATCCTCATCCACAACGTCCTCGAGCGCTTCCACAAAGAGCCGCCGGAGAGCGACGAG
>DASYJK010000095.1:0-23406 GCA_035996525.1 Solirubrobacterales bacterium
TCGCCCAGCGGACCCTTGTCGCCGTCGGGACCCTTGTCGCCCACCGGGCCCTGCTCGCCGATCGGACCCTTCTCACCAACGGGGCCCTGGTCGCCGATCAGACCCTTGTCACCAACTGGGCCCTTGTCGCCGTTCGGGCCCTTGTCGCCGTTCGGACCCTTGTTTCCATCGGCACCCTTGTCGCCGGTGGCACCCTTGTCGCCGTTCGGACCTTTCTCGCCCGGACCGCCGGGCTCACCCTGGGGACCCTGAGGCCCGGTGTCGCCCTTCGCGCCGGTGTCGCCCTTCGGCCCCGCAGGGCCCTGGGCGCCGGTGGCGCCCGGCTGGCCGCTCGATTCGGAGACGCCGAGCACGCCCTGCTGGGCGGAGGTGGTCATGACTTCGATCTTCTGCTCGGTTTTCTTGCAGGAGGTAGCGAAGCGGACGGCGCCCTTGTCGGGGCCGCTCTTGGTCACGCAGAGACTGACGCTGGTCAGCCCCTTCTTCGCGGCCTGGGCGGAGGTGGCGGCCAGCAGGCCGGTCAACGCCAGGCACGCCGCGATGGCGAACGTCAGCCACCGGAGGCGGGTCGGGGCACGCAGCGGGGAAGTCATCAGTGAATCTCCTTAACTGGATTCTGGGGCAATTTGGAAAAAGAGGGGCGCCTCGGTGGCGGTCCCTCAGGCTCGGCGAAGGTAGGACATTCGGACGATCTTGGCGATAGAACATCTGGCTATATTTCATCCTTGCCCTCAAGTTGGCGAAGCCCGCCGGACCCCCATCTGAGGGCCTTTAAATGGCTCTCTAGAGCGGATTTGGCGAACTACCGGGAAGCGCCCCCGGCCGTCCGTTTAGCCCCTGACTCGCACGTTCGTCCACTCGCACCCCTCAGGCGTGGGTGAACGGGACCTGCCGGGCGATACAGACCGCATGCGATGCCGCTCCACCGCTCTCACGACCGCCGCGATAGCGTTGCTTGCCATCGCCGCGTGCGCCGCCCCGGGCACCGCCACGGCCGGGATGATCGCCCCCGCCAGCGCCTGCCCGAACCAGGAAGATCGGGCCGCCACCGCCGCCGCGCAGGAGCAGGCGATGCTCTGCATGACCAACTTCGCCCGCACCCAGGTCGGCGAGGGCGCGCTCGAAGACACCACCGCGCTGCAGGAATCGGCCGCGGACAAGGTCGGCGACGTGCTCGGATGCGAAAGCTTCAGCCACAACGCCTGCGGCCGTGAATTCACCTACTGGATGCGGGAGACCGGCTACCTCTCGGCGCAGTGCTGGCGGGTCGGCGAGAACCTCGCCTGGGGCGCCGGCGAATACGGCAGCGTGCGCTCGATCTTCCGCGCCCTGATGCGCTCGCCCGAGCACCGCGCCAACATCCTCGGCGACTTCAGCCAGGTTGGGATCGACCTCCAAACGGGGCCGCTAAACGGCTCCCCCCGGGCCGGCGTCTGGGCCCAGCACTTCGGCTCTCACTGCGAATAGGGCCTCGCCCAGGACGGGCCGGCGAGCCGTTCAGACGGCGCGCAGGCGCGCGACGACGCGATCGGCGCGCTCGCTGAAGCCCCGCAGCGCCGGGTCCTCATAGGGAGGCTCCGGCACGGCGCTGAGCGCGGCGATGCTGGCCCGCTCCGCCATGTCGGCCGCCCGGCGGGCCTGGCTGGCGGCCTCCAGGGCCGCGTCGCCGACCTCCATCACCGCCCGTTCGGAGGCCTTGGCGACGATCAGCGCCTCGTCGATCCGCGCCTCGAGCTCGCTCAGCAAGGGCGGCGCCGCCCCCTCGGGCAGCAACCAGTCCTGCGTGCTGTCGCGCTCGGAACCTTCCATAACCCGCAATTTACGGGCATCGGAGGCGGCAAACGCGCCAACCCGGCAAAACGCCCGGGCCGGTAGATTCCGCCTCCCCCAGAGAGAGAACGACCCGAGGAGCAGTGTGAGAAACCCCAGAGACTTCTTCCAGCCGCAGGCGATCGGCGCGCCGGAGCCGCTGCGCGAGATCCCCGTCACGCCGTCGCGGATGATCCACTTCCTCGACTTCTCGAACGAGAAGATGGTCGCCAAGGCCGGCGCCATCGCCGAGAAGACCGACATCCTGCTCGGCAACCTCGAGGACGCGATCCCGGTCGACCGCAAGGAGGCCGCGCGCCAAGGCCTGATCAAGGCCGCCAACGAGTCCGACTTCGGCAACACGGCGCTGTGGACCCGGATCAACTCGCTGGAGAGCCCCTGGGTGCTCGACGACCTCACCACCCTGGTCACCGAGATCGGCGACAAGCTCGAGGTCGTGATGGTGCCGAAGGTCGAGGGCGCCTGGGACATCCACTATGTGGACCGCCTGCTGGCCCAGCTCGAGGCCAAGGCCGGGCTCGAGCGCCCGATCCTGATCCACGCCCTGCTCGAGACCGCCCAGGGCGTCGTCAACGTCGAGGAGATCGCCGCCGCCAGCCCGCGCATGCAGGGCATGAGCTTCGGCCCCGCCGACCTCGCCGCCTCGCGGCGGATGAAGACCACCCGCGTCGGCGGTGGCCACCCCGGCTACCGGGTGATGGAGGACCCCGCCGACCCCGAGAACCCCGAGGCCAACCGGGTCAGCGCCCAGCAGGACCTCTGGCACTACTCGATCGCCCGCATGGTCGACGCCTGCGCCTCCACCGGCATCCTGCCCTTCTACGGCCCCTTCGGCGACATCAAAGACACCGCCGGCTGCGAGACCCAGTTCCGCGCCGCTTTCCTGATGGGCTGCGTCGGCGCCTGGTCGCTGCACCCGGTCCAGATCGATATCGCCAAGAAGGTCTTCAGCCCGCCGCCGGACGAGGTCAAGTTCGCGAAGAAAGTGCTGGAGGCGATCCCCGACGGGCGCGGCGTTCACATGATCGACGGCAAGATGCAGGACGACGCCACCTGGAAGCAATGCAAGGTGATGGTCGAGCTGGCGGAAATGCTGGCGGCGAAGGACCCGGAGCTGGCCGAGTCCTACGGGCTTTAGCCGGCTCGCCGCGGGCCGGCGAGCCAACCGAAAATCAGCATTTTTCCGGTCTGCATGCCGTAACCTCAGACGTGGCCTGCGCGATTTCTTGCCGTCACTAACGTGATCCGAAATCGCTGCCGATACGGAGGGCAAGTCGAGCGCAACTCCCGCCCTCCCAACGCCTTAGGAACAAGACACCCCCAAAATGCCAACTTCCAGCGATCTCCCCCTCAATCCGCCCTTCCAGTCCCGCCCGGCGCGCCAGGAAGCGGTCGTCCAGGACCGCCCGACGCTCGGCGCGATGCCGCTCGCCCGCCGCGGAGCCGGCTGGTGGCTACTTCCAGGCGTTGACTTCCTCTCCTCCTCGGCAGTACTCGCCCTGGTCGCGATCCTCAGCGGCGCCTCCGTCTTCCCCGCCCTGCCGGTCGCGCCACTGGTTCTGGTCGTGGTCTACAGCTTCCTCGGCGTCTACGGCGCCAATCCTTCCGGCAGCGCCCTCTCCAGCGCCGACGGCATCGGCTGGCCGGTGATCCGGATCGTCGTCGCGGCCCTCTTCGCCTGGGTCGCTTCGCTGATGACCAGCCTCGACGGCGGTGAGCAGCTCGCCCTCTGGCTCGGCTTCGTCGCCGTCGACACCGGCTGCCGCGCGATCGTCTCCCCTTACATCCGCGGCCTCAGCCGCCAGGAGCGCTGGGTGCTGGTCGGCGACGAGGCGACCAGCGAGCGGCTCCGGGCCTACGCCCCGCTGGCCGAGTTCGCCACCGTGGTCGGCACCGTCCCCCCCGCCGAGAACGACGAGGCCGGGACCAACGGCCGCGTCGCCGCCCTCGAGGTGGCCGAGCGCTACCACGCCGACCGCGTCGTCATCTCCAGCCAGCACGCCGACGACGAGGGCCTGCTGGAGCTGGTCCGCGCCTTCAAGTCGATCGGTGTCCCGGTCAGCCTGCTGCCCCGCCCGCTCGATCTGCTCGAGGCCCAGGCGGTGACCCCGAACCGGGTCGGCGGCGTGCCGCTGATTGAGGTCGAGGCGCTCGCCGCCCGCGACGCCGTCCCCTACGCCGGCCCCGATCGCCGCGCCACCCGCAGCACCAAGATCAGCGTCGTCGTGCCGGCGATGAACGAGGGCAAGAACATCGGCCAGGTGCTGGAACGACTGCCCGAGGGCCTGCACGAGGTGATCCTCGTCGACGGCAACTCCAAGGACGACACCGTCGAGGCCGCCCGCCACGCCTACCCGAGCATCCGCGTCACCAGCCAGAGCGGCCGCGGCAAGGGCGACGCCTTCCGCACCGGCTTCGCCGCCGTGACCGGCAACCTCGTGGTCATGCTCGACGCCGACGGCTCCGCCGACCCGGCCGAGATCCCCCGCTTCGTCGCCGCGCTCGAGGCCGGCGCCGACTTCGCCAAGGGCTCGCGCTACCTCGACGGCGGCGGCAGCGCCGACATCACCTGGACCCGCAGGCTCGGCAACACCTGCCTCAGCGGCACCGCCAACCTGCTCCACGGCACCCACTTCACCGACCTCTGTTACGGCTACAACGCCTTCTGGGCCCGCTGTCTCCCCTTCATCGCCCTCGACGTGCCCGGCTTCGAGGTGGAGACCCTGATCAACCTCCGCATCGCCGGCGCCGGGATGAAGATCACCGAGGTGCCGAGCTACGAGGAGGAGCGGATCCACGGCGAGAGCAATCTCAAGACCTTCCGCGACGGGTTCCGCGTGCTGGGGACGATCCTCAGCGAGTCCCGACGCCGCCGCAGCATCCACCGCGAGCCCCTGCCGAAGGCCGCCGCGGAGACCAAAGAGGCCGGGGCAACCGCCTCCGCCGTCTGACGCAGGGCGGATCTCATGCCACCCGAGGCCGGCGGAATAGCCGCAGACGCCGCTACCTTCAAGGCAATGAAGCCCGGCTCGGCACAGCGCAAGCGGAGCCGCTCCCGGCCTCAGATCGGCCACCTGGCCCCGCTCGCCCTCGCGACCGGCGTCGGGCTCCTGCTCTGCTCCGTCGCCAACGCGCTCTCGCGCGCGACCCTGACCCCGGCGATGCCCTTCTACTGGGCCGGGATCCTGCTGATCGCGCTGCCGATCTTCTACCGGCTCACCTCCGCGGAGGCGTCGAGCCGCGAACGGCTGACCCTGGTCTGCGTGCTCGGCCTCTCGCTGTACCTGGTCAAGGTCTTCCGCGACGCGCCGCTCTTCACCTTCTCCGACGAGCTGATCCACTCCTTCAACGCCAACCAGATCGCCGACCACCACCACCTCTTCCGCGCCAACCCGATCCTCACCGCGACGCCCTACTACCCGGGCCTGGAGGGAGCCGCCTCGGCGCTGATGAAGCTGACCGGGGTCTCCGCCTACGGCGCCGGCCTGGTCCTGATCGGCGCCGGCCGCCTGGTCCTGGTCGCCTCGCTGTTCCTGCTGTTCGAGCGGGTCAGCGGCTCCGCTCGGGTCGCCGGCCTCGGGGTCGCGATCTACGCCGGCAACTTCAACTTCCTCTATTGGGGCGCCCAGTTCTCCTACGAGTCGCTGGCCCTGCCGCTGCTGCTGCTGGCGATGATGGCCCTGGCCGAGCGCGAAGCGGCGCCGAAGCAGGCGCTGCGGACCTGGGGAGCGCCGATCGCGCTGGCGATGATGGCGATCGTCGTCACCCACCACCTCACCTCCTACGCGACCGCCGGCCTGCTCGTCGCCCTCTCGCTCGCCTACTGGTACGTGCGGCGCAGCTGGAGCCCGCCGAACCCGTGGCCCTTCGCCGTCTTCGGCATCCTGCTCGCCGTCTTCTGGCTGTTCGTCGTCGCCAGCGCCACCGTCGGCTACCTCTCCCCCGTCCTCGGCAACGCCTTCGACGCGATCGGCAACACGATCGGCGGCTCCGACGAGCCGCGGGCGCTCTTCCAGGGCGGCGGCGCCAGCGTCGCCCCGACCCCGCTGGCGGCGCGGGCGGTGGCGGTGCTGGCCGTGGGGGTGCTCCTGGCCGGGCTGCCGTTCGGCCTCCGGGTCCTCTGGAACAGGTACAGGCGGGAGCCGTTCGCCCTGCTCTTCGGGCTCGCCGCCGTCGCCTTCTTCGCCACCCTGGCGCTGCGCCTGGCGCCGGCCGCCTGGGAGACCGCGAACCGGGCCAGCGAGTTCCTCTTCGTCGGCCTCGCCTTCGTCCTCGCCGGCGCCTGCGTCGAGGCGCTGCGGCGCTGGCCGCGGCTGCGGCGGACGCGGCCGCTGATCGTCGCCGCGATCGGCCTGGTCCTGGTCGGCGGCGCGATCTCCGGCTGGCCCTGGGACTCGCTGCTGGCGCGGCCGCTGCGCGCCACGGCCAGCGCCGGCACGATCTCCTCGCCGCCGCTGAGCCTCGCCCAGTGGGCCCAGCAGCTGCCGGACGGGCGCTTCGCCGCCAGCACCGCCGACGCCGGCCTGCTGCTCGACCCGGGCGGCAAGGCAGCGCTGGCCGGCAGCTCACCTGACGTCGAAGACGTGCTCGAAGAAGAAGGCCTGGCCGACTGGATGGTGCCGCTGCTGCGCCGCAACGACATCCGCTACATCGCCGTCGACCGCCGTGAAGTCAGCGCCGACAGCCTCCGCGGCTACTACTTCTCCCGCCGCGACGGCGACGAAACGCTGCGGCCGCCGAGCGTCGTCACCAAGTTCGAAGAAGTCCCCGGCATCAGCCGCGTCTACGACAACGGACCGATCACCGTCTTCGACCTGGGCGCGCCCCGATGAGGGGCCACGACGACCTCGAGGTGGCGGTCGGGTCGGCGGCGCTCTGCGCCGTGCTGGCGCTGGCACTTCCGTTCGAGGCGCTGCGGGTGCTGCTGGCGCTGCCGCTGACCATGTTCCTCAGCGGCTACGCGATCAGCGCCGCGATCTTCGCCCGGCGGCCACTCCCGCGCCGCCAGTTCCTGCTGCTCAGCGTCGGCCTCAGCCTCGCCGTGCTCGCCCTCGGCACCCTGGTCCTCAACTACGTGCCGGGCGGGATCCGCGCCGGGTCGTGGGCGCTGCTGCTCTTCCTCGTCGTCCTCGGCTGCTGCCGCGGGGCGGCGGTGCGGCGGCCCCGGGGCGCAAGCGCCCCGGTCTCCTGGGCCCTGCCCCAGGTCAGCGCCGCCCAGGCAGGACTGCTGGCCTTGGGCGGGGTGGCGGCGATCGCCGCCATCGTCCTCGCCTTCACGCCGCTGGCGGCGACGAACGCGACCGGCTTCACCGAGCTCTGGATTCATCCCCTGTCCGGCGACAACGGGGTGCGGATCGGGGTCGGCAGCGCCGAGCGCGACGACGCCTCCTACCGGCTCGTCGTCAACTTCGGCGGCAGCCGCGAGGTGACCCGCGAAGTCGAGCTGCGCCCCGGCCAGCGCGAGGTCCTTGCGTTGGGCGAAAGCGCGGCCGCCTCCGCGCCGGCGGCGATCCCGGTCACCGCCACCCTCTTCAAGCAGGACAGCGCCAATCCCGACCGGCCGTTCCGCCAGGTCTCGACCTGGCTCGGCCCCGCGGAAGGGGGGACGGGATGAGCGCCGGCGCCGACCTCGCGGTCGACATCGTCATCGACAACTACAACTACGGCCGCTTCCTCCCGGACGCGATCGAGAGCGCCTGCGCCCAGACCCACGGCAAGGTCACCGTGACCGTGGTCGACGACGGCTCCAGCGACGGCTCCCAGCGGCTGCTCGACGCCTACGAGGAACGGGTCGCGGTGATCCGCAAGGAGAACGGCGGCCAGGCCTCCGCCCTCAACGCCGGCTTCGAGCGCTGCCGGGGTGACGTGGTGATGTTCCTCGACGCCGACGACACCCTGCGCCCGGAGGCGGCGGCCGTGGTAGCCGCGACCTTCGCCGCCGCCCCGGAGCTGGTCAAGATCCAGTTCCGGACCGAGGTGATCGACGCCGAGGGCCGGGCGACCGGGGCGCTGAAGCCCGCCGCGCACCTGCCGATGCCCAGCGGCGACGTGCGCGCGGACGAGCTCGCCTCGCCCTTCGACCTGGTCTGGATGGCGACCAGCGCCAACGCCTTCCGGGCCAGCGCCCTGCGGCGGATCATGCCGATCCCCGAGGGCCCGTTCCGCACCTGCGCCGACTGGTACCTGGTCCACCTGACGGCGCTGCTCGGCCCGGTCGCCTCGCTCGACTCGGTCGCCGGCGCCTACCGCGTCCACGGCGCCAACAACTACGAGCCGCAGGCGGCCGAGCTCGACGTCGACCACCTGCGCGAGACGATCCGCTTCTCCGAATCGACCTCGGCCCAGCTGCTGGAGCTGGCCGACGGGATCGGCCTGCCCCATCCCGGGCGCATCCTCTCGATCGCCGACCTCGCGAACCGGATGATCTCGCTGCGCCTGGAGCCGGCCGCCCATCCCAATCCCGACGACCGCCCCGGCCGCCTGGTCGCCGACGCCGCCCGCGCCGCCCGGCGCCGCGCCAACGTGTCGGCGCCGATGAAGCTGATCTTCGTCACCTGGTTCGCGGCGATGACGATCGCGCCGCGCCCGCTCGCCCGGCGGCTGGCGCTCTGGTTCCTGTTCCCGCAACGGCGGCGGATCGCCAACCGCCTGCTCGGCCTGCTGCAGCGCGACGGGCAGCGCGCCGCCGCCACCACCTGACCATGAGGATCATGCTCGTCACCTCGATGGTCCCCGACGCCGGTGGGATCGGCGCCATCCCGAAGCTGCTCGCGGCGCAACTGGAAGGACTGCGGGAGCGCGGGCACGCAATCACCCTGGTGACGACCTTCGGCGAAGACCCCGGCCAGGCCGAGGCGGCGGCTGCGCTGCTCGCCTCCGACCTCGACGCCCACATTCTCGACCGCCGTCGCTCCGGCTCGGCGGGGCGGCGCTGGCGGGTCCGGGGCGAGCTCGCCGCCACCTGGGCGACGAAGCGCTGGCCGTGGCGCGTGGTCTGCGGAGCCGCCGGGTTGCAGCCACTGCTCGACCGCGTGGCGGCGAGCCGCGAGTTCGACGTCGTCGCCGTCGAGGACAACCCGATGGCGGTGCTGCGCTTCCCGGCCGGCGTGCCGGTCGTCCTGACCGAGCACGAGGCGATCCGCGCTCCGGCCGCGCAGCTGGGGGCGGCGCGCCTCTCCGAACGACCGCTGCGGGCCCTGCGAGCCCGCGACTGGCAGCGCTGGGACGGCTTCCTGCCGCGGATCTGGAAGCGCTTCGACCTGCTGCAGGTGTTCTGCGCGGCGGACGCCGGGGCCGTGGGCCGGCTGGCGCCGGCACTTGCCCCGCGGGTCCGCGTCAACCCCTACGGGATGATCCTGCCCGCCCCCTGCGACCCCGCTCGCGAGCGGCCCGGAACCGTCCTCTTCACCGGCACCTTCGCCCACCTGCCCAACCGCGACGCGGCCCGCTGGCTGGCGGCGGAGATCATGCCGGCGGTCCGCTCCCGCTACCCGCGGGCGCGCCTGCGAATGGTCGGCAGCGCCCCACCCGCCGAGATCCTCGACCTCGCCGGCGACGGCATCGAGGTGATCGCCGACGCCCCGAGCATGGAGCCGCACCTGGAGGCGGCGGCAGTCGTGGTGGCGCCGGTGCGCAGCGGCGGTGGCATGCGGATGAAGGTGCTGGAGGCGATGGCGCGCCAGAAGGCTGTCGTCACCACCGGCCTCGGGGCCGAGGGCTTCGCCAGCCTGGAGCCGGAGCTGCCGCTCCGCATCGCCGACGACACGGACGGGATCGCGGCCGCGATCGCGGAGCTGCTCGGCGACGATGGCGAGCGCCGCGAGCTGGGTCGGGACGCCCGCGAGTTCGCCCAGCGCCACCACAGCCCAGCCGCCTGGGCCGCCCGCCTAGAGGCCGTCTACGAGGAGGCTCGCGCCGGTGTCCACGCCTGAGTCCAGGGTCGAGCTGAGCGTGATCGTCGCCAGCCACGAACGGCGCGAGCTGCTGCGGCGCTGCCTCGACTCGCTCGCCGACCAGACCGCCGACCCGGCCGCCTTCGAGGTCGTGGTCGCGATCGACGGCTCCACCGACGGCACCGCCGAGATGGCGGCCGCATTGCGAACGCCATACCGGCTGCGGGTGCTGGAGCTCGAGAAGCGCGGCCACGCGGCCGTCCAGAACGCCGCGATCGAGGCCGCCGAGGGTGAGTTCTGCCTGCTGCTGGACGATGACGTGATCGCCTCGCCGGAGCTGGTCGCCGCGCACCTCGAGGCCCATCGCCAGGAGCCCCAGACAATTGGGGTCGGGGCGCTGACACAGGAGCCGGTGGCCGCCAAGGACTGGTTCGCGCACTCCTTCGCCCGCGGGCTCAGCGAGCACTACGAGGACCTCGAGCACCGCGACGCGCGCTGGACCGACTGCTACGGGGCCAACGTCTCCTTCCCGCGCCAGACCCTGCTCGACCTCGGCGGGGTCTCGACCGACCTGGCGGCGGCGAAAGACTTCGACCTCGCCTACAGGCTCTACCGCGCCGGCTGCACGCCCCGCTACCTGGCGCGGGCGCACGGGGTGCACGACGACCAGAAGCGCTACGACCGCATGCTCGGCGACGTGCGGCGCCAAGGACGGATGCACGTCGAGCTCGCGACCCGCTTCCCGGAGGCGGCACCGACCCTGCTCGACTGGCGCGGCAACGCCGGCCCCAGGGAGTTGGCCCTGCGCCGAGTCGCGATCGCCATACATCTGCCGGCGGTCCCGCTGGCCTGGCCCGGCCGCTTCCTCCCCGGCAACGGCCGCAAGATGATCTGGCAGCACTTCGTCGGTCGGCTCGCCTTCTGGAGCGGGGTGCGAACCGGCCTCAGCCGCCGCAGCTGGGACCTGGTGCTCAGCGGCCGGGTGGCGGAGGCAACCGCTGAGGGCCTGCGATGAGCGCGCCGGAGATCCAGCTGAGCGTGGTGATCGCCACCCACAACCGGCGGCAGATGCTGCGGCGCTGCCTCGACGCGCTCGCCGCCCAGGACCAGGACCCCGCCGACTTCGAGGTGCTCGTGGCCGACGACGGCTCCAGCGACGATACGGCGGAGATGCTCGCGGGGCTGCGCACGCCCTTCCCCCTACGAGTGTTGCGGCTCGACAAGGGCGGCAAGTCGGCGGCGCTGAACGCGGCGATCGCGGCCGAGCCCGCCCCGATCTGCCTCTTCATCGACGACGACATCGTCGCCTCGCCGCGGCTGGTCTCCGCCCACCTGGCCGCTCACCGCGAGGACCCGGCGGTGCTTGGCATCGGCCCCCTGACCCAGCCCCCGGCGCGCGGCCGCGACTGGCTCCCACAGGCCCACGCCGTCGCCTGGAATCAGCGCTACGAGGAGCTGGAAGGCAAGGATCTGGATTGGCCCGAGTGCTACGGCGGCAACTTCTCGGCCCCCCTGAACTCCCTGCGTGAGGTCGGCGGCTTCGCCACCGACATTCCCGCGATCGAGGACATCGAGCTCGGCTATCGACTCGTCGCCGCCGGCTGCGTGCCGCGCTACCTGCCCGAGGCGGCCGCCGTGCACGAGGACGAGAAGCAGCGAGCCAAGCTGCTGGCCGACGTCGAGCGCTACGGGGCCTTCTGCGCCGAGTTCGCCGAGCCCCGTCCGGACGCCCGCCCGAAGCTGCTCGGCTGGTTCCTCGAGCCGACCCCGCGCGACGTCACCCTGCGGCGGGCGCTGCTGGCGCTGAAGGTGCCGCCGGCAATGCTGGCCTCGCTCGGCACGCTGATCCCCGGCGCCGGCCGCAAGCAGGTCTGGTTCGGCTTCCTCAACCGCTACCTCTTCTGGCGCGGGGCCCGCGCCGGGATGAGCCGCGAGCGCTGGCGTCAGACCACCCGCGGCGTGCCGGTGCTGATGTACCACGCCTTCGGCGCGGGCGAGGAGGACGACCGCTACGTGATCTCGCGTCGGCGCTTCGCCCGCCAGCTGCGGCTGCTGCGGGCGCTGCGCTACCGCGTGCTCGGGTTCGAGGAGCTGGCGCGCATGCTCGGCGAGGGAGAGCCGCCCCCCCCTCGCTCGGTGGTCGTGACGATCGACGACGGCTACGCCGACAACCTCGAGATCGCCAAGCCGCTGCTCACTCGCTACCGCATCCCCGCCACGATCTTCCTGGTCAGCCGGCGCCTCGGCGGTGTCAACGACTGGACCAAGCGCGGCGCCGACGCCCACCGGCCGCTGCTGCGAAGCGACCAGGTTCAACCCCTGGCCGGCGATGGAATCGCGATCGGCGCCCACACCCGCACCCACCCCGTGCTTCCGGAGCTCGACGCGGGCGACCTCGCGACCGAGATCGAGGGCTCGCGCGAGGACCTCGAAGCGCTGCTCGGCGAGCCGGTGAGGACCTTCGCCTATCCCTTCGGCAAGTTCAGCCGCGCCGCGATCGCCGCCGCCGGCGCCGCCGGCTACGACGCCGCCTGCACGGTCGAGAGTCGCCCCGCCCGCCTCGGCGACGACCCGCTGGAGATACCTCGCCTGGAGATCCGCGGCTCCGACACCCTCCGCACCTTCCTCCGCAAGCTCTGGTTCGGCGGCGCCTAAGAGGCGGCGGGGGCGGCGCGAAGGCGCTGCTTCGCCAGCATCCTCAGGTGTTCGCGGAAGCCCTTGCCGAACGGGGTCGGGTGGCCGTTGTAGTTGTCGATCAGGGCGGGGCCGCCCTCGCAGGTCCAACGGCCGCCGGTGTTCCAGGTCCAGCCCAGATAGGAGATCCCGTTGCGATCGGCGAAGCGCATGTAGGGGTCGATGTAGCGATGCGCGCAGTCCCCCTCCCCCAGCTCGCCGGTCACGACCGGGACCTTGCGGGCGATGCTGGCTAGGTTCTTGCGGCAGCCGGAGTCGCAGAGCGAGAAGTCATAGGTGTGGTTGGCGGCGACCAGGGCGTGGGCGGGGTCGGCCGGCATGTGGGCGAGCCAGCCGCGCAGGTCGCGGGCCCAGTCGAGGCCGCCGAGCATCACCGGCTGCTGGGCGCCGGTGGCGCGGACCACGTTCAGCAGTTCCGGCAGGCCGACGCTGGGATAGGCGCCGAAATAGGTGTCGTAGGAGGTGCAGGCGGCCACCCAGCATTCCCAGCCGACGTCATGCGGCTCGTTGAAGAGGTCGAAGATGACGCCGCGGTCTTCGCGGTATTCGCTCGCGACGCTGCTCCAGAAGGCCGGCGCGTGTTCGGCGTCGGGCAGGGGAATCAGGCCGGTCGCGAGCCCGCGCCGCGGCGCCGCCCAGTGCAGGTCGAGGATCACGTAGAGGCCGGCGCGCTCGAGCCCGGAGACGTATTCGCGGATCGCCGTCCGGTAGGCGCTGCCGCTGAGGCTCGGCTCGACCCCGTTGATCCCCAGCCAGCAGTCCTCGTTCAGCGGCACCCGGACCGAGTTGATCTTCCAGCTCTTCATCGCCT
The DNA here is from genome assembly GCA_035996525.1 of Solirubrobacterales bacterium. Taxonomy (GTDB): domain Bacteria; phylum Actinomycetota; class Thermoleophilia; order Solirubrobacterales; family 70-9; genus VAYN01. Next base: position 13,228 of record DASYJK010000095.1, read on the forward strand.
TGATCGAGGCCCAGTCGGTCGGCCCGTCGAAGATCTGGCCGCCTTCGACGCACTGGTACTCGGCGCCGGAGCGGTTGACGCCGAGCAGGCGGACCGTGTTCCCGGCCCGGTCCACGAGGTGGTTGCCGCTGACCCCGATCCAGGGGCTCGCCGCCGCGCTCGCAGCGGGCGGCGCGAGCAGCGCGATCGCGGCGATCAGCCACGGCAGGGAGCGGCGGAGCATGGGCACAGTGTCTAACTAACGCCCGGTCAGGCCGGAAGTTGCCACGTGTGTGGCAGGACGACGTCGCCGTCGGCGCCGATCGAGGGCATCGGCCGGCCGTTGATGACGCCCGGCTCGACGTCGAAGTAGGCGGCGGCCTGGAGCCCGTCCTGGATCTCCTGGCGGCCGCGCAGGAGGACGTCGACGCGGTAGCGGCCGGGGATCAGCGGCAGCGAGTCGACCCGACACTCGATCCGCGGCCCGGAGCCGCTGTCGCGGATGTCGGCGGCGCTGCTGAGCTCGTTGTCGAGGGTGGTGATCGGGTGGCCAAGGCTGTTGAGGATGGTCAGCGAGCACTCCATCATCGGCAGCACCTCGGTCACCTCGATGACGATTTTGGCGCCGCGACCGCCGACGACGACGTCGGGCTCGTCGCTCTCGCCGTCGTAGATCGCGAGGCGCTTGACCTTCGACTCTTCCCAGGCGCGGCCATCACGGTCGGTCCGGGTCTCGAGGTCGTCGCTGGCGGCGCGCTCGAGCGCCCGCAGGTACCCGGTCACCGCCTCCTCGACCGGGGCGTCGGTGACGACCGTGCCGCGCTCGAGCAGGATCGCCCGCTCACAGAGCGCCTGGATCGTCGCCAGGTTGTGGGAGACGAAGATGACGGTGCTGCCAGCCCGCGCGACTTCCGCCATTTTCGTCAGCGACTTGCGCTGGAAGGCGGCGTCGCCGACCGCGAGCACCTCGTCGACGAGCAGGATCTCCGGTTCGAGGTGAGCGGCGACGGCGAAGGCCAGCCGCACCTGCATCCCGCTCGAGTAGCGCTTCACCGGGGTGTCGAGGAAGCGCTCCATGTTCGCGAACTCGACGATCTCGTCGAAGCGCTTGCGGATCTCGCTGCGTCGCATGCCGAGGATGGCGCCGTTGAGGAAGACGTTCTCGCGGCCGGTCAGCTCCGGGTGGAAGCCGGTCCCGACCTCCAGCAGCGAGCCGACCCGACCGGTCACCTCGGCATAGCCAGTGCTCGGCTCGGCGATCCGCGAGAGCAGTTTCAGCATCGTGCTCTTGCCGGCGCCGTTGTGGCCGATCAGACCGACCGCTTCGCCCTGCTCGATCTCGAAGGAGACGTCTTTGAGCGCCCAGAGGACGTCGATCTCCGGCTTCTCGCCGCGACCGACGAGGCGGCCGACCGTGCGCCGACCGGCTTCGGAGACGGCCTCGCGCAGCGAGCCGTAGGCGGCATTGAGCCCCAGCTGGTAGTTCTTGCCCAGTCCCTCGGCTTTGATCGCGATCTCGGTCATGGCTAGATCAGGTCGGCGAAGCTGCGCTCCACCCGGTCGAAGTAGGAGAGGCCGATCAGCAAGAGGACGGCGGCGGCGGCGAAGGAGACCCCGATCAGGTCCCAGGGGGCGCTGCCGTTGCCGAGCACCGCCCAGCGGAATCCTTCGATTACGCCGACCATCGGGTTGATCGCCGAGAGGGTCCGCAGCGGCTCGCTGAGGGCGCTGTTGGCGTAGACGATCGGGGTGATGAAGAACCAGAGCTGGGTCGCGAAGGGGACCACGTAGCGGACGTCGCGGTAGCGGACGTTGATCGCCGAGAGGCCGGCGCCGGCGCCGAGCGCGGTCATAACCGCGATCGCGATCAACAGCGGCAGGGTGAGGATCGCGATCGGGGGCACGATCCCGTCGATCAGCACGATCGCCAACAGGATCAGCAGCGAGATCGCGAAGTCGACGCAGCCGGCGGCGACCACCCCGGCCGGAATGAAGATCCGCGGGAAGTAGATTTTCGAGATCAGCGCCTGATTCATGACCAGGCTTTCGGAGCTGAGCAGGAAGGCGTTGGCGAAGAACATCCAGGGCACCAGCGCCGCCAGACTGAAGATCCAGTAGGGCAGGCCGTCGGATTCGATCCCGGCGAAACGGCCGAAGATCAGGGTGAAGACGGCCATGAAGGCGAGCGGCTGCAGGATCGCCCAGGCGGCGCCGAAGGAGGTCTGCCGGTAGCGGATGGTGACGTCGCGGGCGGCGATCTGGAAGGCGAGGTCGCGGAAGCGCCAGAGCTCCCGCGGCGCGAGGACACGGCCGAAGCCAGACGTGGCCTCCAGACGGATCGTCTCCGGCGGCGGGGTCTCGAGCTCGACCTCAGCGGTCGGTTTGGTAGCGGTCTGCGACATCGTTTCCTGGTTCGGGGGATTACTTCTGCGCCGAGCGTCGCACCCCTGGCACGGGCTCGTGCGTTTCTATCGGCGGCTGTGCCTGGCGGACTTGAGCCGAGCCTCTATGGCAAGACCGTATGCAGCCTCGAACTCGGGCACGATCGCGTCGGCGCCGAAGACCCTCGCCCGCTCGCGCGCCGCCTCCCCCATCCGCTCGCGCAGCGCCGGGTCCCCGCAGAGGCGGCCCAGGGCCGCACCCAGCCCGGCGCGATCGCCGGGCCGGACCAAGAACCCGGTCTCGCCGTCGACGACGATGTCACTGAGGCCGCCGATGTCGGAGACGATCGCCGGCTTGCCGGCGGCCGCCGCCTCGAGGGCGACGATCCCGAACGACTCCGGCAGCAGCGAGGGCGCGACGCTGAACAGCGAGCGCCGCAGCGCCTCGATCACCAGCGGGTGCGGCAGCGGCTCCAGAGCGACGACGCCCGGCACCTCCGCCACCCCGTCGATCAGCTGGCGCCCGATCAGGACCAGCGGCGGCGCATCCTCCAGGCCCGCGTAGGCCTCGACCAGGTTGCCGACGCCCTTGTCCTCGGCGACGTCGCCGAAGTAGAGGACGAAGGGCTCCTCCGGCAGCGCCGCCAGGCGCGGATCGCCGGCCGGGGGCGGCGCCGGCAGGGCGCCGATGAAGTTGGGGACGACCCGGTGGGCGACCCGCTGGTCGAGCCCGCTGAGCCGGCTGACCGCCTCGCTGACCGGCAGGAACATGTCGACGCGGCGGCGCAGCCAGGGCTCGGCCGCCCGCACCCCGGCGGCGACGATCGTGCCTTTGGCGGCGCCGTAGAACTCGACCGAGTGGGCCAGGCACTTGCCCGCCGCCGGCCCGCTGCAGACCCCGCCCTTGTAGAAGAAGCGCTTGGTCGCGCAGACCAGGCTGTAGTCGTGCAGGGAGAGGACGAAGGCCGCACCCGAGCGCCGCTCCAGCGGCAGGTAGGAGTGGACCAGCCAATTGTGGGCGTGGACGACGTCGGGCCGGAAGCGGCGGATCGCCCGCCGCAGGTCGCGGACCGAGAGCGGGTCCGGCGCCGGCGGCGCGTAGCGGCGTTCCTCGTCGACCGGGACACCGGGGATGCGGTGGACCGAGCTCTCCAACAGCTCGACCCCGACCCCGTCCTCGCGCGCGGGCGGATCGCCCAGCGGCTGGCGCAGGGTCGCCACCTCGACCTCGTGCCCGCGCCGGGCCAGCTCGGCGCTGAGATCCTCAACTATCCGCTCCTCGCCGCCGACAACTGGCGAGAACGACTGAGCGACCATCAGGATCCGCATCCGCGCCACCCTAACCTGCCCGGGTGCGGCAGTCTTTTGGGTCGCATAGCGCCACAAAAGACTGCCGCACCCTTGAGCGCCGACGAAATCACCCATGCCAACCGCTGACAGCCAAGTAGAGACCGCGCCTCCGACGATCTCGGTCGTGATCTGCGCCTACACCAACGAGCGCCTGGAGCTGTTGGCAGCTGGAATCGAGGCACTCGGAGCCCAGACCGTGGCCCCGCACGAGGTCGTGCTCGTGATCGACCACGCGCCCGAGCTGGAGGCGATCGCCCGCGAGCGCTGGCCCGAGGCCGTGGTCCTCGCCAACGGCGAGCGGCAGGGGCTCTCCGGCGCCCGCAACAGCGGCGTCGCCGTGGCTGGCGGCGAGGTTGTCGCCTTTCTCGACGACGACGCCAGCCCGGCACCGAACTGGATCGAGCGGCTCGGCGCCGCCTATGCCGACCCCAAGGTGCTCGGCGCCGGCGGCACCGTGCGCCCCAAATGGGAGACCGAGCGGCCGGGCTGGTTCCCGCCCGAGTTCGACTGGGTCGTCGGCTGTACCCACTCGGGGATGCCGCAACGGCGCCAGCCGGTCCGCAACCTGGTCGGCGCCAACATGTCCTTCCGCCGCCAAGCGCTGCTCGACGCCGGCGGCTTCCGCCACGAGCTCGGCCGGATCGGCAAGATCCCCGCCGGCGCCGAGGAGACCGACCTCTCGATCCGGGTCGGCCAGCGGAACCCTGGCAGCGAGATCGTCTACGACCCCGAGGCCGCGGTCGACCACTTCGTCCCCGCCGAGCGGGCCAGCTTCGAGTACTTCACCTCGCGCTGCCGCGGCGAGGGCCGCTCGAAGGCGATCCTCGCCGCCCTGGTCGGCGGCGAGGACGGTCTCTCCGAAGAGCGCAGCTACACCAGCCGCACCCTGCCGCTGGGATTCCTGCGCGGGATCGGCGACGCCTTCCGCGGCGACGTCGACGGCCTCGCCCGGGCGGCGACGCTGGCCGTCGGGCTGGCGACCACGACCCAGGGCTACCTGGGCGGGCAGGGAGAGGCGAAGCGGATCGCCCGTCGCCGCGAGCAGGCCGAAGCCCCCGAGCGCCCGCTGCGAGTGCTGATGGTGACCCCGCTCAGCCCGCTCAGCCAGGGCGGCGTCGAGCGCCACGTGATGGAGACGAGCAAGCGGATCGCCACCAGCGGCGCCGAGGTCGAGGTCCTCTGCACCGAGCCCGGCGGCCCGGCGCTGAGCGAGCAGGTGCGCGACGGGGTGAGGATCCGCACCGTCCGCTCCTGGCCCGCCAATCGCGACTGGTGCCTGGCGCCGCGGATCTGGCGCGAGATCTCGCGCCGGCCCTGGGACGTGATCCACGTCCAGAGCTACCACACGCTGGTCGCCCCGCTGGCGATGCTGCGGGCCCGGACCCTGGGCATCCCCTATGTAGTGACCTTCCACGGCGGCGGCCACTCCCAGGCCCACCGCAACAAGGCCCGGACGACCCAGCGCCGGCTGCTGCGGCCGCTGCTCGCCGGCGCCGCCCGGCTGGTCGCCGTCGCCAGCTTCGAGATCGACGAGTACGGCGGCGAGCTCGGCCTCGGCCCCGACCACTTCGCGCTGATCCCGAACGGGACCGACCTCGCCTTCGCCGCGACCGGCGCCGCGCCGCGCCGCAACGGGGCGGCGACGATCGCCTCGATCGGGCGACTGGAGCGCTACAAGGGCCACCACCGGGTGATCGAAGCCTTCCCCGAGGTGCTGAAGCGCAAGCCGGAGACGACCCTGAGCGTGGTCGGCAGCGGACCTTACGAGGACGACCTGCGCCGCCTCGCCGAGGAGCTCGGCGTCGCTGACCAGGTCCGCTTCACCAGCACCCCGGCCGACCAGCCGGCGGCGATGGCCGAACTGCTGAGCGGGATCTCGGTGGTGGTGCTGATGAGCGAGTTCGAGACCCACCCGCTGGTCGCGCTGGAGGCGGCCGCGGCCGGCTGCCGGCTGCTCGTCGCCGACGCCAGCGGCCTCGGCGAGCTCGCCCGCGAGGGCTTCGCCCGGGCGATCCCGCTCGACGAGAACGCCGCGGAGATCGGCCGCGCCGTGGTCGAGGAGCTGGGCAAACCGCCGCAGGAGAAGCGCCCCAACCTCACCTCCTGGGACGAGTGCGCGGCCGAGCTGCTCTCGCTCTACCGCTCGCTCGCCTGACGCCTGGCAACGCCCGGGCGGCGCTGACAAACGTCCAATCCGGCGGCTTCGGTTGAAGTCCCCTTTGCAAGGGCCGATTCCCCGTGCATGGCCACCCACCGCAGCCGCCGCCTCGGCCTCCTCCTCTTCGCGACCCTGACGGTCCTCCTCAGCTTCGCCTTCTCCGCCGCCCGCTCCGGCGCGCAGCCGCACCTGGTGCAGATGCGCACCCTCGCCCGCCAGGCCACCGCCTCCGCGGTCAAGCTCAGCGTCGTCTCGCAGTCGCCGGCCGACGGCGCCACCGTCTCCGGCTCGATCGCCTGGAAGGTGAAGGCTTCCAGCAGCCGCGTCTACAAGGTCGAGTTCGCGATCGACGGGGCGGTCAAATCGACCGACACGCGCGCCCCCTTCGCCTACGGCAGCGGCAGCCTCGACACCACCGCCCTCGCCAACGGCCGCCACTCGCTCACCGCCACCGCCTACGCGACCGGCTCGCGGCCGGCCAGCGCCAGCCTCAGCGTCCTCGTCGCCAACGCCGCGCCGACCCCGAGCCCTTCGCCCACCCCGACCCCGAAGCCAGCGCCGGTCCCGACTCCGGAACCGTCCCCCGCCCCCACTCCGGCGCCTGAATCGGCTCCGGAAGCGTCCCCGACCCCCGCCGCCGCCTCCTCGATCTACTGGGGCGGCTGGATCGGCTCGCAGTTGACCGGGACCGAGGCCCCCTGGGACATGAACGCCGTCGCCACCCTGGAGAAGGAGGCAAAGAAGAAACTCTCGATCGTCAACTTCTCCGCCCCCTTCGCCAACTGCTCCAGCACCTGCAGCTATTACAACTTCCCCCAGAACGAGATGAACAGCATCCGCTCGCACGGCGCCATCCCGTTCTACAGCTGGGGCTCGCAGTCGATCCCGGTCCCCTCCAACCTGAGCGAGCCGAACTTCCAGCTCTCCGACATCATCGAAGGCCACCACGACGCCTACATCCGCAAGTTCGCGGAAGCGGCGAAGGCCTGGGGCCATCCCTTCTACCTCCGCTTCAACTGGGAGATGAACGGCGGCTGGTTCGCCTGGGCCGAGGGCGTCAACGGCAACAAGGCCGGCGAATACGTCGCCGCCTGGCGCCACGTGCACGACATCTTCACCCAGGTCGGCGCCACCAACGCGACCTGGGTCTGGTGCCCCAACGTCGACCCCGAAAACCAGATGCAGGACCTCGGCAAGCTCTACCCCGGCGACGCCTACGTCGACTGGACCGGGCTCGACGGCTACAACTGGGGCACCAACCCGACCCGACCCGACCGCTGGCGCAGCTTCGACTCGCTCTACAGCTCGACCTACAAGAAGATCACCGGCTCGATCGCCCCCTCGAAGCCGCTGATGATCAGCGAGGTCGGTTGCTCCGAGTACGGCGGCTCCAAGGCCGCCTGGATCAAGGACATGCTGGCCAAGATCCCGACCAACTACCCGAAGATCCATGGCGTCCTCTGGTTCGACAAGTTCGACGACGGCATGGACTGGCCGATCGAGACCTCGGCCAGCGCCACCGCCGCCTTCGCCGAAGGCATTCAGAACCCCGCCTACGCGAGCAACGGCTACGCCTCCCTGGCCGGCTCCGGCCCGGTCCAGGCCGCCAGCTAGGCGGCCTTCCAAAAGCTGCCGGGACGGCTTTGTCAAGGGCGCCTAGGACAAATGTCCAGTCGTCTTGCAGTTCTTGAATCTGCCTGACGAGGGGCCGATGGGAGTGCATGCCCGCCGCCCCCACCGCCCGCCGCGCCCTCCGCAATCTGCTCACCGCCGGCGCCGTCGCCTCAGCCCTGCTCGTCGCCGCCCCGGGCAGCGGCGTCGCCAAGAGCTCCGGTCCCGACCAGCAGAGCGGCGGCCGCGTCGGCCTCGCCAGCGCCCGCACCCTCGGCGGCCCCAGCTGCACCCGCGTCGCCCGCACCCTCGCCCGGCCCGGCGCCTCCGCCAGACTGCGGCGGATCGAACGCCGCCGCCTCGAGCGCTGCAACCGGCCCACCAAGGCCGCCGCCTCCAGCGCCACCGGACCGCTCTACTGGGGCGCCTGGATCGGCGACCAGCTGACCGGCGACGAGGCCCCCTGGGACATGAGCGCGGTGACCAAGTTCGAAGGGATGGCCGGCAAGGGCGCCTCCGCGGTCAACTTCTCCTCCCCCTTCGCCGACTGCTCCTCCAGCTGCACCTACTACAAGTTCCCCAGGGAACAGATGGAAGCGATCCGCGCCCACGGCTCGATGCCGTTCTTCAGCTGGGCCTCGAGCGCCACCCCGGGCAGCCTCAACCAGCCGGACTTCCAGCTCTCCGACGTGATCGAAGGCCACCACGACGCCTACATCCGTGAATTCGCCGAAGCGGCAAAGGCCTGGGGCCACCCCTTCTTCCTCCGCTTCAACTGGGAGATGAACGGCAACTGGTTCGGCTGGTCGGAGGGCGTCAACGGCAACCAGGCCGGCGAATACGTCGCCGCCTGGCGCCACGTGCACGACATCTTCACCCAGGTCGGTGCCACCAACGCGACCTGGGTCTGGTGCCCCAACGTCGACCCGGAAAACAAGCTGCACGACCTCGCCTCGCTCTATCCCGGCGACGCCTACGTCGACTGGACCGGCCTCGACGGCTACAACTGGGGCACCAACCCGGCCCGCCCCGACCGCTGGCGCAGCTTCGACGACCTCTTCAAATCGACCTACGACCGCATCACCGAAACGATCGCCCCCGGCAAGCCGCTGATCATCAGCGAGGTCGGCTGCTCGGAGTACGGCGGCTCCAAGGCCGAATGGATCGCCAACGCGCTCGAATCGGCGCGCACCAACTACCCGCTGCTGCGCGGCCTGCTCTGGTTCGAGAAGTTCGACGACGGCATGGACTGGCCGATCGAGACCTCGAGCAGCTCCGCTGCCGCGTTCGCCCAGGGCATCCAGAGCCCGTCCTACCTCGGCAATACCTTCGCTTCGATCGGACCGGGAGCGATCCAGCCGACCGGTTGAGCCGTACAGAGCGGGAGACGGAGTGTCCCTAGACTCCCCCGACCCGAAGGCCAGGGAGAGAGATGCAGACGCAGAGAGCAAAGATCAGGCTGGGCATGGTGGCAATGGCGGTCGCGCTGGCGGCGACGCTGGCGGTCGCCCAGATCGCCCCCGCCGAGGCCGGCCACGCCCGCCCCGGCCACCACAAGGCGAAGAAGAAAGTCCTGCCCAAGCAGCGCGGCAGCTACTGGGGCGCCTGGATCGGCACCCAGCTGACCGGCGGCCAGCCGCCCTGGGACATGTCCGCGGTCAGCCACTTCGAAGGCATGGTCGGCAAGGGCCTCTCGCTGATCGAGTTCGCCGCCCCCTTCGCCGAATGCGGCAGCGACCCCTGCACCCCCTACGAGTTCCCGGCCTTCGAGATGAACACGATCCGCAACTACGGCGCCGTCCCCTTCTTCAGCTGGGGATCGCAGTCGGTGCCGGTCCCGGACGACCTCAACGAGCCCGCCTTCCAGCTCGCCGACATCGCCAACGGCAGCTTCGACAACTACATCCGCGAATTCGCCGAAGGCGCCAAGGCCTGGGGCCACCCCTTCTTCCTCCGCTTCGACTGAGAGATGAACGGCAACTGGTTCCCCTGGGCCGAGGACGCCAACGCCAACAACCCGGGCGAGTACGTGGCCGCCTGGCGCCACGTGCACGACATCTTCACCCAGGTCGGCGCCACCAACGTGACCTGGGTCTGGTGCCCCTACGTGAAGTCATCGCCGCAGATGCGCCCGCTCGCGAGCTTCTACCCCGGCGACGAATACGTCGACTGGACCTCGCTGGACGGCTTCAACTGGGCCAGCAACAGCGTCAACTCGGCGCCCTGGACCACCTTCGACAAGATCTTCAGCGGCAGCTACCGGACGATCACCAAGAAGATCGCCCCCGACAAGCCGATGATCCTGGCGGAGATGGCCTCCGGCGGCAAAGGGCACGCCAAGGCGACCTGGATCACCCAGATGTTCAAGGACCTGCGCACCAAGTACCCGCGGGTCCGCGGCCTGATCTGGTTCGAGCAGATCGACCGCGGCGTCCAGTGGCCGCTGGAGACGGCACCGAAGGTGACCGAAGCCTTCAGCCGCGGCATCCATCAGCGTGGCTTCAAGGCGAACGCGTTCTCGGCCCTGGAAGCTCCGAAAGTCGTGCCGCCGAGCTGATCCGCGTCCGCGGCCGCTTCGTAGCATCTGAGACGCAACGCAGCAAAGGGCCGTAAGCGGGGTTTCCAGTCCCAGAGCGAACCACCAGCAGACGATGACGACGCCGGCAAAGACCAGACACCGACCCCGTTCCCGGGTCGTCG